>JAQVYB010000214.1 GCA_028708815.1 Kiritimatiellia bacterium | reverse complement strand
CGTAATCCGCATAGCGTTCCGAGATTTCTTCAAAGCGGATGCCCTGCTTCTCAAGCTGAGCACGTGTCTTCCCGGCATGAGAAACGGCAGGGGAAGTGAAGACGGTCCAGGGTACCACATAGCGTTCAAATCGCCGCCGGAAAAGGCGGGGGAGCATGCTGTTCATCAGGGCAATCATTCCCTGGTGCATCGCGGTATGCGTAAGCAGGTAATGCCCGTTGCAATCGCCCGGCGCGTAGATGCAGGATTGGGTGGTTTGCAGGAAGGAATTCACGGTGATACCCCGTTTGCCGTATTGTACGCCCGCCGCTTCCAGATTCAGCGAGGAGAAATCAAAGCGGCGTCCGGCGGCGAGGAGCAGCCGTTCGCCCGAGATTTCTTCGCCCTGTGCGGTGAAGAGTACAACCTGGCCTTCGCGGCGTTCCAGCCGGGTGATGGAGCGTCCGTTGTATACGTGAATACCTTCCTTCACGAACACTTCTTCGAGCAGTTGGCCGGATTCCGGGTCGCCTGCCGGCAGCAAATGTGCATCCATGTGCACGATGGTGCAGGGGCATCCGAGATTGTTGAACGCCTGTGCCATCTCGCAGCCGATGGCGCCGCCCCCTATAATCAGCAGGCTCTTCGGGAGTTCCGTCAGATCAAAGAGATTTTCATTGGTCAGCGGATCACATTGTTCCAGGCCGGGAATGGGAGGCAGCGCGGGGCGCGTTCCTGTGCAGATATAGATTTTCCGCGCGCAGAATGAACGCCCGTCCGTTTCAACGGTATGCGGTCCCGTGAAGCGGGCATCGCCCTGTCCGAGTATGAGATCTACTTTCTCGAACATTTTTTTTGTTTTGTGTTCGCCGATGAAGTCCACGTATTCCCGAATTTTATGAAAGGGGTTGCGCACTTTCGGAGCGGGAAGCGGCTCGAGTTCCATCGCCTCCAACTGCTTGAAAAGGGCGCGCGTCTTGCCCATGCGAAGGAGCGATTTGCTCGGAATGCATCCCACATTCATGCATTCGCCGCCGATTTTGTTGCGTTCAATCGCGCAGACCTTCAGGCCCATGGCAGAGGCCATAATCGACACCGCCATGCCGGCAGGTCCCAATCCAATTACCAGCATATCGTGTGTATAGGGGGTCATTTATTTTTTTCTCCCGAAGGGTGTGGTGTGGGGGTCGTGGGTTATTTCTCCCGGGGATAGGGCCAGACGGCCAGGCCGCCCTCCATCACGCGCACATTGGACCATCCGTGTGCCTCCAGGAAGGTGGCCGCTTCATAGGCGCGCAGCGATGTTTTGCAGAACAGGACTATTTCGGTTTCCTTATCCTGCGGCAGATCCTGCAGGCGTCCGCGCAGGGCGCCCAGAGGAATCAGCACCTCGCCCACGCCCAGACGCGTTTCCTCAAATTCCTCCGCGGAGCGTATGTCGATAATGCACATCGGCGTCTTGCGTTCGAGGCGCTCTTTGAATTCCACCACGGAGAGGCCCTTCATGAGTCCACGCATTTTGTTTTCCATCACATGAGCGGCCATGATGAGATTGTCCACTGCCGGTGAGAAGGGTGGGGCGTATGGCAGGTCGGCGTTAACCAGATCTTCGATCGTCAGATTTCCCATAATGGCCATGGCCGCTTCGGCAATGCGCTTGCTGACATCGCCGGGCCCGACCGCCTGGAGGCCCAGCAGTCTGCCGGTTTTCCGGTCGGCCGTCATCTTCAGAATCAGCAGTTTGGCGCCCATGAAATGTGGCTTGTCGAGGCCGGAGGTGACGCAGGAAACGGCATCGAAGCCCTGTGCCCTTGCGCGTGTTTCGGAGAGGCCCGTTGATCCTGCCGCGAAGTCGAAGACTTTACATATGCCGGTTTGAATGGTGCCGGGGAACACCACATGATTGCCTTCCATGGCGTTGCGTGCGGCCACGCGGCCTTCAAGATTGGCCAGGTCGCCATACGGCGCCGGCGAGATTTCTCCGGTGAGGCGGTTGCGCACTTCAATGCAGTCGCCTACGGCATATATATGTTCATCCGATGTCTGCAGGAATTCGTTCACGGTAATGCCGCCGCGTGGACCTACCGTCAGGCCTGCCTTGCCGGCCAGTGCCGAGTTGGGGCGTACGCCCACGGCAATGACGGCGAGTTCGCAGGGCAGCTCGGTCCCGCTTTTCAGACGGACCCCGGTCAGCTTTCCGTTCTCTCCCAGGAAGGCCGTCACCGGATTGTCGGTGATGACGTTCGCCGCGTGCATGCGCACATGGTTTTCCAGCAGTTTGGCCAGATCCCAGTCCAGAAAGGTCAGAATCTGCGGCAGCATTTCGATGGTGGTAATTTGGATGCCGGCCAGTTGGAGTGCCTCACAGGTTTCAATGCCAATCAAGCCGCCGCCGACAATCACGGCCTTGGATACGGAATGGTCATCCACGATCTTGCGCAGGAAGTCGGCATCCTGCATGGATTGCAGCGTGGTGATGCCTTGCAGGTCGTGCCCCGGCACCGGGGGAATGATCGGGGAGGCGCCGGTTGCCAGGACCAGCTTGTCGTACGGTTCATCAAATTCAACTCCGGAGACCAGGTCGCGACAGTGTACGATGCGGTTTTCGCGGTCGATCGAGAGAGCCTCGGTTTGCGTTTTGGCGGTGATGCCTTTGGCCTTGAGGTAGAATTTCGGATCACGCACCACGCCGATGGGTGTGCTGAGCAGTTGGTTTCGGTCTTCGAAGAACCCGCCGACGTAATAGGGGTAGCCGCAGGAGGCCATTGAGAGGTCTGGACTCTTCTGAATGATGGTGACCTGGGCATGTTGATCGAGCCGTTTTGCCTTGGCGGCAGCCTTGGGACCCGCCGCTGACCCACCGATAACCACGATACGTTTATTCATTGCAGCACCTCTTATTCTTTTGTGATATATTTATTTTTTCATGCAGTTTTTCCGCAGGCACTCCATCAGGTGCAGCAGACGGGGTGAGGACGCGCGGTAGAAGACCTGGCGCCCGCGCCGCTCGCCCACAAGCAATCCATGCCGTTGCATTTGGCGCAGATGCCCGCAGGCCTGGCTGGGGGGCAGGGCGCAGGCTTCCGCCACTTCGCTCACGGGCAGGGTTTGACGGGTCAGCAGGTCGGCCATCCGAAGACGGACCGGATGAGCCATCAGTTTGAGACATTCTGCGGCGCGAGAGAGTTCCTCGTCCGGTATGGGTTTGTGCTCATTCATTTTCATGAGAAATCAATATATCGAGAGTTCTATAGGTGTCAATATAAAAGGACGGCGGGACACGCGGAAGCGGTGTGAAGCGCCCAAAGCGGAGTGGGTCATTTCGCAGTACGGGGGATCCTCTTGGAGCGCCCGCGGCCACGCGGGCAGATTGAATGAAAAGAGAAGATGGCATCGGGCCGATGCCGCTCCCGTGTTTTTCAGCGCAATCAATACTTCACTTTAGAACTCGAACCGGCGGAAGGTGCGTGTTAGAAAACAGGCTATGGCCAGTAGTTTAAAAAAAGAAAAGCCACGGCGGGTTTCCTTTATCAGCCTGGGATGTCCGAAAAATACGGTGGATACGGAGCGCCTGATGGCGTTGGTGGTGCAGTACGGCTTTCTGCTTGCGGAGCGCCCGGAGGATTCAGACGTCTGCCTGGTGAACACCTGTGGCTTCATTGCGGATGCCCGGGAGGAAGCGGCGGAGGTGCTGAAAGAGTTGAAGGCCACGCGCCGTCGGTGCAGGCGTCCGCGCGTGATTGCGGCGGCGGGGTGTCTGGTGGAGCATGCTGTTCAGCAGGGGTTGGAGTCGTTTCTGGCGGATGCCGACATCTGCCTGTCTTTTCGGGACTATCTGCGTTTGCCGGAAATTCTGGAGTCGGTGGCGGATGGTCGTCTGGCCGGAGAGATTCCGAGGGCGGGCGGCGGCGTGAGGATCGGGAAGATCGCTTCCGCCTTTCATTCGCTGCCCCGGGTGATTACGGGTGCGGGGCATTCGGTGTCGCTGAAGATATCCGAAGGCTGTTCCAACGGCTGTGCCTTTTGCGCCATACCGGCGATTCGCGGGCGGCAGGTTGATCGTTCCTTGAAGGACATTGTCCGAGAGGCGAAAGAACTGGTTGGATTGGGTGTGTGCGAGATCAATCTCATTGCCCAGGATACCTCCGCCTATGGATTGCAGCGCTACAAGGAAAAACGCCTGGCCGAACTGCTTCGGCGTCTGGCCGCGGAGGTGGAAGAGGAGGTCTGGTTTCGGCTGATGTATGTGTATCCGGGCCATCTGGATGACGAGATGCTTTCGGTTCTGGCGAGTGATCCGCGTTTCTGCCGGTATGTGGATATTCCGCTGCAGCATATTAATGATCGGCTGCTGCGCGCCATGCGTCGCCCCTGCACAAAAGCGGAGACGCTTCGTTTGCTCGACCGCCTGCGCACCCAACTGCCCGGCGTGGCCTTGCGTACGGCATTGATTGTCGGTTTCCCGGGCGAAACGGAGCGCGAATTTAATGAGTTGTTCGATTTTGTTCGGGAGCAGGCCTTTGATCATCTGGGGGTTTTCACGTATTCCCCGGAGCCGGGGACTCTGGCCTGCAAGCAGGGCGATGGTATCCCGGAGGAAGAAAAAGAGCGTAGAAAGAATCGATTGATGGAGGTTCAGCAGGGGCTTTCGGAGGAGAAGCTTCGTCGCATGAAGGGTCAGGTGGTGGAGGTGATGTTGGACGGGGAAGGCCTGGTGGAAAATGAATGTGGGGAGACGGTGGGCATGCCGGTTGGGCGTACGCAATGGCAGGCGCCGGAAATTGACGGAGTGGTCCTGCTCGATGCCTGGCCGGAAGGTTTCGTGCCGCAACCGGGTGTGCGTTGCCGGGTAACCATAACAGACAGCTCGACCTATGATCTTTTCGGAGAAGTATGCTGAGGCGTTCTCTGCTTCATTCGATAAGGTCAAGATGTGGGGTTGCTTCCGCCGGTGGAATGCGGCAAACTTCAGGCATGACACAGTGCAAATACAGATGCCGTTTGGATTTTTGCCTGAGTGGCGTATTGATCACGCTGATGTTCGTCTGGCTGGGTGCACCGTCTGTTTTGGCGCGAAACTCGGCGCAGGACATTCGGAAACAGGTCAAAGCAGACTTTTCCTTTGAGGAAACGGCTGCCGACGAGATGGATGTTGAGGCGTTGACAGACAAGGGACTGCGCTGCCTGCAGTCCGATCTGGTGAATTGGCGGCACGCGCAAACAGCGCATTTCACCGTCCATTACGAACGGAAGGATTTTGCCCGGCATGTCGCACGTCTGGCGGAATTTTTATATGCGTATATGGCCGAGGAGTTGGGCGTGACGGAGGATCGGGTCGAGGGTCGCTCGCATATTTTCATTTTTAACAATGCCCGGCGTTGGGAGGAATTCACGGAAACGATTTCCGGGCCGGGCGAGTGGGCTTTTTCGTTTGTGTATGGTCCGGACATGTTTTTGCAGCGTGCGGGAGCGCGGCATGAGAGCAGTGAGATTGTGGCGCATGAAATGGTGCATGTGATTTTGTTTCGATTCTACGGGCGCCCCCCTCCATTGTGGCTGAACGAGGGATT
>JAQVYB010000052.1 GCA_028708815.1 Kiritimatiellia bacterium | reverse complement strand
TTGGTGCTGTATGCGGTGATGCGTCTTATCGGGGAGTGTTTCCGCGAGCCGGATGCCACGCTGATTATGGGGCTTTCGCGCGGCATGTTTTACAGCCTGTTCATGATTATTTTCGGGATCGGGTTGATGGTGCATTCGCGCCGGGCGACGCGGGGTGGGGCCGCCGCTTAGCCGACCTCGTTTGGAGTGACGGAGGGGGGCCTTATTTCACGGAGAAGGGGATGTTGAGTCCGACGGGCAGCTCGTAGGGAGGCGGGCCGTTTCCACGCAGTTGGATGTGGCCGGAAAGACCGTTTCCCTGCCGGCGGGAAAAGTTGATTTTGATCTGCTGGAAGTGGTATTCCCGGAGGGCCTGGTGCACGAGTTCGTTGCGCGAAATGTCTTTGGGCCGTTCCTTTTTGCTTTCCAGTCCGATGAGGGTTTCCTCTACGATCCCTGCGTCCAGGATGCTCAGCACGCCGAACGAAGGAATGGCATAGAGATGGCCTTTCCCGAAGGAGAGCGCGAGGTCGGGCGCGAGGCGCAGGTTGATCGGCATCCGACCGAACAGGTGGCCGGTTCCCTGCAGTTGCCCTCCCACGAGCAGGCGTCCCAACTCATTCAGGGAAATATTTTCAAAGAAGGCGGTGCATTTGATTTCGGGGGCGTGGAACGGTATGGAGAAGGCTCGGCTGGAGAGGCGTCCGCCGCACCAGCTCCATTCACAGCGATCGATAAAGAGGGATTCGGGATTTTCCAACTGATACGTTACTGTGCCGTTAGTTAAGACAATGCCTCCAAACTCGGCGCGCTCCACGAAGGTCTGCTGGGTGTCGCGGGTGGTTAGCGGGAAGTGTTCTTCGATGTGGAATGTGGTTTGGATGCCGCTGAGGAGTACGTTCTTTCCGATAAGTTGTCCGTTTCGGATGCCCAGCCTGGCATTAAGGAGGCGCGGCGCGGCGGCGCGGCAGGTGAGGTCGGCATCGTAGACGGCTTCTTCCACGTAGAAGGCGCCTGCCGGCAGGCGACTGTTGAATTTGTTGAGTACGAGGCGGAGGTGTGGCGGTTGACCGGGGTCTGTTTGGTTCAGGAGCAATTGCTTCAGGAGCGGCAGACCGTCGGTGATTCGGGCCTCGGCGGTATCAAAATTCCAGGTGTCGCCGGTGCCGGAGATCTGGATGGCCAGGTCGCGGGCGTCACCGTGTCCGGTGGCTGAAATATTTTTCAGCATCCACTGGGCGAGTTGTATGTTTTCGCAGGCGAGATCAATCTGAATGTGTTGCGGGATTCCCTGCGGGTTAATGAAGCCTTTGAATTCCATACGTGCGGGCTGAAAAGAGAAGGGCATGTTTCGATAGGTCCCGGCGAGGCGGAAATTCAGGTCGATGCCGGTTTCCCAGTCGTCGTTTTTTCGCACGCCTTGAACGGTCCCGTTGAGGGCTCCCTGCAAAGGGCTGGAGAGGAAGGGCGGCAGGAAGGGCTGGGGCAGCAGGCCGGGGTGGACGCCGCGCAGAGAGGCGTTCAGCCGTTGCGGTTTGCCTTCGGGCGAGGTGGTGACGGATAGGGTGGCCTGCCCGCCCAGTAGTTCGGCGTCCAGGTCGAGCGTGAGACGGTTTGGCTGACAATGAAGGTTGGCTTCAAAAGGTATGCGGAAGCGGGCGTCGTGGCGGGTGAAGAGCAGGCTGGAAGAGGAGAGGAACAGGTTGTCGCAGGGCAGGGCGGAAAGAACGGCGCCGGATGGGAGCGTTCGTCCGGCATGATGTACGATTTCTTGATTCCAGGGTAGCGTAATGAGGGCGCCTGAGATACGGAGCGCCTGGATGTGACCGCTCAAGAGGTCGCGCAGGTTGTATTCCATTTGAAGGGTGTCGATTTTTATTTCGCTTTCGCGCCCGAGCGTGACGGAAGAAAAGACGGCGTGGGACCAGGAAACGGATCGGATTTCGAGGGTTTGCACGGGGAATCCGGCGGTTTCCGCGGTGCGGTGCAGCATGCGTTCCAGCACGCCGGGGAGAATCGTGGACTGAACCACAATAAAAAAGAGGACACAGACGCCCAGCAAAGCCAAGAGCCTTCGTACGAGGGTACGACAGAACTGTGCTGAAAAAAGAGTACTCAACAGTGTGTCCCTTCCCTGAATGGTCGTGCCTGAATCCGGCACTTTCCGGTTTCAGAGGAAAATGTAGCGCAACGGTCTGTCCATACAAGTTTAAACCCGTTTTTGTTCGGCATTCTTTGTTATCAGAGTGTATATATTCGGGCTGTTTTCGGGGCCCGAAGAAAGGGTCTGTCGGCATGGGGGAAAGGCGGCTTATTATGAAGAATTGCATCAGAGTGGTTGGAGCGCGGGAACACAACCTGAAGAATGTTACCGTGGAGATTCCGCGCGATCGGTTGACGGTGATTACCGGGTTGAGCGGGTCCGGGAAATCGTCGCTGGCGTTTGATACGCTTTATGCGGAGGGGCAGCGGAAGTATGTGGAGAGTCTCTCGGCCTATGCCCGCCAGTTCCTGGAGCAGATGCAGAAGCCGGAGGTGGATTACATCGAGGGGCTTTCGCCTGCGATTTCAATTGAACAACGCACGGCGGGGTCCAATCCGCGCTCGACGGTGGGCACGACCACGGAAATTCACGATTACCTGCGCATTCTTTTTGCGAGCGTTGGGCGGGTGCATTGCCCGAAGTGCGGCAAACCGATTGCCCGCCAGAGCGCAGAGGAAATTGTGGAGCAGGTGATGGGGTTGGGGTTGGATACGAAGGTGATGATTCTGGCGCCGTTGGTGCGGGGAAAAAAGGGGGCGCACGAAGAGGTGCTGGCCTTGGCGAAGAAAGAGGGCTATGTGCGGGTGCGGTTGGACGGTACGCTCGTTGAACTGGATGATGCGCCGGCGCTCGACAAGAAGAAAAAGCACAGCGTGGAGTTGGTGGTGGATCGGCTGGTGCTGAAGGAAAGCATTCGGAGCCGCCTGACCGATTCCACGGAAACGGCTCTGAAACTTTCGGAAGGAATGGTGCTGGTGCTGCATCAGCGGGGGGGGCGGAGTGACGAATGGGAGGAGCGGCTCTTCTCCGAAAAGAATGCCTGCGTGGAGTGCGGGATCAGTTTCGATACGCTGCAACCGCGCGATTTTTCTTTTAACAGTCCGTACGGAGCGTGCCCGGTTTGCCATGGACTGGGCATGATGATGGTGTTCGACGAGGATCTGGTGGTGCCTGATTCGTCGAAGAGCATTGACCATGGGGCGATTGTGCCGTGGCGCTATGGCGGGCGCCGGCTGCTGATTTATTACAAGGCGCTGATGCGGGCGGTGACGAACCATTTCGGGGTGGATCTGAAGACGCCGCTGGATCAAATGCCGGCGGAGGCCCGTCAGGTGCTGTTGTACGGTTCCGGGGATGAGGAGATTGAATTCTCGTTTTGGCGGGGCGGGGCGAGCCGCCGCATCTGCAAGCCATTCGAGGGCGTGATCCCGAATCTGGCGCGCCGGCTTGAAGAAACAGAGAGCGACAATGTACGGCAGCAACTCCGCAAATACATGAACAAGCACCTTTGTCGGGCGTGTCTTGGCAAGCGTTTGAAGCCGGAGGCGCTGGCCTGTCTGGTTCATGGCAAGTCCATCATGGATATTTCGTCCATGCCGGTGCGTGCGGCGGCGGAGTTCATGCAAACGATCCCGTTTACCGAGACGGAGCGGAAGATCAGTCGGGAAATCATTAAGGAAATCGGCGAGCGTCTTCAGTTTCTGGTGGACGTGGGGTTGGATTACCTGACGCTGAACCGGGAGAGCGGTACGCTCTCGGGTGGCGAGGCGCAACGCATCCGGCTGGCCACGCAGATTGGCGCGGGGCTCGTCGGCGTACTCTATGTGCTGGATGAACCAAGTATCGGGCTGCATGCACGGGATAATGAGCGCCTGATTCGCACACTGAACCGGTTGCGTGATCTGGGCAATACCGTGGTGGTGGTGGAACATGATGAGCAGATGATTCGCTGTGCAGATTATGTGATCGATCTGGGTCCCGGTGCGGGCCGGCACGGTGGCGAAATACTCTATGCCGGAGACAGTAAAAAACTGTTGAAGTGCAGGGAGTCGCTTACGGCGCAGTATCTCACGGGTGTGAAAATGGTGGAAATTCCCGCCCGACGCCTTGAGCCTAAGCGGGGCTGGATCGAGGTGATCGGCGCAGCGGAAAACAATCTTAAAAATCTGGATGTACGCATTCCGGTGGGCCTGATGGTGTGTATCACAGGCGTATCCGGAAGCGGAAAGAGCAGTCTGGTGGATGATATTCTGCGCCGGGCGCTTTTTCAGCATTTTTACCATTCGAGCGAAAAACCGGGCGCACACAAAAAGATCAAGGGACTTGATCTGATCGACAGCGTGATCGTGATTGATCAGTCGCCCATCGGGCGCACCCCCCGAAGCAATCCGGCCACCTATACGAATGCCTTTACCCAGATTCGGGATCTATACGCCAAATTGCCGGGGGCCCGGATGCGCGGCTACAAGCCGGGCCGCTTCAGCTTCAACGTCAAGGGAGGACGCTGTGAGAAGTGCAAGGGCGATGGTTTGCTCAAAATAGAAATGCACTTTCTTCCGGATGTCTACGTCACCTGCGAGCAATGCGCCGGGCGGCGGTACAACCGGGAAACGCTCGAAGTGAAATTCAACGGCAAAAGCATAGCCGATGTGCTGGAAATGACCATCGACGAGGCCTTGGAATTTTTTGAAAAGGTGCCGGCGATTGAGCGAAAACTGCGTACGCTTTCGGAGGTGGGGTTGGGTTATCTGCACGTCGGGCAGCCCGCCACGACCCTTTCCGGCGGCGAGGCGCAGCGCCTCAAACTCTCGGCCGAGCTGAGCAAACGAAGCACGGGGAAGACGCTGTATATTCTGGATGAACCGACGACCGGCCTCCACTTCGCCGATGTACACACGCTGATGAATGTGCTGAACAAACTGCGCGATGCCGGTAATACCGTGTTGATTATCGAGCACAATCAGGATGTGATAAAAACAGCGGATTATGTCATTGATCTGGGGCCGGAAGGTGGAGAGGAGGGGGGGCGCGTGGTTGCCGTCGGAACGCCCGAGGAGGTGGCGCAATGCGGCGCATCCTACACCGGGCACTTCCTGCGCGAGCTGCTGCCCAAGGCCCGCCGAGCGAATAAAGTGTCAACTGTCAAGGGCTGACGCCGGATGGAGGACCCCCGTTTTTTGTTTTATTCAAGGAGTTCGTATCGTTTCAATTCCATCGCATGCCTGGCGTTATCTTTCTTCGATTCCGATGAGCCATGATGACAACGTATAATTTTGAAAACCACAGGACCGGCAGGTATAAAGTCCTTGCTATTTAAGGGCGAACCATGAAAATCGGGCTGTTTAATCCCTTGGGCTAACGCATGAGACTGACGGCATACAAAAAAGTTTACATATTTCTGACTGTCGCCGCCTGCCTGCTGTCGGGGCGGGTCTTGGCGGTTGTTGGCGAGGCGGAGCCTGGAACGCCTGTGGCGGGAGAGGCGTCGGCGCTTGTTTCCGGCCGGGCGGCGTTGCAGGATGGCTTGTATGATACGGCGGCAGACTATCTGCAACGCTATGTGGAAACGACGTCGGTCACGAACGGTCAGGCGGAAGGCGTTTTGCTTTGGTGTGATGCGTTGTGCCATTTGGAACGATACGATGAGGCCCTGCTGCTGCTGGATCAACACGGCATTGGCGTGACGAATCCGGCGCTGAATGCGGCGTTCACTTACGCCCGCGCCTCGGTTCTGTCCGATCAGGAGCAATGGGATGCCGCGCAGGCGTTGCTGGAGGGGGTTCCGAAGGGGGTGGGAGATGCCGCGCTGCGGGGAAAGATCCTGCGGCTGAGCATTCGCTGCAATATGGCTTCGGGCCGCATGGAAGCGGCCATGGGGCAGTATGAGCAGTTCCTCGATGAGTTTTCGGATTCTCCGGATGCCCCACGTATTCTGCTGGACTGGGCCGCCTCCCTGATTCGCATGAAGCAGACTGAACGAGCCCGCGTGGTGATCAAGCGGATTGTGCGTGATTACGGCGCATCGCCGGAGGCGGTGGAGGCTCGACTCTGGGATGGGCAACTCTATTTGGATGAGCGTGCGCCGGAGTTGGCGATGCCGGTGCTGGATGCCTTGACGACGGCCACCAATGTGGATCAGGACGTTCGGTCGCGTGCCTGGTTTGCCGTGGCGCAGGCCCGTGAACAACAGACGAATTATGTGGGGGCTCTTGACGCGTTGAACCGGGCGGTTTCCAATCAACCGAACCCGGAGTTGGAACAACAGAGCGGGTTACTGCGCGCCAGGTTACTGATCCAAAGCGGGGAATACACCAACGGCACGGAGTTGCTGCATCGCTGGGTGGCGCTGCATGCCACGGTGCCGGGGGCCTCGGATGCGTTGCTGAATGCGGCGTTTGAACTGTTGAAACAGAAGCAATACGAACAGGCCTCCACGGAATTTCAGCATTATTTGGAGGCGTTTTCGGATGCGGAGGGCGTCGTGCGTGCGTTGATCGGTCAGGCTTGGGCGCTCTATGAACTCAAGCGTTATGCCGAGGCGGCCTCCGGTTTTGAAAAGGCCGCGGCCCGCACCACGGACGAAACGCAGAAGCGTGAGGCCCTGGTTCAGGCGGCCAATGCCTGGTTTGCCGGGGCGCAGTATAAGCAGGCGGAAAGAAAGTACCGGGAGTATGCGGAAGCGTATCCGGGCGATGCCGCCACTCCGCTCGCGCTGTATCAGGCGGCGGAATGTCTGGCCAATCTCAACGAGCTGGAGCAGGCTGGAAAACTGTTTCGTCAGCTGGAGGAGGAACAGCCGGCCTCGGAATATGCACAGCGTGCCGTCCTGCGCGAGGCTCAGTTGAAGGAATATGTCGGTGATTTCGGCGCGGCGCTGGAGTGTTACAACCGCTTTTTGAACGATTACCCCGAGAGCACGCTCTCTCTGCAGGCGATTCACGGGCGGGCCCTGGTGGAATACCGGCTCGGACTCTATGAGCAGGCGATGACGGACTTCGAGCAGGTGGTGAAGTTAGGATCGAATGATCCGCTGGCCGAACAGGCTTTTTTCATGCGGGGATGGACGCTGTATCTGATGGGCAAATCGGCGGAGGCGCTGGAGGTGTGCCGGCAGTTTGTTCAGACGCACCCGCAGTCGCGTTGGGCGCCGAATGTGCTCTTTTGGCTGGCGGAATATCGGTTCAATCAGCAGCAGTATGAAGAGGCGGAGCATGATTTTGCGAATCTGGCGGCACAATACGCGGAGCAGGATCTGGCCGATGAGGCGCTGTATTGGGCCGGACGCTCCGCCGCCGCGCGGCACGAATATGTTAAGGCCATTGATTATTACAATCAGTTGACCGCGCGTTATCCGAACAGTCCGAAAATGCCGGAAGCGCGTTTTGCGCAGGGCGATGCGCTCAGCGAGTTGGGACAGTTTTCCGGGGCCATCCTGGCGTTTGACGAGGTGGTCAAAAATTATCCGCAGAGCTATCTGGCGGATCTCGCGCGCGGGAGAAAAGGAGACTGTCAGTTTACCCTCGGGTCCGATGATCGAAGCCGCTATGCCGAGGCCATCGCCTCTTATCTGACGATTCTGAACCAGCCGGACAGTCCGGCGGAGTTGAAACTGCAGGCGCAGTACAAAATCGGGCGTTGCGAAGAAAAGGCCGGTTCCGATGAGCGTGCGCTCGAGAATTACATGAAGGTGGTCTATGATTTTATGGCCCTGCCCGGTCGAAAGTCGGCCACGGGTGCCATATGGTTTACCCGGGCGGCCTTCAATGCGGCGGCTGTTTGTGAGTCCGAGCACCGCTGGAAAGAGGCCATGAATATTTACAAACGGGTCAGTGAGTCCGGGGTGCCGGCGGCTCAGGAGGCTCAGGCCCGCATGCAGAAAATTCAGTTGGAACACTGGTTCTTCTGGGAGTGATGTTTTATTTATCAGACGGGAGGTGGATATGGTGGAATTAATACGACAGGGCGGTCCGGTGATGTGGTTTCTGGTGGGTGCCGCGTTGATTGGAGCCGTGGTGTTTCTGGAGCGCGTGTTTCATTTGCACCGGGCACAGATAAAAACCGAGGATTTTCTGAAGGGCGTTTATAATGTAATGCAGCGGGGCAATGTGGCCGAAGCGGTGAGCATCTGCGAAGAAACGCCCGGGCCGGTGGCGTATATTGCGCGAGTGGCCATCCTGCATCACGATGAAGAGCCGGAGTTCATCCGCCGGGCCATTGAGGGGGCCGGGCTGGTGGAAGTGCCGCGCCTGGAGCGCAATCTGAATCTGCTGGCCACCGTGGCAAAAATCGCCCCGCTGGCCGGTCTGCTGGGGACGGTGCTGGGCATGCTCAAGGTGTTTATGGTGATGCAGCAGGATGCGCCGCTGGTTCCGATGAGCGCGGTGGCGGGCGGCATGTTGGAGGCCTTGCTGACCACGGTAACCGGGTTGACCATAGCCATCCCGGCTTACACGGGCTACAACTTTCTCGTCGGACGGGTCGAATCCATTGTGCTCGATATGGAAAAAAGTTCCATCGAGATATTGGCGTTTCTGACGGATAAAACGCTGCCCGGAAAAAAATCATGAAGGCCACGACCGCCCTGCTTTATGAGCGATTAATCCATTTGCGCCGCAGATACCGGAGGGAAAACCGGATTGCGAACGGGCTGATTGATTCGGCCCCTTTCGTGGATGCGGCGTTGTTGTTGGTTCTTTTTTTTGTGATCAGCCACGTGGTGGTGAGGCATCCGGGTGTGGTGGTGGATCTGCCGGAATGTGCGTTTGTTTCCGGGGCCGATTATCAATCGTTGGTGGTGTATGTGACCCAGGAAGGGCATTTGTATTTTGGGGATGAGCGTACGACGCTCGATGGACTGGCGCCGGCTTTTGCCCAGGCGGCTCATGAGAATCCGGATGCCCGCCTGCTGTTGGAAGCGGATCGTCGGGTGCCCTATCACATGCTGGTGGAAATCTACAACCGGGCCATGAGCGCAGGTATTCGGAAGGTTATTCTTGGAACGAAAATATCGGTTCAGGAACAGGAGTTTTGATTCATGGAATGGCCGCAGCATGCCGATGAGTATCGATCCTGGCTGATGTGGGCGGGTGCGGGAGTGCTGGGCCTGCTGGGGCTCGGACTTTGGAGTTTGCTGGACCCCATCGGATTTCCCGGGCCCTCCCCGGAGCTGGATTATCCGCGGGTGGCCTATCGTCCGGTACTGACGCGCGGTAACGATCTTGGCCATGGCGGCGCGTTGCAGTCGGTCTGGACGCCGATTCTGTTTTCCCTTCCCACGCGGGCGGGATTCAGCAGCCTCTTTCTGGAACAACCGGGCGATTCGCTTCCGCCGGCCGGCCTGCCGAAGGTGGCTGCGCAGGAACCCGCCCGTCTCCCGCAAAACTGGGATGCCTACCAAACGGAGGCCGCGAATGCCGATATTACGACGCAGATACGCTATGCGCGATGGCGCAACCTGCGCCAGGCCGGCCGGGCGTCGGCTGCGCCGGCCTCTGCCCTCCCGTCGGGTGGGCTCTTTTCCGAACCCTCCGTTCGATGGATGGGTGATTTAAGTGCAGAAATGATGCTCGAAAGCACCGTGAATCTGAAGGGGCTCGGTGGAGGGGTTCGGGATGTGGTGCTCAGTGTGGAGGTCTTGGAAGACGGGCTGTTTGATCAGGTTTTTGTAGAGCAGAGTTCGGGTGACGTGGAGTGGGACAACCGCGTGGCGGTGCGGGTGAAGCAGTGGCGTGCGGCGCCGTCGGGTACAAAGAGGCGCGGCAGGTTGGAGGTGCAGTCGGGCAGTTATGGTCCGGTTGCCCTGCCGGGCGGGGAGGGGGTGCCATGATTCGGGTGACCTGGGCTACCCTGGTTTTGCTGCCGATGTTTTTCAGCATTGGTTTGGTGGCGTTGTGCGCCGTGTTTTACACGGTACGCGCGCGGCTGATTCAGCGAAATAAATCGCAGGATCGGATTTACCGTTGTACTGTGTGTGCCCATGTGTATGTTGATGCGCGTTTCACGGGGCTGGTGCGCTGTCCGCGTTGCGGGTGTTTGAATGAACCGGTGAGAAACTGAGCGGCATCGCGTATCGCGGCTGCCGAAGCAGGTTGGAGAAGATAAGATGACAAAGAAACAGAATGGAGATATTCTCCGCATAGAACATTGGACTCCCGAAAAACCGTCGCGGGTGATTAAGGATTTTTTGGAACGCCCCTCGATTGATGCCGATGCGGACCGGGTTGCCCGGGAGACGCTGCAGGATATTCGCGTACGGGGCGAATCGGCGGTGCTGGAGTGCATCGGGCGATACGACCAGGTCACGCTTACGGCAAAGCAACTGCGCGTGAAGGAGAAAGAATTTGCGACGGCCGCCCGCGAGGTGGATGCCGCTTTCAAGCGGGCGGTGCGTGTGGCGGACAAGCGTATTGCCGCCTTTTCAAAGGCGGGGAAGAAGAAGAGCTGGCAGATGGCGACGCCGCTGGGCGGGAGACTGGGCGAGCAGATGACGCCCTACGATCGGATCGGGGCGTATATTCCCGGCGGTTCGGCTCCGCTGGCCTCGACCGTACTGATGACCGTTACGCTGGCCCGTGTGGCCGGTGTGCGCGAAATCGTGGCCTGTACGCCGGCCCGCCCGGATGGTTCCGTCAATCCCTATTTACTTTATGCGTTAAAGCAGGCGGGCGCCACCGAGGTATATCGAGCGGGCGGCATTCAGGCGATCGGCCTGATGGCCTATGGCACGCGCCGCATTCCGAAGGTGCAGAAGATTGTCGGTCCGGGAGGTCCCTATGTGACGGCGGCAAAGCGGGCGGTCTACGGAGATGTGGCGCTGGATATGGTGGCCGGCCCGAGTGAAATTGCGATTTTGGCGGATGAGTGGGCCGACGCCGAGTATTTGGCGGCGGATATGCTCTCGCAGGCGGAACATGGAACAGGATTGGAAAAATCGTTACTGGTGACTTCGAGTGTGGAACAGGCCAAAAAGGTGCGCGCGGCCATGCTCCGTCAGGCGGAAGGGCTTTCACGGAAAGAGTTGGTTCGTCGTGCGCTGGCGAAGGGTGCGCTGATTGTGGTGACCGATACGCTGGATGCCGGGATGGAACTGTGCAATGCCTTCGCGCCGGAACATTTTGAGTTGCTGGTGAAGAATCCCCGACGCTGGGTGAAGCGGGTGCGTGCAGCGGGAGCGGTATTTGTCGGCCCCTGGACGCCGGAGAGCGCGGGCGATTTTGTGGCCGGCCCGAGTCACGTGCTCCCGACGGGCGGGACGGCGCGTCTCTTTTCAGGGCTGACGGTGGATGATTTTCTGCGCCGCTCGAGCGTGGTGGAGCTGAGTCGCAGGGAACTGAAGAACCTGCTGCCGACCATTGAAGCATTCGGGCGGGTCGAGGGGCTTGATGGGCACGTCCGGTCGGCTTCCATACGTTTTTCCGGTGCGTAAAACTTTGTTTTAAAGCCGGCTTGTATTGGAGAATCAATGCGTGTAGCATACCCCGCCATTAGCAAGTCAGGAAGAGGAGTTCGTATTTATGGCGGGTGAGAAAGAGGAATTGATACAGGTGGAAGGCGTGGTGTTGAAGGTGTTGCCGGCCACGATGTATCGCGTACAACTGTCCAATGGGCATGAAATATTGGCCCACATATCCGGGAAAATGCGTAAGCATTTTATCCGTATTACCAATGGAGACAAGGTTCGGGTCGAAATGTCCCCTTATGATTTGACGAAGGGTCGAATCACCTTCCGCAACAGGAACTGATCATGTCCACGCTTCCGGAAGAACCCGCTTATCCTGTTTTGGATTCGCAACGGTTGATTCAGATAACGGATAGCGACCAGGCTCTGATTGACCTGTTGCTCGCGAATTTCTGCGAGGACATCCAGCGACAATATCAGGCGCTGCAGGATTGCTGTAAGAACGGTTCCGTTGAACAGCAGTATATCATTCTGCACAAGATGAAGGGCGCGGTGGGAAACATCGGGGGAAAACGGTTGGAGCGGCGCTTGGCCAATGGCTGTGACCGTACCGGGAAGGATGGGAAGGCCATCGGCGAAGAAGAGGTGCAGAACCTGGAGCGTGAACTCAATCAACTGCTCGAATGCATTGAAAAGACGGGTTGGCCGCAGAACTGATCGCCTTTGTTTTCCGTCTGAATCACACTAAGGCTTGCAACTTTGGACGGGCTTCGCTACTAACTCTTTCATTACGTCAACCCGGATGAAACAGGCCGGCAATGCTTCAAATGGAGAAACTCAACCATGCCCGCACGACTTGAACTGGCCTATCAAAGCCAACAGAAAAGAAATGCCGCCCTGCTGAATTCCTGCCGCTATTTGAGCGGCGATCAGACCTCTGCAGCCCTCCCGTTCCATGTCGATCTCTCTGCAACGTCTTCCCTTTCCAGCCGACAGATTCTGCAGTTGGAAGCGATGAGCATCGAGACGGCACGTACGGCGATTCAGTCGGTGGCCTCGCTCTCCAAGCTGAACGAAGTAGACCACATGGGCGGGGGGCTGGATCTTATTACCGCCCTGCTGCTGACGCTTTCCGTGGTGGATGGTGCGAAGAAGGAATATACGATCGAACATGCACACACGAGTATCGGCTACTTTTCCTCGCTGGCCACGCTGGGTTTTTTGAAGGCTGATTATGTGGTGGAGGCCTTTCGCCGCGGGTTGGATATTCCAGGTCATGTTTCGTGGCTTCCGGGCGGAACGCAGCTCAATGGGGGGCGGCTCGGTGTGATGGTTCCCGCCGCGGTTGGTCAGTCTCTTGGGAAGAAAGCACGCTATGGTGATGAGGCGCTGGTGATTTGTCATTGCGGCGATGCCGGCTGGATTTCCGGGCAGGCCCTGAACGGATTCAATGCCGCCGATCTGCACGGTGCGCCGGTCATTTTTGTGATGCACCGCAACGGCATTCAGCTCTCCGGCTCGAATAAAGCCATTATGAACAAGGATCCGCGCGGCATTGTGGAGGCGATGGGCGTGTCCATCATCGAGCTTCGGAGTCTGCACGATTTCAAGGAACTTTATGCCGCCTATCAGACGGCCTGGGGGTTGGTCCGGTCCGGAAAGCCCTGTATGATTTATCCGACGGGGCTGCACTCCGATGCGACTCAAATCGTGGACTTGCAGTTCTACGGGGAGAAATACGGCATACTGGAGCAGGTTCGTGAGAAGGCAGAGAAAAACGGGGTGACCCTGGATACCCGAATTTGGATTCCCGGCGCGCTGATGAGCTATCGGGATGTGGAATCCATGCTGGATTGTCTCTTTTTAGTGAATGAGCTACCCGGTGGCAAGGGGCATCATGATGGGCACATGAAGGGACGGGATTTGGATCAGGTGCTTGGCAGTCCCATGCTCTCGATGAGCAATGAACAGCGAGAGGCCCTGGAAGAACTTCGCGCCCAAAAACCGTTGGAGGTTGTCACGCGCGCCCGGCCCGCACCCGGCACGGCGAATCTAATGCTTTCGGCGCAGGCGATAGCCGGGGTCAAACTCCCCGAGCCGGGGGCCATGGCTTCCCCGCGCAACGGATCGGAAGCGGCCTATGCGGCGCTGGCCAAAGAGCATCCGGAGGAGCTGTTTGTGATCGGCTGCGATCTGGATCCCTCCACCAAACTCGGTAAGGCCCGGTCGTTTCTTCCGCCTTCGAATCAATTTGAGATGAGCATCGAGGAACAGGCCTCTGCCATCATGGCCAATGGATTGGCCATGAGCTCCTGTGATCCGCAACTGGTGGTGTTTTCCACCTTTTCGGCCTTTTTCGCCGGGATTGCGCGCGAGGGATTTGAAATGTGGCGCTATCAGCGGAATTTGAACGGGGTGAACGAGGGGTTGAACGTGACGATGCACCTGTCTCATGTGGGGGCCTGCACCGGGCGCGATCATTTTTCGGGCTGGGATCTGGACTGGATCAACCTGGCCCTGACGTATCTTCCGTATTTGCGCCGGTTTTATGCGCCTGCGGATGCGCGAAGCGCTTTTCTGGCCGTACGCGATCTTGCCGCGCATTACGGAGCGCACATTATCGGCATCCCGCGCGACAATCTGCCTGTTCTCACGCGGCAGGATTCCGATGCGCCCCTCTGGGCGGCGGACGATGTCTGGAGCCATATCACCGCCTATCGCACCTATCCGGATGCGAAGAAGGCGATTCTTACCATCGGCGCGCCGAGTTATCTGGCCGCCGAGGCTGCCGAAATGCTGCAACGGGCCGGAACCCCGGTGGATGTGCATATCATCAACGCCCTGCCGATTCCCTCCGGGGAACTCGCCGCTTTGATTCAGCGGTATCCGGAAGGTGTCGTGACGCTGGAAGACGGCAACATCTCCAACGGTACGGCGTGTTTGCGCGGATTGGCCGGCGTGGTCAGCGAGGCGGCGGCGGACTTTGGGATCCCGGTGGATTACATCGGAATCTGTGATCCGCGCGTTGCCCCGGCCGATGGTTATCCGGAACTCTGGGCGCATTTCGGCATCACGAAGGAAGCCCTCGCAGATGCGGTGAAACGACTCGGTGCCTAATGCTGGATCTCCACCTGCACTCCACGTTTTCGGATGGCACTTGTACGCCGGAAGAATTGGTGCAGAAGGCACGGGAGTTGGGGGTATACGGTATTGCCCTGACCGATCACGATACCACGCAGGGGCTGCACCGCTTCATGAGCGCCGGCACCGAATCGGGTGTAATCACCGTGGCCGGAGTGGAAATCAGCGCCGACTTTCCAAAAGGCACCATGCACCTTCTCGGCTATGGGATGAATCCTGATGATGCGCAACTGAATGAGGGACTCGCCTGGATATGCGAAGGGCGCAACGAACGCAACCGGGAGATTCACGCCCAACTGGAGCATCTGGGCATGCCGATTCCCTGGGAGGACGTGCTCGCCTGTGCCGGAGGGGACGTGATCGGACGCCCGCACATTGCACAGACCCTGGTGCAGCATGGATACGTTCGGGACACACGCGAGGCGTTCAAAAAACTTCTGGCACGTGGAAGGCCCGCCTACGTCGAACGCCGCCGCATGAATCCGTATGATGGGATTCAACTGATTACGAAGGCCGGCGGTGTTCCTGTGTTGGCACATCCTTCGACCCTCGGGGTGGGGGGGCTGGACCTTCGCGAGGTGGTCGGTGATCTCGCGCAGGCGGGGTTGCAGGGGATTGAGGTCTACTATCCCGAACACACGCAGGACATGCGGAAACGATTCCGAAAGCTGGCCGAGGCGTTTGATTTGGTGGAAACCGGCGGCAGCGATTACCATGGGTCGCTGACTCCGGACCTCGTGATCGGGCGCGGCTTCGGCAATCTCCAGGTGGAAGATGTCACTCTCGAACGCCTCCTGAAGCGCCGCAAAAGCCTTTGATCGCCTTTTTCCAATGAGTGGGAAACGTTTTTTCTCCTCCAAAATAAATCAATAAAATCATTGAAATGTCAGGGAAAAACGTTTAACCCAAAACAGGTAAAGCGCTCTACGTTGTGTTCTTTCGTTCTGGTTGTGGGGCCGAAATAATTTAAGGAGATGGATTATGCCGACTATAGATTCTAATCAATCCACCAAAGATACCACGGGACTTTCTTCCGACTCAGGCTCGGAGTACGCCGCGACATCGCGGAGGATGCCGCAAGGCGCCGATCGGCAGTCCCGGCTTCTCGGCGGGGAAGGCATTGCTTCTTCCGCCGCCCCCATCATGAATGCAGCGGCCCCAAGCGCTCTGCAGCGTATCTGGATGTAATATCCCCAGCCACTCTATTTTAGAGCTTGTCCCAAAAGAGCGACATTTTGGTTCTTCGTATCCGGAGAAGGCCCGGATTTCTCCGGGCCTTTTCGTGATTGGTCGAGGGGATCAGCCGATGATTTCGAAGGATTGTTCTTTTCCGCTTTGTGTGTAGTGGAGTCGAATCAGACCGTTCTTTGATTCGAAGTTCACGGGAGCGCCATCCAGTCGGATTTCTTTCGGGTCCGTCGTCGTTTTGAGTTCCAGGATGCCGGTGGTGTTGGGGCGTCCCTGGAGCGTGAATCGGATGGTGCGTCCTTCGGTTTGTTCACCGGTGAGTTCGCCGTGCGCAAAGCGCAGGGTGATTTTTTTGCTCAGGGGATGGTTGATCGGGAGGATCAGCCCGGAGAGCATGGGCAGTTCGATGCACCCCAGGTCCAGCGGTTCCGCTTTCGGTCCATCCTGTATGCGGAGGTGTGCGGTGTGCGGCATGCGGTGGAAGTTTCCGACAAAGAGGAATCCTTCATCTCCGTTGCGGCGCAGGGCCGTGTGCAGTGCGGAGTTATCGCATTGCACTTCGCGCGTTGCGCTTTTCAGATTCAGCATGGCTTCCCAGAGGCGTGGATGTTCTTCAATGCTGTAGCCGTGAAAGAAGCTGAAGAGGCGAAGCGTACCTTTGCCCGCTTTCGCTTCCAGCCCCACGGGCCGATTGTCGATGTCTTTTGCAATGACTTTGGCCTTCTTCATCGAGACTTCGATGGGGCCGTACATGACCGGTACATCCTTCATGGCGCCGAGGCGGATGCGGTTGGATCGGCTGTGGGAGCCGAGTGCGTATCCAAAGGCATCGCGCAGAATGGTGCAGGGTTTGAGTTCCAGGTCGTAGCGGGGGAGTGTTGGAAAGACGGTGAGAGTTCCGCCGCCGCGTACGTAGCCGAGCAGTTTCTGTTGTGTGTGGGCATCCATGATTTCATCACAGGCCAGCGCGAGCTGATCGTATTGGGCGAGATCCTGCGCGGAGCGCAGGTGCAGATCGGGCAGGTCATACGGCTGTCCGGAGCGGTTGAGCGTTCGCAGCAGGCTGTCGAACCAGCAGCGGTCCCGCAGGGTATTGCGGTCGAATGAAAGGCCGGATCCCCAGGAATCGAGTTTGTGTACCTTGTGAAGAATGGGGGTGAGAAATTCGCTTTGGTGCTGCGGGGGATAGAAGGGCACACCGAGCGTGGCCTTTCTGGTGCTCTGCACGAGGGCGGGTCCGTTTTGTTTCAGCCATTTTCCAATTTGGGCCACCTCGGGATGCATGGGTTGCTTCACGCCCTGATAGTTGACGGCGTTGTACCAGTAGAACGTCGGGCCGTCGGACCCTCGGCCCTTCGGGTTGCGTCCCTGGGAAAACATGTAATGATTCAGGCCGGTCAGTCCGTGTGCCATGCACAGGCGCGTGAAGAGCCCGAGTTCGCCGGGATAGGTTTGCACGCCGAATTCGCGGCTGCCGCACTGAAATTCCGCGGAGTAGAGCGGAAGTTTGTCGCGTTGGAGTTCGGTGCAGATCTGATTGGCAACCACGGCATCGTGCAGGTTGTTGGGAGAAATGAATTCGGGAATATGGTCGATGCCGAAGAGCACTTCGGGCTGACGCTCGGCGGTAAGGTGCTGAAAGGTGCCGTTGAGCGGGACCTCATGCGCGCGCCCGTAGACCCATCCGCCCACGTTGGTGAAGCGGGGCACATTGATTTTCGCTTCGGTGAGTACGTCCATCAGAAAATCGACATAGTCGGCATACAGCCGGCGGTGAAATTCATGCCAGAGGGTATAGAGCACAAACATACGGCGCGTTGCGCAGCGGTCTTTGGGCGGGGCGACATCGGTGTAGGCGTAGAGCGGACGATCGAGCAGGTCGGCGAGGTCCTGCAGGTTGGGATAGCGCTCGGCGAGGTAGGCGTACCAGGCGTTGAGACCGGATTCCGAATAATCCCCGCCGCCGCGAAGCCAGTGAAACATGCCGATTTCATTGCAGAGTTGTACCATGATGAGGTGTCCTGCTTTTTGAGCGGGCAGGAGCACTTCCCGGCAGACCTTCTTCAACCATTTCGCGGCAATGCGGCGAAAGACGGGGCTTGGATAGGAAATGAATGCCGGGCCCCAGGGCCGGCCGTCTTCACCCAGGGCCAGGGTTTCCGGGTACCTGGTGGTGACCCAGCCGGGCATTCCCTGATCGGTGAGTTCGGCCAGGGCGTAGGGGCCGGGTTTCAGCGTGACCTTCAGACCGCAGTCCGCCGCCTCGCGCACAAAGCCTTTCAGGTCGCGCTCCGGATGCGTCTCGCCGGTGAAATCATACGTGTTTTCTTCCATTTCATGCCAGGACCAGGGGATATAGGTCGAAACGGCCTGGCACCCCGCTTCGCGCATTGCTTCGAGGTGTTTGCGCCAGTACTTCCGGGGTACGCGAAAGTAGTGCATTTCAGCGGAGTGCAGAAAAACAGGCTTTCCATCAAGATGAAAAGCGCGTTGTTGAATGGAGCAGGCGGCTGGATTCGAGCGTTTCATGGTCAGGGATTCCTTATGTATTATGCATTCGGACGCGGGTTGTAACCGGTTACGATTTGGGCGGTGTAGCGCATTGTTTTTGCTTTTGCAACCGATTTTTTTATTGTTTTCGACAAATTGTTTGTTGCGAACTACCGTCCGCAACCGGGGTTTGAAAGGGTTTTTCAATGATGCGTGTCGAGTTGGCGCCCGATTCTGTTCATCCCAAAGCTTTTTTCAGATTGAAGAGGTGTTTGATGTTATAGCTCAGGGTGACCAGATCCCATTCGCCCTGTACTGCCTGAAGCCCTCGCAATGAAAACGCTGTAAATCCCATAGCTGATTTTATTATGCCAAAGACCGGCTCAACCGTTTGCTTTCGCAGCTTATACAATTCCCGTCCTCTCGTTGATTCAAGACGATTCTTCATAACTTCCTTCTGATTATCCGGTATCCAGTCACGCAAATCAGGCGGGAGAAGCATGGGGGTGTTCCGGTCAACATTCTTTAAACGCAAAGCCATACGATATCCTTTTGTTTACTGCTCTGCGTGGAGTATAGAGGCCTATCCTGAATATTCAAACACAACAGCGTATCCGCTGTTGTTAACCAGCAGGATGGCGGGCCAAAGCCCGACAGCCTGCTAGTGGGCAATCGGACGGAATTTAATACGATGCGGACGGTCCGCCTCATCTCCCAGTGTTTCGCGGCGCCATGCGTGAAAGGCCTGATAATTCCCTTCGAACCAAAGAACTTCACTGTTTCCCTCGAAGGCCAGGATATGCGTGGCGATACGGTCCAGAAACCACCGGTCATGGCTGATCACCACAGCGCAACCTCCAAAACTCATGAGCCCCTCTTCCAGTGAGCGCAGGGTGGTGACGTCCAGATCGTTCGTCGGTTCGTCCAGGAGCAGAAGGTTTCCGCCGCGCCGCAGTAATTTGGCCAGATGCACCCGGTTGCGTTCTCCTCCAGAGAGCATCCCCACTTTCATCTGCTGCTCCGCACCCTTAAAATTGAAGCGGGAACAGTACGCCCGGGAATTCATACGTTTGCCGCCCAGGTCCACGGCGTCCTCTCCACCCGTTATTTCCTCATAGACGGTATGTTCCGGATTCAGTTCGTCACGCATTTGATCCACACAGGAAATTTCCACACTCTCCCCAATCCGCAACTCACCGGAGGTTGGCTCCTCCTGGCCGGTGATCATGCGGAAGAGGGTTGTTTTCCCGGCGCCGTTACCGCCGATCACGCCAACGATACCACCCGGCGGCAGGGTGAAATTCACCTTTTCCATGATCAGTTTATCGCCGTAGGCCTTGGTCAGATTCGCGGCCTCCACCACCCGGTTACCCAGGCGACGTCCGGAGGGTATCTGAATGACCAGATTATCCTCGCGCGTATCCACCTCCTGCCCCGCCAACTCCTCATATCGGCGTAGACGCGCCTTATTCTTTGTCAACCGCGCCGAGGCATTCATCCGCACCCATTCCAGCTCCTGTTCGAGCATCTTTTTGCGCGAGACGGCCATTTTGGCCTGTCGTTCCGACAGGACCTGCTTCTGCTCCAACCAAGCCTCGTAATTTCCTTTGTACGGATAGGCACACCCCCCATCCAGCTCCAGAATCCATTCGGTCACATTCGACAGAAAATAGCGATCATGCGTCACCACAATCAAAGTCCCTGAAAATCGCTTCAGATGCTCCTCGATCCACCCCACGGATTCCGCATCGAGATGATTCGTCGGTTCATCCAGCAGCAACACATCCGGATTCTGCAGCAGCAGGCGACAAAGCGCCACGCGTCGACGCTCCCCACCGGAAAGCTCCTTCACCGGCTGATTGGGCGGAGGCAAACGCAACGACTCCATGGCCATTTCCACCTGATGATCGAGTTCCCAAAGATCTCGACTGTCGATCAGGTCCTGCAGATCCCCCATCTCATTATTCAGCTTTTCCTGCTCTGAGCTTGAGAGATCGGTGGAGAGTAAGTCGCATATCTCATCGTAGCGGCCAATCAGCGCCTGCTGCGCGACGACGCCTTCAGCCACAACCTCACTCACGGTTTTCGTCAAATCCACCTGCGGCTCCTGCTCCAAATAGCCTATCTTGGCGTTTTTTGCGCACAGGACATCACCCATGTATTCGCTATCCACTCCGGCCATAATACGCAGCAACGTGGACTTTCCGGAACCATTGCTTCCGATCACCCCGATTTTAGCGCCAAAGAAAAACGCCAGATTGACCTCTTTCAAAATGGTTTTTCCATCGGCCACCTTGGTCAGGTTCTGCAAATTATATACGTATTCGCCCGCCATATGCTTCACTCCATTTTTATACGGTTTATTGGTTCGTGGGGGCTTTCGCACGTTCTTCGGCACGCCGAATCAACTGCAGATTCATCGCACTGATTTCGTTCGGACTCAACTCCATCGCCCGAAGAAAACAGGGCTTCGCTTCGTCCGGGCGCCCGGCCAGGCGCAATTGAATACCCATCTGATTCAGGAAAAAAACCTCGTTTGGCGCAACATCCAGCACCTCCTGCAGGCAGGCCATGGCCGCCTCCCGATCGCCATGCATTCCATACAACTGACTCTTCCCGTACTGAATATCGGTTTCATAGGGATTCAGACGCAACGCCTGATCATACAGCTTGTGCGCCTGATCAGCCAACAACATGCGTTCCTTCGGTTCTCTTTCCCACAGGCTTCGCCCGCGGTAGATCTCCGCCTCCTTCAAAAGAGGTACCCAGTAATCCGACATCCAGCCAAGCGAACGCTCATAGGATTTCTTTGCCGGGCCTTCCTCGAACAACAGGCTCTGGCGCTGGCCTATCCATGCGTACCCATAGGAGGCGCCCAGGCGCAACGATTGCACCAGAACAAACAACGCAATCAGGAATATTCCCGCACAACAAACGATTCCCTTCCAGAGAGGAGCCTTGCCGCCCTTCCGCTCACCCACCCCCTCCATGGAAGAAACCGCCACACCCGCCACCAAGGCCAAGGTCATATTGTTCGCAAACACATGAAGATTAAAATCAAAAAAGGCATGGGCCAGGCCCGTCAGCAGGGCGCCTAATGCCAGTGCGGCCATCACCGTATCCCGTTCACGCTCCGACGTGCATGCAACCTTCAGCATCTTCCAAAGAAAAAAGAAGACAGCCAACGAGACAAGAAGCAGGCCGGCGATCCCGTATTCGGCAGCCAGTTGCAAATATTCGTTGTGCGGGTAGCGGGCCCAAAGCTCCTGCAGGCCGGTGGTCTTGTAGCGCGGATGCAGCCAGCGGAAAACGCCACCCCCATGCCCCCATACCGGCGCGTCCTGAATCATGCTGAGCGTTTCCCGCCAGATCACCAGACGGAACTGAACCGAACCATCCGGAGAAGAAAGATCCATACCCCCGATTCGCTCGCGCACCATGTCGGACTTTGTCCAGAGCACAACGCCCGCCCCACCTAGCAAAAGAGGAGCAACAACCAACGCCAAAAGAAAGATCTTTCGACTCCGACGCCACAACACCAAAAACAGTGTAGTCAGGATTCCCACCGCCATCCCGATCCAGCCGCTGCGGGATTGCGTAAGGTAGTTCACCGGAATCAGGAGCAACAGGCTATATAGCGAGAGAATGCGAAGCACGGCACCTGCCGCCGGCATAACGAGCAATCCGGCACACACACAGGAAACCATTCCAAGGAGATTCGCAAAATGATTCGGACACATATAGGTGCCGCTTGCCCTCATGCCATAGCCCGCCGGACGATGCAGCATTAACACATTGGTCGACCCATGAACATGCTGAATCAGGGCGTACCAGCAAATCAGGGTCACACAAAAGATCAGCACGCCAAACAACCAACGCCAACGCCCATACCGGCCACCCAAGCCGGACCACACCGCATAGGCCAACGAAAACCCGCCTATCTTGGCGATATCCAACGCCGCTTCATACCTTATCTCCGACCAAAAAAAACGAATGCAGGCATAAACAAAAAAAAGAAGAAGGAAGCCCAGGCCCGGAGGCATAACCATGTCGCGGGCACCGGGGGTGAAAAGCGGGCGCAACGCATATCCCATCGCAACCAGTGCCAGGAGGAACAAAACAATACTCGCGGACCATGCCCGAACCGCACCAAACAAAAAAATACCCAGCATCACGGCGAGGAGCAGTACGCTTAACAGGATGGTCTCATAGAGCCAATGCCCGCGCGGAAGGCTCTTCCTGCGTTTACGGCGGCGGGGCACGGTTCCCGCTGGTGAAATGGGAAGCCCGTTCAAGGCTAAAACACACTCCTCGGAACAACAATCACGTCCCCTGCCTCGACTTCACGATCCAGTTCAGGTCGCGCCTCCAGCTCCTTCGCATCCACAAAGAAGAAGGCGTCCCCTCGGAGCACCTTGATCTTGCGTGCATTGGCGAACTCGGAGTAGCCTCCGGCCGTCGCCAGGGCTTGCAGGATCGTCGTTCCCGGTACCAGCGGATAACGGCTTGGGCGCTGCACCTCGCCGCGAATAAAATAACTCTGCGTCGGGATCATGACATTGACTGTAACGCTCCTGTAAATTTTCCCATCGATATAGGCGTCCCTGATGGCGTGCTCCAATTCAGAGGCCGTCTTATCCGCCGCATAAATCGGTTCCAAAAAAGGCAGGGAGATATAGCCGTTCTCTCCCACAACGACCTCGATCTGATCCTCGCGGGGGATTCCACGCAGATAAATGGCCACGCCATCGTTGCGTTTCAATCGATACACCTTGCCGGAGG
>JAQVYB010000213.1 GCA_028708815.1 Kiritimatiellia bacterium | reverse complement strand
GCCCAGGTCCGCCGGACAGGAGGCTGGGCTGTGTGTTTACCGGGATCATCGGCACCATTGCGAATTGTTTGTGGAGCATCAGTCCGGCGATGCCACGCTGGTGTTGCGCCAGCGGATTGGACGGCTTGCGGTGCGTCTGGCGGAAAGACCGTGCGCGCCGGGCCCGCTGATTCTACGGGTGGAAGCGGATGATTTTCTTTATCGGTTTTCCTTCCGGCGTGAGGCGGATGCCGCCTTTCAGCCGATAGGCGAGGCGGAGGTGATCTATCTGTCCACGGAGGTGGCCGGCGGGTTCACGGGGGTCTATCTGGGATTGTTCGCTCAGAACGCGACCGGCGATCCGATGCCGCCGGCCGATTTTGACTGGTTTGCTTTGCATCCACGCAAGGGAGATTAGCCGCCTGGCAGCAATGGTGGTGTTTTCCCCTCCCGCTGAACGCTCCGGCAAAGCCCGCCCCCCTGCCGGGGCGCTTCCGGGCGCTTCTTCATCGGCTGATTTGTCATTGACCCGTCATTATCCTGCCGTTACCATGCCGCCCTTGTCTGCCGGAGTGTTGCGAAGCAGGCGGGCCAATGACGACCAACATAAATGAGGAATTGAACGATGATGAAAAGATCGATGCACATGCTGGGCGGACTGTTTTTTTCGGGAATGGCGGGGGCCCTCCTGCTGACCGGTTGCGGCCAATCGGGGGAAGCGAAGGAGGAACCGGTGATTGAACTTTCCTACAGTATTTTCTTCCCGCCTTCCCATGTCCAATGCAAGACCGCCGAGGACTGGGCTCGCGAAGTGGAAAAACGAACCGATGGTCGTGTGAAAATCACCACGTATCCCGGGGGTTCCCTGACCAAGGCGCCGCAGTGTTACGATGGGGTGGTGAATGGCATTTCCGATCTGGGCATGAGTTGTCTGGCCTACACGCGCGGACGCTTTCCCCTGCTGGAGGGGTTGGACCTCCCGGTGGGCTATCCGGATGGCTCGGTGGCCACGCGCATCGCCACGGATTTGGCACGGCAATATGCTCCGAAGGAAATGGACGATACGCATGTGCTCTATATTCATGCGCACGGCCCGGGCATCCTGGCCTCGAAAAAGCCGGTTCGGACGCTGGATGATATGAAGGGCGTCAAAGTTCGGGCGACCGGACTTTCGGCGAAAATTGTGGAATGTCTGGGGGGGACGCCCGTGGCAATGAGCCAGCCTGAAACCTACGAAGCGCTTCAAAAGGGTGTGGTGGATGCCACGTTGTGCCCCATCGAAACGCTGAAGGGTTGGAAACAGGGCGAGGTGATTGATTCGGTCACGGATTCTTCGGCCATCGGCTATACCACCTCCATGTTCGTGGTCATGAATAAAAAGAAATGGGAAGCCCTTCCTGAGGATATTCAGGAAATCATCTCGCAGCTGAGCGAGGAATGGGTGCCCAGGCATGGGGCGGCTTGGGATCAGGCCGATGAGGAAGGTCGCGCCTTTGTAAAAGAACTGAACCGCGAAGTCATTGACCTTCCGGAGGCAGAGGCGGCCCGATGGGTCGAGGCCGTACAGCCGATCCTGAATGAATATGTGACGCAGTCGGAAGCGCAGGGCCTGCCCGGGAAAAAATTTCTGGCAGACCTGCAGGAGCGTGTGAAGGAAGCGACGAGCAATTGAAAGCGGGCATATGATCCGGACGTGGTGGAAAATGGGCGCGGAGGTTTATCATGTGGCCCTGCGCCTGCTCGTGATGGCACTGGCCATTGCCTCCGGCTTGGCGGTTCTGGCCATGATGATCCTGATTTGCGCGGACGTGGTGGCGCGGTCTTTCGGAAGGCCGGTCACGGGCAGTTATGACCTGGTCCAGATGCTGGGGTTGATCGCCATTGCCGGTGCGCTGCCGTATACCATGGCCGTGAAGGGGCACGTCGCGGTCGAATATTTTTTCAACAAACTTCCGCGTGCCGGGCGCACATTCATTGATACCCTGATGCGGTTGCTGATGATTGCCCTGTTCGTTTTGCTGGCGGAACAGAGTGTGAATTACGCCTGGCGTTTGCAGGCAAGCGGAGAGGTCTCGGCCACGCTGCAATGGCCCGTGTTCTGGATGCCGCTGGTGCTGGCGTTTTGCAGCGGGGCGTCGGCCCTGGTGGTGCTGCACAATCTCCTCCATCCCAGAAAGGTGATGATTAACCCATGAGTGCGATTGGTGTGGGCATTCTGGGCTGCCTGCTGCTGTTGCTGCTGCTGCTATGCAGTATGCCGGTGGCCCTGGCGATGGCTATTGTGGGGGTGGCGGGCTTTTCGGTGGTGGTCAGTCCGCACGCGGCGGGTGCCATGGTTACCAGTGATCTGCTCGATACGCTCTCCTCCTATAGTCTGACGGTGATTCCGCTCTTTGTGTTCATGGGGCAGATCGCCTTTCACTCGGGGATCAGCCGGCGTCTGTTCAAGGCGGCGTATTACTGGCTTGGCCCGCTGCCGGGTGGGCTGGCGATGGCAACCGTCGGGGCCTGTACGGGTTTTGGCGCCATCTGTGGTTCCGGACCGGCCACGGCGGCGACGATGGCGGCCGTGGCCTTGCCGGAAATGAAGCGGTATAACTACAGCATGGAACTCGCGGGTGGTACGGTGGCGGCTGGTGGAAGCCTGGGCATGCTGATTCCCCCGAGTGTGGTCTTCATTGTCTATGGCATCATGACAGAGCAATCCATCGGGCAGTTGTTCGTGGCGGGTATTCTGCCGGGACTCCTGATTGCAGCACTCTTTTGCCTTTCCATCTACATCCAATGCCGCCTGCGTCCTGAACTCGGACCGCGTGCGGAGCGGGTGAGCTGGGGCATGCGCTGGAAATCGTTGCTGGGCGTCTCCGAAACGCTGATTCTTTTTGTTGCCGTGATGGGAGGAATGTTTGCCGGGTTTTTCACGCCCACGGAGGCGGCCTCGGTGGGTGCGGCAGGCAGTGTGATCATCGCGCTGGCACGCCGGAAGCTGACGTGGGGTTCGCTGCTGCGCTCCCTCAAGGAAACGGCGCGGACCTCCTGCATGGTGATGAGTATTGTGGCGGGGGCGGTGGTGTTCGGTCGTTTTCTGGCCGTAACGAGGATTCCCTATGAACTGGCCACCTGGCTGACCTCGCTCCCCGCGCCCGCGTGGGTGATCATCGCCTTCATTATTCTCTTTTATCTGGTCTGTGGCTGTTTTGTGGATGCGCTTGGGCTGATGCTGCTGACGGTCCCGGTGTTTTATCCGGTCATTCTGGAATTGCATTACGACCTGATCTGGTTTGGCGTGATCATTGTGGTGGTGACGCAAATGGGCGTGATTTCACCGCCGGTGGGGGTGAATGCCTATGTGGTCAGCGGGATGGAGCGCGATATAGCGCTGCAGACGGTTTTCAAGGGCGTGATGCCGTTTTTATTGTGTTTGGTTGTGGCGGCGGCATTGCTGGTGGCATTTCCGCAGATTTCCCTCTGGCTTCCATCGTTGATTCATCCTTAACTTCAGGAGGTTGAACATGAAAAATAGGGTGGTTTATGGTCCGTTCAGGCGCATCCTTTTTTGTACGGATTTTTCCGAGAATGCCGACTTCGCCTTTGAGTTTGCGGTGGAGCAGGCGCGTCGGTTGGAGGGGTGTGCGCTGTATTTGCTGCACGTGGTTCCCGAGCCCGAGGCCCAGTTTTGGCGGACCTATCTGAACGAAGTCGATGATGTGGAAAGCAAAGGCCGCGAGGATATGGAACGCAAGATTCAGGAGAGCTACCGTGCGCGTCTGCCGGCAGGTGTCGGGATGCAGGTGGAAGTACGCACCGGCACCGATTATGATCAGATCCTGGAATTCGCGGAGGAACAAAAAATCGATTTGCTGATCATGGGCCGACAGGGCCGAAGTTCGCTGGGGAAGGTGCTTTTTGGAAACGTCACCGAAAAGGTGGTGCGCAAGGCGCGGTGTCCCGTCTTGGTGATCCCATTGTGCTTTGAGCGGGGTGAGGGCGAGGGCTGACTCGTTTTTAAGTCACTTTTTGGGCGTTTTCACGGCAAAATTCGCCGAAAAATCCGTCAAAACCCTCAAAACGGACGAAAAATGGGCTTTCCTGGGAACGCCCGCGGCCCGCGGGCACCTGGCATAGAAAGAAATGCTCCCAACGAATGAAGAAAGCAACAAATCACATCTCCGACAAAATCGCACCGATAGAGACAAACAAGCCGCATCTAACCGGATTTCCTGGAGGGCGGCAGGCCTCTGCCGCCTAAGGCGCGTGAGCACGCGCCGTCCAAAAGAGGAAGGATTTCGGACGAAAAATGGCATAAAAAACGTCAAAAATGCCAAAAAACGGCCGAAAACGGGCCGAAAATCGAAAAAAACGCCGAAAAATCCGTCAAAACCCTCAAAACGGCCGAAAAACGGGCTTTCCTGGGAGCGCCCGCGGCCCGCGGGCACCTGGCATATAGAGAAATGCTCCCAACGAATGAAGAAAGCAACAAATCACATCTCCGACAAAATCGCACCGATAGAGACAAACAAGCCGCATTTAAGCGGATTTCCTGGAGGGCGGCAGGCCTCTGCCGCCTAAGGCGCGTGAGCACGCGCCGTCCAAAAGAGGAAGGATTTCGGACGAAAAATGGCATAAAAAACGTCAAAAATGCCAAAAAACGGCCGAATACAAGGCCTCTCCCGGGAGCGCCGATCGTCTGATCGGCAACACTCATTCATCGCTTTGCCCTAAAAAAACGCGAAGAGCTCACGAACTATCCGGAAGAACCCGGAGAACCTTTTTTGCGTGATTTGTTGAGTTATCCCGCAGAAATTCGAGCGCATTTTTATGGGATTCAGGGTTGTGCCTGAGTCTCTCTCCCTCTTTATGCGAATGCCGGAATCAGGGGCTTCTGGTCCCACTACCCTGACTCCGATTATTGTGTGTCTCCGTTCATTCGTTGATTCAATTCTGTCGCATAGGGAACCAACCTTCTCAGGATCCCATGGTTCGCTCAAACGTTGGAGAAAACGAACAGAAATGCCATGGCATGGAAGAACGTGGCTCTGTTCATATGGTAAACACTTAGCGTTTTATCCAGAGTGACGCCGTCCATTGCGTTGTTTTTGCGAGGGGTGTTGCCGGCGGCATTCTGGTTGAACGCAGCCGCGGCAAGTCCCTGTGTCCATGAGTTTTATACGGCTCTTTTCGGCGGTGGCAAGGGGCTTGTGGCGTCGATGGACCACTATTCTGATGGCGGGGATGGCGAATGGGGCGGGGCGGTGGAGTCATGGGAAGGGGTGCAAATAGAATATTCAATAGGGAACTCAGGAAGGCAGGAAGGTGAAGAATGAGAGTCTCGCAGAGCACACAGAGGGCGCAGTGAAATGTTCAAACAAGGTGCGGCGAAGCCTCCGGCTGAGCCGCATGGAAACAGGCATAAGCAAGGGCAAACCCAGTCACGTGAGGAGCGCAGCGGCAGGGTCTTTCTTCCGATCTGTTTTTTTAAACAAATGAAGAGAGCAACGAATGAAGGTGACGACAAAAACCATTTGGAGTGCGGAGACAACCGGTATTCCGCGCGGCACCGCTTTGTTTCGAGAGACAACGACATCGGAGGCGGCTCTCGATCTA
>JAQVYB010000051.1 GCA_028708815.1 Kiritimatiellia bacterium | reverse complement strand
CTGACGGGCCCGGCGGATGAAACGGTGCTGTTTGAGAAGTATCGGGCCTGCGGAGTCCGCGCCCGAGTGAAGGCGTTTGATCATGACATGCCCTCACTATACCATGCCTCCGATTTTGCGATTTGCCGTTCGGGCGCCGCGACCTGTGCGGAATTGGCCATTTACGGCATGCCGACGTTGTTTGTTCCATATCCGTTTGCCGCCTCGAATCACCAAGTGGAAAACGCGCGGGTTCTGGCCGAAGCCGGCATGGGGGAGGTTCGTGAAGAGCGCGATTTGACGGCGCCGGGGCTGGCGGATGATCTGGCGGCCCTGATGGATTCGTCTGAGCGCATTGCATCCATGAGCGTGGCGGCCAAACGCTGTGCGAGGTATGGGGCGGCTGAAGCGTTGGCCTCCCTCGTATGCGAAGTGGCCAGTGAAAAGGCATCGCGCAGGAGGAATAGGGGATGCTGAAGGAATCCTTGGCGGCAAACAGGCCGGTGCTTACCGAGCAGGTGGCCCGAACCGATGACCCGGTGCATTTGATCGGTATCGGAGGCATCGGCATGGCCGGCCTGGCGGGCTTGCTGGCGGGACGTGGATTTTCCGTGACGGGATCTGATCTGCTGAGAAATGCGCAAACGGAATGGTTGGCGGGACGCGGGGTGCGTGTCGATTTCGGGCATGCGGCGGAGCAGGTGGGCGAAGCAGTGAAATGGGCGGTGCGGAGTACCGCCGTGCCGATGGACCAGGTGGAGGTCCGGGCGTGTTTGGAGCGGGGCATTCCGGTCTATCAACGGGGTGAAGTGCTGGCCGCATTGACGCGGGAAATGCCGTCGATTTCCGTGAGCGGAACCCATGGGAAAACCACGACCACAGCCCTGATTGCGCATGTGCTGGAACACGCGGGTCGCCGCCCCGGTTTTTTTGTGGGTGGGGAGCGGAGTGATCGTCCGGTGGCGGATTGGGGCGATGGAGAACTGATCGTGCTCGAAGCCGATGAGAGCGACGGTACGCTGACGTGCTATGAAACGGAAACGGCCGTGATGACCAATCTGGAATACGATCACATGGAACACTTCGCTTCACGGGAAGCCCTGGAAGAATGTTTCAGGCGGTTTCTTTCGTCGGCGCGAAAGAGAATAGTCTATTGCGGAGATGATGCGGGGGCCCGGCGTGTGGGGCGGGATTTTCCGCAGGCCCTGACGTATGGCTTTGCGGAAGGGTGCGACCTACAGGCGGATGAATGCCGCGATGAGCCCGGACGTTTGTCATTTCGAATGATTGGACGCGCCGGCGCGTATGGCACAGTGGTCATGCCGCAGCATGGTCGGCACAATGCCCTCAATGCTCTCGCGGCCTTTCTGGTTGTTTCAGAATATGGTGTTTCATTTGAGGCGTTTCGCGAGGCGCTGGCCGGCTATCGGCCTGTGCTGCGGCGCTATGAGCGGTGCGGCAGGTGGCGGGGAGCGGAAGTGATTTCGGATTACGCGCATCATCCCACGGAATTGCGTGCGGTGATGCAGATGGCGCTGGCCGGACGCTGCGGCGGAAAGATACGGGTCATTTTTCAGCCGCATCGCTACACCAGGACACGGGCGCTGAAAACGGAGTTTATTCGGGCATTTGACGGGGCTCATACGCTGCTGCTTTGTCCGGTGTATGCAGCTTCTGAGGCCCCGATTCCGGGTGGAACCTCGCGTGACCTGTTGGAGGTGTTGCCGGTTTTTCCGGGTGGAACCCGACTGGCGGCTTCGCCTGCGGAGGCGTGGGAGACTATGCAGCAGGAACTCGAATCCGGAGATACGCTTTTGATTCTCGGCGCGGGCGATGTGGATGCGATTGCACGCGGCATGCAGTATGATGATCGGAATGTGGAAAAGAATATGTAGCTAAAGGTGTTGATAAGCCTACAGGTGAAAAGGATAACGATGAACAGACGGTATAATCAGGTGGCGGTGTTGATGGGCGGGCCCTCGAAGGAATATGAAATCTCGCTGCGCTCGGGTCGGGCGGTGGCCGAGGCGCTTCGCGCAAAAGAGTATGTCGTGCAGGACGTGGTGATGGATTCGGAAGAACTTACTGTGCCTGCCGGAGTGGAAGCCGTCTTTCTCACCTTTCACGGTACGTTCGGCGAAGATGGAACCGCACAGCGTCTGCTCGAAGAAAAAGGAATTCCGTACACCGGCTCCGGCCCGAAGGCCAGTCGGCTTTCTTTTGACAAGCAGCTCAGCCATGAAGTGCTGGGGCACGCCGGATTGCCGATACCCGATCATGTGTTTGTCACGGAGGCCGTGCCCCGGGCCTTTCCTTTGCCCTGCGTTTTGAAGCCCCTGCGCCAGGGCTCGAGCCTTGGGGTACATCTGGTGTTTGAGGAAGGGCAGTGGGCGGCGGCGTTTGCGGAGGCTGTTTCTTACGATGGCGTGGTGCTGGTGGAGGAATATATTCCGGGGCATGAGCTAACGGTGGGTCTGGTTAACGGGCAGGCGCTGCCGGTGATCGAGATCATCGCGCCGCAGGGCAATTTTGATTATACGGCCAAGTATACCAAAGGGAAAACCAGCTACATTTGTCCGGCCGAGATCCCGGATTCCTGGAGCGACGATTGCCGGAAGTACGCCCTGAAGGCCTATGAGGCGCTCGGGTGCGAGGGAATGAGCCGAATGGATTTCCGCGTCACGCAGGCGGGACGGATCGTTCTCCTTGAAAACAATACGATTCCCGGATTCACGGAAACGAGCCTTCTGCCCAAAGCGGCTGCCGCCGCGGGCATCCCGTTCCCCGATTTGTGCGATACCATCATGCAGACTGCCGCCATTGGAAAAGCCTGAACTTCGTTCGGGAAAAGGATGAAATATAAAACGGCCCATTGTTCGTTGACGGGCAGGACGCATTCCGCTACTCTTCGCCGCAATTTGAACACGGGACTCGTTTTTTCCCGGTTTAAGATCGAGAACTTCCAACATACAGGAGAGTAAAAAGATGACAATTAAAGTGGGTATTAACGGGTTTGGACGTATTGGACGCCTGGTTTTTCGCGCGGCATGTCAGCGCGACGACGTTGAAGTGGTCGGCATCAATGATCCTTTCATTGATCTGGACTACATGGTTTACATGCTGAAATACGACACCGTGCATGGTCGTTTCAAAGGGTCGGCCGAAGCCAAGGACGGCAAGTTCGTGGTCAACGGCAAGACGATTTCGGTGTATTCCTGCAAGGATCCGTCGGAAATCAAGTGGGCCGATTGCGGCGCGGAATACATTGTGGAATCCACCGGCGTTTTCCTAACGAAGGAAAAGGCGCAGGCGCACATCAATGCGGGCGCGAAGTATGTGGTAATGTCCGCTCCTTCCAAGGATGACACCCCGATGTTTGTGATGGGCGTGAACGAGAAGTCCTATGCGAAGGGCACGCAGTTTGTTTCCAACGCTTCCTGCACGACCAACTGCCTGGCGCCGCTGGTCAAGGTGGTGAATGATAACTGGGGCGTGGCCGAAGGCCTGATGACGACCGTACATGCCACCACCTCCACGCAGAAGACCGTGGATGGTCCTTCTTCCAAGGATTGGCGCGGCGGACGCGGCGCGGCATTCAACATCATTCCTTCGAGCACCGGCGCCGCGAAAGCGGTGGGCAAAGTCATTCCGGAATTGAACGGCAAGCTGACGGGTATGGCCTTCCGTGTTCCGACGGCGGATGTTTCCGTGGTGGATCTGACCTGCCGTCTGGCGAAGCCCGCCACGTACGCCGAAATCAAGGCGGCCATGAAAGCCGCTTCCGAAGGCGAACTCAAGGGCATTATGGCGTATACGGAAGACGATGTGGTTTCCTCCGATTTCATCGGCGAGGAATGCACGAGCGTATTCGATGCCAAGGCCGGTATTGCGCTGAGCGATACCTTTGTCAAGCTGGTTTCCTGGTATGACAATGAATGGGGTTACTCCAATAAAGTGATCGACCTCATGGTGTATATGGCCAAGGTCAACGGCTGATTGAGTCGGCTTAAGCCTTAATAAAAGTCCCCGCCGTTACCCGGCGGGGACTTTTTTGTTTACCGAAAACAACAAGATATTGTTGTTTTTTGTAAAAATGGGTTGCAAAACCACTACAGGTCGTCTATTTTTTCTGCAAGCTAAGTGTGTGAGTCGGAAACGAACTTGTAACCTTCTTTCAGTCAACGGGATGTAAACAATGTGGTGGCATGACGAGGAATATCCCAGGGTAAAGTCACGAAAAAACAGCCGGCGGCGGTCTTATCATGAACCGGTCCTGCTCGTTCGTGCGCGTGTGAAGGAACAGCGTTTAGCTTGGCGTCAGCGCTGGATTTCTATTTTTGTGTTGACACTCAGTATATCCGCCATCATCCTCTTGTTGCTGCTGGGCACCCAATCTCTGGGCCGTCAGCTTTTCACACAGAACGACCAATTCATCATTCGAACACTTCGATTGGAATCCGATGGACGCCAGGCCACGCCTGCGCGTCTGCGCGAATGGGCCAATGTGCAGGAAGGGATGAATATCTTCACGGTGGACATCGATTCCATCCAGCACTTGCTGGTGAGTCGGGTGCCGATCATTGAAAAAGCCGTGGTGCGCAGGGAGCTTCCCGACACGTTGGTCATTCAGGTCACAGAACGTCAGGCGCTGGCACAGCTCGATAAGCGGGGCAATTATATTCCGCTGGCGCTGGATCGTGAAGGCTACGTACTCGGCCCCAGTTCGCGCACGCCGAATCTGCCGGTAATCAGCGGTGTACGGCAGGCAGGGCTGCGACCCGGAAGCTATCTCGACACCGTGGAAGTGCGGCATGCGCTCGATGTGTTGAACACCTGTGATACGACGCGCCTGGGTAAATATCTGGATATCCGTGAAATCAAATTGAACAATCCCGATTTTATGGAGCTGGAATTGGGCATGGGGGCACGTGTGCTGCTGGCGCCGGACGACGTGGGGCAGCGCCTGCGCAAGGTGGTGGCGCTGTTGCAGACCAGTGCGCAAAAGGGCGTTGTGCCGCTCGTGATTGATGCCACCGGCTCAAACAACTACCCCGTACAATACCGTTAGCAATCCGTCGGATGGGGGATGTGTATTCCTGCCCGACCGATGCGCCAATGATGACACGGGTTTTACTTCCTCCGGCCCGGCCTGCGAGAACGGCTTGATGCTGCCGGCTGTTTTCCGCGAAACAACGAACAGAAAAGTTTCCAATGGTTGGAAAAAGTGGCGGAAAAGTTTCCAATGGTTGGAAAAAGTGATGGAAAAGTTTCCAATGATTGGAAAAAACCGTTAGAAGCCTCAGGTTTGGTTTGAGAGAATGTATGAAGCTGCGACGATATCATATTTGGACGATTGGTTGCCAGATGAACGAGGCGGACTCGCGTCATCTGGCGGCACAATTGGAACGTCTCGGATTGGAGGCGGTGGCGGAGCCGGTCGAGGCGGATCTGGTGGTACTGAATACGTGCGTGGTGCGTCAGCAGGCGGAGAACAAGATTTACGGGAAATTGGGCTCGTTGCGGAAAATGAAGCAGCAGCGTCCGCATCTGGTGATTGCGCTGATGGGGTGTCTGGTGGGGGTGAAGGATAATCCGGCGCTGCGTGCGAAGTATCCGTATGTGGATGTGTTTGTTCCTCCTTCGGGAGTGGACCGCCTGGTGAATCATTTGCTCACGCATGTGCCCGCTTTGAGCGACCGCTCGGCGCCGGATTCGTATGACCTTCCGGCACTGGAGCGCCATGCCGTTACGGCGTTTGTGCCGGCGGTGCTGGGGTGTTCCCATGCGTGCGCGTATTGTGTGATTCCGCTTCGGCGCGGCGCGGAGCAGAGCCGTCCGGCGGAGGAGGTGCTGCACGAGGTTTCAGAGTTGGTCCGCCAGGGCGTGCGCGAAGTAATGCTGCTTGGTCAGATTGTGGACCGGTACGGATTGGACCGTTCCGATGGACCAGACCTGGCCGATCTGCTGAATCAGGTGTGCGCAATTCCCGAACTGCTGCGCGTACGCTTTTTGACGAGTCATCCGAATTGGATGACGGATAAACTGCTTGATGCCGTGGCTTCGGAGCCGAAGATTTGCCCGCAACTGGAAGTGGCCGCACAATCCGGAAACAACGAGGTCCTTCGCCGGATGCGGCGCGGCTATACGCGGGAGAAATATCTGGATCTGGTGGCACGCATCCGCCGCCGGATTCCGGATGCGGCGATTCATACGGATATCATCGTGGGGTTCCCCGGAGAGACGGAGGAGCAGTATCGCGATTCGTATCGTCTGCTTGAAGAGGTGGAGTTCGATAAGGTGCATATCGCGAAGTATTCACCGCGCCCGGGTACGACCGCCGCGCAGGAAACCGATGATGTTTCAGAAGAGGTGAAGGAGCGCCGGCGCAAGGAACTGGATGATTTTCAAAAGACGATTCAGGAACGAAAGAATGCGGCACTGAGGGGCTGTCTTTTGGAGGTGCTGGTGGAGTCGGAGCAGAAGGGGCGCTGGCAGGGACGCACCCCGCAGAATAAAATTGTATTTTTTGAAGGAGCGGAGAGCGGGCCGGGGCGCCTGGAACAGGTGCGCATCGAGTGGACCGGGCCGTTTTCCATGATCGGAAAAATGGAATTGCCGTAAACAGGGCAGACGACGTAAGATGGAGCGGTTATGAAGAATATGAAATATATCAGTACGCGTGGAGAAGCGCCGGCGATGGGCTATCAGGATGCCGTGATGATGGGCCTGGCCACGGATGGCGGCTTGATCATTCCAGAGCATATCCCCGATGTGAGCGATCGGCTGGAGACCTGGGCCGAGTTGTCGTATCAAGACCTGGCCTTTGAAATCACCCGGCTTTTTGCGGATATTCCCGATGCGGATTTGCGTGCCCTGATCGACCGGAGTTATTCCACGTTCCGCCATCCGGAAATCTGCCCCGAAGTGCAGGTGGGCGGTTTGTATGTGCTCGAACTTTTTCATGGGCCGACCCTGGCCTTCAAGGATATTGCCCTGCAGTGGCTCGGGAATCTGTTTGAATACATTCTGGCTCGCACGGGCGGACGATTGAATATTCTCGCGGCGACCAGCGGCGATACGGGCAGTGCGGCTATCTATGGGGTGCGCGGTAAGGAGGGCATGGACATCTTCGTCATGCATCCGCGTGGGCGCGTCAGCCCGACGCAGGAGCGGCAGATGACGTCGGTGCTGGATGAGAATGTCTATAACATCGCGGTAGAAGGTACTTTTGATGACTGCCAGAACATGATGAAACGCATTTTCAGCGATGTGCCCTTTAAAAATCGGTACTCGCTGGGTGCGGTGAATTCCGTGAACTGGGCCCGCGTGCTCGCACAGATTGTCTATTATTTTTATGCGGCATTCCGGGTGATGAAGGCCGAAAGCGCATCCTCGGTGCGCTTCTCGGTGCCGACCGGAAATTTCGGGGACATTCTGGCGGGCTATTACGCCTCGCGCATGGGCCTGCCGATTGATCGGCTTATTCTGGCGACCAATGAGAACGACATCCTCTCGCGCTTCTTTCAAACGGGCGTATACAGCCTGAGTGACGTCGTACCGACCCTGAGCCCGTCGATGGATATTCAGGTGGCCAGCAATTTTGAACGTTACCTCTACTACAAGGTGGGCGAGGATGGGGCATGCATTCAACAGATGATGACGGATTTCTCCAAAACCGGTTCGCTGAAAATCGAAATGGATGAATCGGGTCGGGTGGACCCGCTCTTTACCGCCGGCGCCGCCAATACGGAACAGACCCTGGCCGCCATTCGGAACTATTTCCGGGAATACGATTATCTGCTCGATCCGCATACGGCGGCAGGCATTCATGTGGCCGAAGAGGTGATGCAGCGTGAATCAGGAAGCCCGATGATCTGTCTTGCGACGGCGCATCCGGCTAAGTTCAGCAAGGCCATTGTCCAGGCCACCGGAAAGGATTTGGCACATCATCCGCTGCTCGATAAACTGTCGGACTGCGAGACGCGCTGCGCGGTCCTGCCTGCAAAAGAATCCGCCGTGCGTGAGTTCATCTGTGAGTTGGCGCTGGTTTGATCCGTTTTAAAGGATTGTTTTCTTCTTGATGAAGGGAGAACAGGGCGCTGCTTTAACGCCGGGGAGTGTTCTCCAGCGTGAAATATTGATACTTTCGTGATCCAGAAATATCGTTCCATGCCGAAGTTTGGCTGTGCCTGCAGGCGTTGTTGTATAAGTTTCCGTACGTTGACTGCCTGTATCAGCATTACGCTTGCTTGGAACATATTTCCAATCTGAAGAAGGTTTCCCATACCCTACTAAATCAGCAAACATCACATGCACAAATTTAATATCTCCAGTCTCCGGTATAATGGAGAAACAGGCAACGACATGCCAGCCGGAGTGCCCGTTGTGACTTTCCCCTCCCTTTCCCGGTTTGATGGTACATTTAACTTCAAGACCGGCAAGGGTGTTTCCTTTTTTGTTTTTACATACAAGGTCCGGGTACCGTTGATCATGATTGTGCTTGTATGGTGATAACCGCGAAAAAGAATCACAAAGAATATTGGAGACAATCCCGCTGAAATTATTCCCCTGTATGTATGCTGCCAGAGGACGACCTGACTCCTGACGGAGCGTGGTATTCATCAGCCGAATTATGCGATGCGTCTCGTTTAGTACGGCCTCCAGATGTGCCGGGGTGAGTAAGGGAGGCAGTTTGGCCCCTTTAATAAGGAACTTTGGATTCAATTTGGGGATCGGGGTGTCATTTGCGAATGCCGTCTGTACAATAGATGAAAGGGTTGTGCCAAGGCCGACGGCGATTGACTCAAGCACGCCAATAGAGAAGTTCTCCTTTCCATTCTCCAAGGCGGAAAGATACTGATAACTTATGTTGGAGAGTTCCGCGAGTTTCTCTTGAGAAAGTTTGGATTGCTCTCTGAGTTTTCGTATTGTATGTCCTATAGCTGATTTCGCACTTTTATTCATGGGTGTGAGATTAGCCTATTGACACATAAGTTGTCTTTCAACTATAGTAGAAGTTATGAGCAAGACACAATTAATCCAGGGCGATTGCTTGGAACATATTCCGAAGTTGGAAGACTCCAGCATCCACGCCGTATGTACCGACCCGCCGTATGGTCTTGTTGAGTTCTCGCCGGAAGAGATCGTAAAGTTGCGCAATGGACAAGGAGGAATTTGGCGCCTGCCGCCAAAATGGGACGGGTGTACTCGTCGCCCTCTTCCCCGGTTTTCTGTATTGAATGAGGATCAGAAGAAGGGGATTGAGTCTTTCTTTTCTGTTTGGGCAGCAATTCTGAAACCGAAGATAAGACCCGGGGGACATGTTTTGATCGCAGGAAACCCGGTGTTGCAGATGTATGTGCAACGCGCGATGGTTGCGCAGGGGTTTGAGAATCGAGCCACCATAATCAGGCTGTATCACGGATTTCGCGGTGGCGATCGACCCAAAAATGCTGAAAAGGAGTTTTCAGATGTATGTGTCAGCCCAAGGGGTAATTATGAACCATGGATGTTGTTTCGCAAACCTATATCGGAACGGACTGTAGCAGCAAATCTTCGTAAATGGGAAACCGGAGCTCTACGCATGCTTGATGGTGGAAGTCCCTTGCCGGACGTGATACCCAGCTTCAAGACACCGATCCGAGAGCGACGTGTTGCCGACCATCCATCGCTCAAGCCGCAGCATCTCTTGCGAATATTTGTTCGGGCGTTGCTTCCGATGGGGCGTGGCGTTGTTCTCGATCCATTTATGGGGTCGGGTTCAACCATGGCGGCTGCATTATCCATCGGTGTAGACGCCATTGGAATAGAAAATGATTCGACTTTTTTTATGCTCGCGGAACGAGTAATCCCCGAGTTAGCCTCGCAGTATCCTGGTATGATGGGCAACGTTCTTGACTATCCTGAAACAAACGCAGATCCGAGAGAATATACAGAACAACAGATGCTGCTGTTTGAAAACCGTCCGAAATATGGTTTGTAAAACATCTTAAATTGGGAAGAGAATACTATGAGTAGGACCATTTCTTTTTTTGATGCCAAACCGTATGATCAAAAATCCTTTGACGAGGTGAATGAGTCCTTCGGGTTTCAGATTCGCTATCTCAACATGAGGCTGGGGCCGGAAACGGTGGCGCTTGCTCGCGGGGCTGAGGCGGTCTGCGTGTTTGTGAATGACGTGGTCAATAAAGAGGTGATCGACGCATTGGTGGAGCAGGGGGTGAAGATCATCGCGCTGCGTTGCGCGGGGTACAATAACGTGGATTTGATCGAGGCGTATGAACGCCTGCCGGTCGTGCGAGTGCCCGCCTATTCGCCCCATGCGGTGGCTGAGCACGCAGCGGCGCTGGTCCTTTCGCTTAACCGAAAAACGCACCGGGCCTACTACCGTACCCGCGACGGCAATTTCAATATCAACGGCTTCATCGGTTACGATATGAACGGCAAGACAATCGGCGTGATCGGAACCGGAAAAATCGGCCAGATATTCATTCGCATCATGCGGGGCTTCGGGACACGCGTGCTCGCCTTTGATCCCTATCCAAAAGAGGAGACGGCACGCGAACTGGGATTTGAGTATGCCGATCTGGACAGGCTGTATGCCGAGAGCGATGTCATCTCGCTGCAATGCCCGCTGACCCCGGACAATCTGCACATGCTGAATCGTGAGGCCTTTGAAAAGATGAAGCCGGGTGTCTGCCTCATCAATACCGGGCGCGGCAAACTGGTGGATACGCATGATCTGATCGATGCGCTGAAGAGCGGGCGGGTCGGTTCCGCCGGGCTTGATGTCTACGAAGAAGAAGATAAATACTTCTTCGAGGATTTTTCCTCCGAGATCATACAGGATGATACCCTCGCGCGGCTGCTGACGTTTCCCAATGTGCTGGTGACCTCGCATCAGGCCTTTTTCACCAAGGAAGCCATGCACGCCATTGCTGAAACAACGCTGGAAAACTTGCGCCTGTTCTTTGCGGGTGAGCCGGGACCGAATGAAATTTGCCGCCATTGCAATGATCACCCCGCTCGATGCCAAACCAAATGCCGCGCCTCGAATGCCAAATCAATACAGTAAGCGAACCGCACGTGTTTACCTGACCGCTATCCTCCTGCTGATGGTGGCGGGAGTTGCCGTGCGTATAGTGGGCGCTCTGCTGCTTTCCACCAATTACAGCATGGATCACGCGGTGCCGTGCCTGATGACGAAGCATATCAGCGAAGGCACGGCGTTTCCTGTTTTCTACTACGGACAGCCGTATATGGGGGCGCTTGAATCCTATGCAGGGGCCTTGATTTACGGACTTCCCTTCAACAAAAACCTGCTCTGCAATCTGGGGACTTCTCTTTTCGGGATGCTGATGCTGCCTTTGATTTGGTGTTGGGGCAGAAGGGCGGGCGGATTGGGCACGGGCTTGGCGGCGGTCAGTCTTCTGATGATCGGGCCGCCCGGTTACATGCAGTTCATGAGCTGGTCCTACGGCGGTTATGCGGCGCTGACTTTTTTTGTCAGCCTGCTGATCTTTCTGGCTGCCCGACTGATTGAGCGTGAAACGAGCGGGGAATCAGACTCTCCTGCTTTTGGCTCCTGGGCGATGATGGGCCTCATCGCCGGGCTGGGGTGGTGGACCGGTCCGTTAATGATGCCGGCGCTGCTTACTGCAGCACTACTCTTAATCATCTGTTTGCGTTGGCGCTTACTGTTACGGGGAGGGTGCATTGCATTGCCAGGATTCCTGCTGGGCAGCCTGCCGTTCTGGCTGTGGAATGTGCGACATGATTTCGCTACGTTTTCCTTTTTGCGGAGTGGTGGCAGCGGGGCGTATGGGGAAGGCCTGCTGCGATATCTTCGGGGGATGATGGAAGCCTGGATGTCTTCAAATGATGCCCGATGGGCGAGTCTGGCTCTTTTCCTCTGGATCGTTCTCTTTCTGCTGACATTTTTCAGGAAGTCGAAGGACGGCAGCACCGATTCACCGAATCCCGCGTTGATTTATCGGCGGGCTTCCTGGCTTCTGCTTGTTGCGGCATTGCTGCTTTTCGCCGATAAGCCGGATCGGATCGGACCCGGACGCTATTTTCTGCCGTTTCTTCCGGCCATGGCTGTGCTGATGGCCTGTGCGATTACCACGCTGAACAGATACACGCGAAATCTGGGCGGCAGCCTGCTGCTCGTGGCCATTATTCTGTTCCAACTGACTTTTTTACCGGTGATGATGAGCTGGCATAAGGCACAAAAAAACACTTTTAAGGAATGGAATGATATTGGGCGCTGTATTCAAAACACCGGCGTCAGCGAGGTATACGCCCGATATGCCGACCGAACGCGCGGGTATGGTTTGAATTTCTATTTTGATGAGAGATATTGCCTGGCGGAGTTGCCTGAAACGGAACGTCAGCGTCGCTATGCACAACGGCTTGAGCTGTCGGAATGCCCCGGCGTGCTGAACGACTTTGAGCATATTCGTGATTTTCTGAACAGCTCCGGAGGTTCCGCTGAAGATACATTGTGCGTGGATAAATTCCTTCTTACCCATGCTTTTCGTCCGCCGGAATACGCCGGAACCATGCTGACGAAGGGATACCGCATTATAGAAGAAAAATCGGGAAGGGATATTACCGAAGACCTGCGCGCCAACTTCAGCGGAAAATACTGGCTGGGCACTCGGAGAACCGGCGGAAAGATCTGGCGTATTGAGTTTGATGAGCCGCAGCGTGTAACCAAACTGCGGTTTCTGCTGGGATCCCGTCATCGCCCGTCCGTGATCAGGGTGGAGGGATTAAACGTCGGGTCGCAGGACTGGGCACCTCTTCGGGATTTCATTTTGGTTACGCCGTGGTTCTGGTCCGGGGAGCGTCCTTATCCGGGTGGTGTATTTCAACGGCTGGATGTATCCCTGTCGAACAAGCCCCTCGATGGACTGCGGATATTGCTGGATGAAAAGGAACCGGATGGTCATGCGCTCGTGGAAGGGCTGCACCTGTATGTCGGTAATAAAGAAGAGCGGACGCCGCGAACGGGCGCGGCATTCAAAAAGGTCATTGCGTTTCTGCAGCAGCGTGGCATTCATCGGGTTTTTGCCGACCGGTGGGAAGCCAATCAGTGTTATCTGCACGGATCCGATGATATGAGGATAACGCTGGATAAACGTTTGTTTAAGGATGATTCGCGTTACCTTGAACCCCTGCTGGAATCCGGAATGCCGGCCACCGCTTTGGTGGTTGATTCAGATGATGCGGATGCCATCCGCGAAGTACTGCAAAGCGCCGGAGCAGCCGTTAAAGAAGCGCTTGTCGCAGGCTGGACGGTCTTTGAGTTGTGTGCCGGAACTGCTGGAGTTCGGATTGACGTGCCATTGATTTTCCGTGGTTGCGCACTTGGGATGCGCGAGATGCCTGGTCAAACCAAACAACCGGATTGGCTTGCCGAGGCCCTGGCTGATTCAGAAGGTATGCATACGTTGGATTTGGCCTTCAGCAACGGACTGGAACTCAAGGCTCTGTATATGAAAGACACGCAGACCGTCGCGGGCGGCGTCCTGCCGTGTGTCTGGTTTTGGCAGATGCCGCCTGATTATGAACCAACGGACTGGGCGGTGTTTCTCCATGTGAAGGACTCTGAGAAGCGAACCTGCTTTCAGTCGGACCGTCTTCTGTGTGAGGATTACGCGCAGGCTGTGCCTATGGAGAACGGCCTGGTGGCCGAGCGGGTGATGCTGTGTATTCCGGATGCCATTGCGCCGGGCACATATGGTGTCCGGTTCGGGCTGTATGATGTCAATCCTCCGCATGAGCGATGCCGCACCGCAGGATTTCGCAGGCGATTATCGGTGGATGCGCCATTTGCACTGGAAATACTTCCGGCAGAAAAAGGGATCGGGGAGAAGAAGCCATGATTCGGGTGTTTTTAGTAACTTAAAAACTCGACCCCGAAAAAAAACGAGATTTTCACCACCCGCTTTGCTGGAGGACACGGAGCTTCTTTCGATTCGCAAAATTTGAGTGCTCCTGCACCCCGTCCGGGGCGCTTGAGTTGTTTTTTTTGCCTGTTCCCGGGGTCCTTCGACCCCGGGCTGTATTCCAAGACCCCTCCGGGGTCATTCTTGCTCCCCAAATCGCGAACGCGATTTTGACTAAAGCGGGCAGGCACCCAACAATCAACAGAAAACCAGACGAAAGGAGATTCAAGTAATGTCAACTGGGTTGCGGGACACCCGCTTTAGGCATTAACTCATTGCGCGTATTTGGAGGAGGGGTATATTATTTGCCTATGAAAAGCAAACGCCAGAACACCTTGCAGAATGACTTCATTACGCTGAATGAGGTGGCATTCCGTCTGAGCTCGCGCGTGGTATTTCCGGGGACGGACTGGACTATTCGCGAAGGCGAGCAGTGGGGTCTGCTGGGTGGGAACGGCAGTGGAAAGAGTGTGCTGTCGATGGGTTTGATGGGGGCGCTTCCGGCTATTCATGGTGAGTTGATTTATCACTTCGATGCCGCCAACGGCGAGAGTCCGGAAGAAGGTATCGCCTGTGTTTCCTTCGAACGGCAGCGGGAACTGGCGGGCGACGGCGTCGCGGCGGCGCGGTGGTGCAGCATCGAACAGGAGGCATGCGCGGCGGTGCGTGATTTGCTTTCGTTCGAGCAGGTGGAGGAGGTGAATCCATTCGAGGTACAGGATCGCTCGGCGGCGCGACGGGCCTTTGAACGACGGAAGGGTTGTGTGATGCGGCAGCTGGGCATACGCCCGTTGCTGGATCGTCAGCTCGTGCAGCTTTCCAATGGAGAGATGCGTAAGATTCTGATTGCCCGTGCGCTGTTGAAGGCGCCGCGTCTGTTGATTCTGGATGATCCTTTTTCGGGACTGGATGCGGCCTATCGGGAGAGTTTCCGGGGCCTGATGAATGGGCTGGTCTCGCACGACGGTTTGCAGCTCCTGGTGACGGCTACGCGGAAGGAAGATTTGCCGGATTGCATTACGCATCTGGCGGTGGTGAAGAACTGCCGTCTGGTGGAGCAGGGGGAGCGGATGCAGATGATGCGGCAGGCCTCGGTGCGGGATTGTCTGGACGCAAAGCGGGCGAAAAAAACGGCGGCACGAAGTAAAAAAAAGAGTTCTCCCACGGGAAAGGTAATCGTCCGGATGGAGCATGCGCATCTGGCGTATGATCGACGTGTGCTGTTGCGCGATTTGACCTGGACGGTCTGCGAAGGGGAAAGCTGGGCGGTACTCGGACCGAATGGCGCGGGTAAAAGTGCGCTGCTTTCGCTGATTGCAGGCAATTCCCCGCAGGTCTTCGCCAATGAGATTTATCTGTTTGGTCGTCGGCGCGGAACCGGGGAAACGCGCGAATGGGTGCGCAGGCGTATCGGCGAGGTCTCGCCGGAGCTGCACCTGCATTTCAATGATATGCTGTCGGTACTCGAAACGGTGCTGACCGGTTTTACGGATTCGCTGGTCTTGACGGGGCGTCCTTCCGGAAAGCGAATCGCTCAGGCAGGCCTTTTTCTGCGGCGGTTCGGTTTGCAGGATGAAGCGGATACGTCGCTGCGTGCCTTGTCGGCGGGGCATCAACGGTTGGCTCTGCTGGCGCGAGCCCTGGTGAAGGAACCGGCTCTGCTGCTGTTGGATGAGCCCTGCCAGGGACTGGATGTCCGGAATCGCACCTTGTTCATGCGGGCCTTGCAAAGCCTCGTGGACGGGGGGAAAACCACCCTGTTGCTCACCACGCACCGAAAAGATGAAATACCGCCGGGCATTCGGGGTGTTCTCCACCTGACCTCTGGTGGAAACGCAAAGATCGACCCTGAATAGATGCGCCATTTATTGCTGAAAGGCAGCGTTCTGCGTTGGGTGGAGTGCGTGGGGTGAGCAGTCTGGCTATGTCTTGAGCCGGTGATCCGGGCGGTGGAGCAGTTGCTTCCTCGTTTGTGCAAAATCTTTCGGTTCCGGCGCACGGACGGTGACGGGTTCCTGTCCGGATGGCGGGGTGAAAAGGAGAGTGGCGGCATGCAGCATCTGGCGGGGAATGCGACGGAGGCGGACATCCTCGACTTTATGCGGGCCGTATTCTTTGTCGCCCGCCACGGGATGGTCGATGGCGGCGAAATGACGGCGTATCTGATGCGTGCGTCCGGTTTCAATTTCCACATGGATGAATGAGAGAAGAGGGGATGTGGCGATTCGTTTGTAACGGGTCACGGCAGCCTGTCCATCCAGCGGCGTGCGCAACACGCCCTCAGCAGAGCGCAAGGTGCCCAGCACCAATGCGTGATATATCTTTTTCACTGCGTGGTCTTTGAATTGAGCCGTTAGATGCGCTTCCGCCTGGGGGGTCTTGGCAAAAAGAAGGCAACCCGAGGTGTCACGGTCAAGGCGGTGTACAGCGCGCAGAGAGTCGGATGGATGTTTTTCCCGAAGGAGCGCTTCCACGCTGCGCGGGTTGGCATTGGAAAGCATTCCGTACGGCTTGTCGACCACGAGACAATCGGCATCTTCATAGAGAATGGTGATTTTTTTCGTTGGGGTCGAACCATCACCGGGTATGGCGGCCCCGGTGACTTCCAACACATCGCCTTGTCGGACTGTGTGGCGGCACATCCAAACGCGCTTCCCATTGACAAATACGGCGCGTTGATCAAGCAGGGCCTTGGCCTGTTTGTTGGATAGCTTCAGGGTGTCTGCCAAAACCTGCTGCAATGACAGCCCGACCTGATCCGCACGAATGGTGAAAGGGTTTTTCATGGCGGTGACCTACCAGAAAATACGCGCCACATCAAGCCTGGCAATCCGTCAGATTTAGATGCGGGCCTGCTTGATGGATACGGTCAATGGTGATGGTGCTGATCTACAGCAGGATGAGATGACGGATTGCCGCCCGCATACGGACGTTTGCCGGGCATAGAATACGATTATACTGTTCATCGCGTCGTTTATATGGTTTTTTTCCGCCTATTAATGAGGAAATACAGCTTATGACAACGCCGACTCAACGTGTGCCCAAGGAAGAAATCAATGTGTACGGGATCAACGCCTGTAAGGCGGTTTTTAAGGAACGCCCGGATGAAATTTTTCGGGTGTATCTGACCAACCGGACGAAGAACGCCTTCTCGGAATTGATGCGGTTCTGCGTGGAGAAAAAACTTCCGTATCACATTCGACCGAAAGAGGAGTTTGAGAAAATCACGCAATCGACTCATCATGAAGAAGTCTGTCTGACCACCCGCAGAAAACAGCATGTACGGCACGATGAATGGTTGAAGCGATACGGCTCAAAAAGGCTGGACATGGTCTTGGCGGTGGATGGCGTGGATAATCCGCACAATCTGGGCTCGCTGATGCGCATCTGCGCCAACTACGGCGTGAAACACCTGCTCACAGAACAGCCCGATTCCTTGAAGAATCCTTCGGCCATGCGTACCGCGGAAGGCGGCGGTGAGCAGGTGGTGGTTATCGCCTGCCGGAATATTTGCGAGGCGCTGGGTGATTTTCGGAAAGCGGGCTATCGGATTATTTCCACCTCGAGTCATGCTAAAAAGGGGCTGGATCAGCTTCATTGGCCGATGAAGGCCGTACTGGTTCTTGGATCGGAATCGGTGGGTGTTCGGCAGGAAATTTGGGATGAGGCCGATGTGACCATTCGCATTCCGGGAACCGAGGCTGTGGAAAGTCTGAATGTATCCAGCGCCGCGAGTATCTTGTGCAACGACTGGTATGCCAAAAAGATTCTTCCGCCTACGGCTCCTCCGCCCCCGCGCAATAGACCGGCAACTCCCGGAACAAACCGTGCGGGCCCGGCACCGCGCCACGCACGCGCCGGAGCACAAACACCGCGCCGATCGAAACCTTCCGAAGGAGAGGGGTTCACGCAACGTCCGCGGAAAGCACAAAGAAAACCCAGGGAGAAGTAGGCTGGATCAGCCTTTTTCTCTATGAAGAAGCAGAGATTCCAATGGGGTTTCTTTCCATCCGGGGAGGTTCAGGATGGTCTTCAGGAGGAGGGCGCAGCAAACGGCATCGTACAGGGCGTCGTGGGGCTCGCGGTTGGGGCAGAAGGCATCCGCTTCATCGCGCAGATTCAAAGCGAGGGTCAGCTCTTCGAGTTTGTGCGAAGGGGCATCGGGCCAGGCGGCGCGGGACAGTTTCAGCGTGTCGATCCATGGACCGAAATAATGCAGCGGGGCCTGCTGATTCAGGATGTTTTTTTCGGTGGCGATGTTGTGCGCGCAAAGAATTACGCCGTGCAGCCAGGGAACCAGTTGCGGCCAGAGTTCCTGAAACGTCGGAGCCACTTTCAATTGAGGGCGCAGAGCGTGGTGATTTCCCGGCGCCATGGGATTGAAGGGACGGTCCCCAATGCGTAACAGACTTTCAAAGAAGTCCTGACCAATGACTCCTTCAGACCATTGAACCATCCCGATTTGCCAGGGTTCACATGGAAATCCGGGCAGTGTGCCGGTGGTTTCAAAATCAAGAATGGTGATGGTCAGATTCTTCACAACATTAGCGCTCTCTGCTTCTTCAAACTCATTTTTCGCTGAAACAACAACCATTGGATAGCAAATGGAAGAACATTTTAAAAACTCCCTTCCGAGAAAAAAAACGAGATTTTTACCAACCGCCTTGCTGGAGGACACGGAGCCTTTTTGGATTCGCAACATTTGAGTGCTCCTGCACCCCGTCCGGGGCGCTTGAGTTGTTTTATTTTCCTGTTCCCGGGGCCCTTCGACCCCGGGCTGTATTCCAAAACCCCTCCGGGGTCATCATTCCAGCTCACCGAACAGCGAAAACCCCGGGGAGCGGACTCGTCCCACACGCGATTATCCGTTGCTATAACGCTTGACTTGCGGCAGGAATTCGAGTAATCAAGCACGTATACAGGTGAGGGACTTATGAATAAAAAACTACAGCTTTTTTCTTTTATACTGGTGTTGGCTTCCTTGGCACTTTCCGCACGCGCGGATTATGGGTTTGAGCCCACAAGCGGCTCATTCGCGGTATTGAATGTCAACGAAGGCGGCAACGCGTGGTACTACTTGGCCCCGTCAGGAGGAGTCAACCCGCAGTTTGAGAATCGGGACTTCGATAACGACAACGGAGGGTCGGCCTACAATCCAGCCACTGATAGTCTGGTTTTCAATGGCTTTGAGATCACAACGTGGCAGACCGATGCTAACGTGGTTTTTAACGGCAGATTGTATTACCGTGTCTATAAGGAAGGTTCTGCTCCCGGAGGCTATAGTCATTTCGAGACCTATGCTTTCAGTGATTTGGGGGGGGGGAAGAGGCAACGCCAAGTGACAGCAGGCAATATTGATTTGCTTGCACTGGCCAGTTCCGGTAACGGCACGTATCACCTGGATGTCTATGTGGAAGGCTGGGTGGATTGGGATGGTGGTACGACTCAGGACGACACGTTCTGGCAAAATGCGGCTGGCGCAACGTTGAAAGATATCAGTGAGCAATCACCCTATATTTTCAGTTCGGAATTCAGTATCACGGACGGTGGAGGAAGTGCTGTTCCGGAACCGACCACGGCGTTGATTTTTGCCGTAGGCTTGATCGGCGTTGGTTACTGTCGCCGCGTGAGACGCTTCTTATGTGCATAAGATTCCTGCCACGGTACATTCGCCGGTTTTACGTTTTAATCTTCAGCTGTGCGGTATTGTTTTCCATTCCAGTCCGGGGAGAAACCGATGCCTGTTCCCGTCTGATTGAGCAGGCTTCGCGGCAAATGGAAGCAGGGGATTTTGCAGAGGCTTCCGACCTGCTGCTATCGGGGCCGGAGAACTGTCAGCGTGATGCGGGCTTTCAGACGATACTGGGCGTTGCTTTTGTCGCGCAGAAACGCTGGAACGAAGCCGAAAGTGCCTTCAGAAAAGCAGCGGAACTGGCGCCATCGGTTGCAACATCCTTCAACTTGGCGGAATATCTTTTTAGCATCGGCAATTATCGAGATGCCTCTGTGTTCTATTCCGATGTGTTGGATGATCCCAACCTGTTCCACATGGCGATTCTGAAAAAACTGATTTGCCATCTGGATATGAACGAAGAGAGCCCGGCGCAGGAATTGCTGGAACAAACGCATGGAATTTCCCGGTTGTGCGGGCAGTCCGCGCTGTCTTTTTACAACGGAGAGGGGCATCAGGGGCTTTATTCCGCCGGAGCCGCGCAGCTCAGGTATGCCGAAGGGGCGAAGCCTTTTCTTCAAGTCCTGAAAAACGAAGGTTGGGATGTTCCTCAGGGTGCATACCACCCGTGATTGATGGTGGCGCACGGACGGCTCGACCGGTTTATCCGAATTATTCTGCTTCTTTTCCCATGTGCTCATCCCACAGGCGGCGCGCATAATCGCGAAGTTCCCGATGCGGGGAATGTGATTCTTCTTCGGAGCCGGTTGATATTACACAATCCTTGATTTCGGAAACCAGTTGTGCGTGAACACTGCGGCTCAGGGCGTGATAATACTGAGCGATCAGCACGAGAATGCTGCAACGCTGAGGGATCGGTAACGCATTCAGCCAGTCGCATGTCTCGGTTGAGTCCTTCGTTGCGGCAGCGCGATCGGCCAGGAGCAACAGGGGATAGGTTTCCGTGCTGAGTGAAGAGGTGCGGCGTGCCGCGAGATACTCATCCATTGCCCCGGCAAAGAAGAGCACCTGGAGTTGCCGGTAGTGCGTCTCTGAATAATCCAGACCGCTCTGTATGGAAGCGGCAAAGTCGCTTTCCGCATCCATCCATTTTTCAAGCGATACATTCAGCAAAGCTCTTTTATAGAGCCAATAGGGATTGACGGAAGCATTGGTGTAAGTGCCGAGAACGGCCACGGCTTCCTCCCACCTCTTCTGCATGGAAAGATTGTCCACTTCCAAAAAGATCAGCCATGCATCGGCGGCGGCTTCCGCGTCCGGCGCGTACTCATCCAGTTGAGTGCGGATGGCATCGAGTTTCAGTCCGGTGTGTTCGATGGCCTGTTCTGTGGCCGCAGGTGTGGGAGGGGGTTCCGGCTTGTCTTCAAGAAGGGCCGCACTGCGGACTGTTTCCCGGCCCAGGCCCAGCAGCAGCAGCAGAAGAAGAAGCCGTTTGTTCATTCGTACTATCCTGGTCATGGGAGTTTCTCCTTTTTCAGAAAGAAGCGGCGGGTGGTGAGGGTGTGGTTTTCCACGGAGAGCGCGTTTCCGCGGATAGTGCGGTTGGTGGGATCAAGCGTGGCGTCGAAATAATAGAAGGCAGATGGTTCCTCTTCCGCGAGGTGGCCCACTAGGCGGTTATTCAGGAAGACGCCTTCGCCGTGGTATTTTTTCCGGTTGTCGGTGAAGCGGAAGAAGAAAGAGGGGCCGTTTGGAATGAATAAGGCGTTCATTTGTCCGACTTGTTTTTCGGGTTCGGTTGTGTCTGTTTCGATGGTATCGGTAAAGGCGCCTGCCCAGGCGCCGTGGAGGATGTTGGAGGTATCGTGTGGGTAGGGCGTGGTGATGGTTATTCCGACCACCGGGGCGTCGGGGCGTTCGGGGCATTGAAGCCAGGCCAGATCCGTGCGGTCGATGGATTGGCCGTCTTCATTCCAGGAGAAGAACTGACCGGTTCCGGAGCCCTTGTTTTGCATTTGCGAGTAGAGACGCAGCGCCTCGCGATTGTTATGCAGAATGGCGGCGCTGAAGGAGAGTGCCTCCCCTTTGATGTAGAGGGAGGCCCCGGCAGGCGAAAACAGTTCGAGCGTTTCGTTGGGGGCATTGGAAAAGGCGTCCAACGCGTTCCAGGCGGATTGTTGTTCGGAGGGTGTAATGTGCTGAATGAGGGCGCAGGCTTCCAGGCAGCGGGTGGCCGGATCGGGGGGAAGAGCTGCTTCAGTGCAAAGTGTCGACAGAACAAAAACCAAGCAGCGGCAGAACGTGTTCACGGATTGGATGAGGGGATGATGCGGGAGAGGGCGGGTCATGATTCATCTTCCTTTCGCGGGGGAAAAAGGCGGTGATATTCATCCCGGAAGAGGAGCCAGCAGAGTTTCGCGCAGGTTTTGCGGCTCTTGAAGTGGCGTATACCATCGAGTGCGGACAGATCGTCCCAGATTTCAGCGGAGATTGGATCACGCCCATCCAGCGCGGTGAGATAGTCCTGTACGCGCTGCAAGGCGTCGTGCACATTTCGTCCGACCAGGTCTTCGGCCATGAGCGAACAGGAGGCTGTGCTGACGGCACATCCGTTTCCGTCGATCATCAGTTCCCGGATGAGGTCGCCTTCCAGGGCGAGATGGAGGGAGAAGGAATCGCCGCAGGCGGGATTGTCGCGTGCAGAGCGGGGGCATTCATTCGGAATGGAGCGTCTGCCGCGCGGGTTGCGGTAATGCTCCATGATGATTTGCTGGTAGAGCGGGTCAACAGCCATTAAAAAACCTCGCGGCGTTGGAAAGAGCTTCGATCAGGGCGGAAAGATCATCGGAATCATTATAGACGGAGAGGCTGGCGCGGCATACGGCGTTCCATCCGAGACGCTGGATGAGGGGTTGCGCGCAGAGATAGCCCGCCCGCAGAGAGACGCCGGCCTGATCGGCAAAATGCGCGACATCATGCGGATGAACGCCCTCGAGCGTGAAAGAAACCAACCCGTGATGATCATGCCCGTCCGCCAGGATGCGTAGCCCCTTGATTTTTTTCAGGCCTGTTTCCAGTTCGGCGGTGAGGGCCCGTTCGTGTGCCATCCGATCATTCCAGTCCAGTGGCTGCATAAAATCCACGGCGGCACCGAGGCCGATGATACCCGCGACATCCGGGGTGCCTGCTTCAAATTTATAGGGCGGCTCGGCCCAGGTTTCCTTTTCAAGCGAGACGGAGGAAATCATGTCGCCTCCACCCAGGAAGGGGGGCATTTGTTCCAGGTATTTTTCGCGGACATAGAGTACGCCGGTTCCGGTGGGGCCGAACATTTTGTGTCCGGAGAAGGCGAGAAAATCGCAGTCGAGCGACTGGACATCCACCGGGATATGAGCGATGGCCTGTGCGGCATCGAGACATACGCGGATGCCGCGCTCACGGGCCATTTGAATCAGGTCTTGTGCCGGGTTCAGTATCCCCAGCACATTGGACATCAGGGTGAACGAGCAAAGCTTTACATTCGGCGTGAGCAGGTCGGCGAAGGCTTCGCGATCGATCGAGCCATCGTTGTTCAGGGGGGCAT
>JAQVYB010000050.1 GCA_028708815.1 Kiritimatiellia bacterium | reverse complement strand
CTCCATCGAAGCCGCCTCACGCTCCATCGAAAAAACAAGCAGCAGCCGAATCGAAAGCCTCGTAAACGAAATCATTGACAGGAAACTCCACGACGGACAGCTCGAAACCAGCGAATTGACTCTGATGCAGCTTTCCACCATCAAACGCTCGTTTATCTTCTCGCTCACCAGTATGCTGCATGGACGAATCGCCTACCCAAAACATGAAAACGGAAGTAAGAAACCAACAAAATAAGCAGACGATTAACCTGCGCGCCATCCGCACTTTTTTATCCGCCATGGCCACCCGCGTTGACCGGGAAGATCCGGACACCCACTGGAAGGATATCTCCCTGATTCTGATGGATGACGAGGGCATCTCTGCCGTCAACCGAACTTTTTTCGGAAAGTCCGCCCCAACCGACGTCATCAGCTTTCGCTACGCGCCCACCCCGGAAGACGGCGGACGTATCTCAGGCGAAGTGTTGGTCAACGTTCAGCGGGCACACGAAGAAGGACTGCGGCGAAACCAACGCGATTATGAACTGGCCTTTTATATTGCACACGGCTGCCTGCACCTGACCGGGGCCGACGACGCCACGCCGCCCACCCGGGCCTCGATGCATCGCCGGCAAAACGCGTGGATCCGCGAGGTCACCCCATCCATCTCCTTAACCTTTTTTACCAAACCACAATAACCAACCATCCCCACAACCTATGAATCCGCATGCCATACACCTCTCCTACGGACACTACATCACCTGGTACATTCTTCTGATGCTTCTGGCCGCGTTCTTTGCCACCATCCGCGCCGCCCTTTCCCTGACCGGACGGACCGGCGCGGCACGCCTCTGCAATAAATACCCGGAACAACGAAAGCAGATTCTCCACTGGCTTCCCCGCTGGGACATCCTGCGCATCACGGTGCTGCTGCTCGCCACATTGATGAATGCGGCCGGGATCACCTGCGGTGTAATGCTCGTAATGAGCCTGGGCGATGCCTGGATGTGGCTGGAAATCGCGGGAGTGATCTTTTTCAGCGCCTTTATCATGATCCTGGCGCTCAACATTCTGCCTCAAGCCCTTTCCGAAGGATATGCCGACCGTATTTCCATGATTTTTCTTCCGATTATCCAGACCATCACCTGGTTCACCTGGCCCATTGCCTGGCCGCTGGCCAAACTCGACCGTCACCTCCGCCAAAAAATGATCTCCGGATCCGACGAAGACGACCGGCCAACGGCAGAAGAAGCCATTCGCTCGCTGGTCAGCAGCGAGGGATCAAATGATCTCGAAGAGGAAGAACGGGAAATCATTCGAAGCGTGTTCGAATTCGGGGATACGGTCACCCGCGAAATTATGATTCCACGGGTGGATATGGAAGGTTTTGAAGACACCGAAACGATTGAAGCGTGTGCTGAAAAACTGAGCACCTCGCGCTTCTCACGCTATCCGGTTTATCACGAAAATCTGGATGACATCCGCGGGGCCATACACCTCAAGGACATCCTGCGCGGGCTCACCGGAGGCGGCGCAACACAACTTGTCGGACCGATCGCCAAGGCCGTGCCGTTCGTGCCGGAATCCATGCCCATCAACGACCTGTTGCAACTGTTGCGCTCCGAACAAAGCCAGATTGCCATCGTGGTGGATGAATATGGCGGAACCGCCGGACTTGTTTCAATGGAAGATGTGATCGAAGAGCTGGTCGGCGAAATTCAGGATGAGTATGACGGAAAAAGCGATGAGGGGATCACCCGGCTCTCCGATGGATCGGTGGTCGTGAGTGCACGCCTGCTGGTGGACGAGGTCAATGAACAGCTCCATCTGCATATCCCCGTCAGCGAAGAGTACGACTCGCTGGGTGGCTACGTAACCAGCCGCCTGAGCCATATTCCACGCCCCGGCGAAACCATCGACGCCCCTGATTGCCATATCACCGTACAAAGCGCCAATGCCAAACTCGTACACAGCCTGAGAATACAAACCAATCTCCATACGGGTTCCTGAAGCAGATTCACTCCCATTCGATCAGGAAGGGATTGGCGGCATCCGGCAGCAGGTCGTGCGTCCAGCTGCCGCAGGTATACACCTTCGGCCCCACCAAATCCCGTTTGAACCCATAGGCAAAGGCATTGTATCCGAACGGCTCGCCGGTAACCCACTCCGGCACATTGTCCTCACTCACGGAAAGTCCCATCCAAAACCAGGACCCGCCGGGAAACATTCGATTCACAAAACTGTTTTCAGCCTCACTTCGAACAACCAGCAGGTGCCCTCCCAGTTCTTCACAACACCGACGTGCGTCCTCCCAGGTCATAAATCGTGGAATCAGCAGATAGTCATGGCCATTACCATCCGAATGGATTGCGTTTTGCCGCAGGGTGGCGGTATCTTTCTTTCTGGAAGCGATAATCAGGCGAACCTCGTCCGCATATCGGGCATATCTGAAATCAGACTCCCACCGTTTCAACATCCATTGGAGTTCCTCTGTTGAAAGGCTTTCACTGTCGTATACAAATGTTTCCGGGGGATTCTGCACCAGTTTTCCAAGTGACAAAAACCGATTGGCTCCGCAGGTAAGCACGGAAAGCGGAAGCGTGGTGAGCGGGTCCAGATTCTCCACCTCATTCTGCTGTATGCTCAGCATGGTCAACGGCATCCCTTCCAATGGAGCCAGATCATGAATCCTGTTGTTTGCCGCATGCAGCGTGGCCAGCTTGGTTCCATGCAGCGGCGAGAGATCCCGTATGGCGTTCCCGCTGCATGTGAGAGCAAGCAAAGGCACCCCGTGAAGCGGGGAAATGTCTGCGATGCTGTTGCAATCGCAATAGAGGGCCTTCAGCGCCATCCCATGCAGAGGAGAAAGATCCGTTATGCCGCACCGGACACAGCTTAACCAATCCAGCGGCATACCATGGAGCGCACCCAGGTTCCCGTCCAGCGGATTGTTTTCAACATTCAGATTCACCAGCGGCATCCCGGCCAACGGATCAAGACTCACCACCTGACAGGACTCGCAGTATAAATGAACCAGCTCCATATCCTTCAAGGGCGCCAGATCGCGGATCGGATTCGCACTGCAGTTCAGTGTCGTGAGCGGCATCCCCCGCAATGGTTCAAGGGATTCAATCTGATTATCCGAACAATCAAGAACGGTAATCGGCAACCCTGTTAAAGGCGCCAGATCGGAAATATGCTGACCACCCAGGATGACTCTCAGCCCCTCTTTGAACACATCCAGCCGGACCTCCCGTCCAGGCCAGACCTGAAGCAAAGCCGCCTTCCACTCTTCCAGATGATCAACGGCATACTGACAGGACCGGGCCTTCTTATATCCCGTCCGGGCCGCCTGAAGCCGCTGCTTCACAGGAAAGGAATCCATCACATCCTGAAAAAGATCAATGGCGGTCGAATAATGCCTCTTAACAAAATGCTGCTCCGCGAGATCCAGTACATCATGCTTCCAGGGAAGACCAAGCGTATGAATTTTAATATCAGAGTAATACGTATCGGACATCCATCCGAGCAGCCCGATCGCGGAAGAGGTGGGCCCGGACAACGGCTTGTCATCGGCGATATGAAACAGTTCCTTGCCGTTCACCACCATCCGCAAGGTGTTACCGAACCGTTCCACCAGGATATGATAGGTCGTCCCTTTCCGCAGGGGAGAATGCTGCTTCATACAAAGAATCCGTTGGGCCCTGGTAATCACGCTCAACTTGTTCCCGTGGGCGCCGTATTTGAACTCGTAGCCGCTTTGGGGGTACTCCCTGATGTCTCCGTCCGGTTCCGCACACAGAAAACAGCCCACATCATTGAGGTAATCGGATTCTATGCGGCAATTGAACTCAAATCGCAGATTCCCCTGCACGGGCTGACGGAAAAGCAGAACCTGCGGCGCTCCCCCGGAAACATGCAATGCACCATCGGCATACCGCAACGTGCCGCCGGCAACCTCCCAATGCAAGGTTGCCTCCAAATCATTCTGCGGCATTTCATAAATCAGGTGCCAGACCATTCCCTGCTGATAACATTCAATATCCTGCTGAAACTCCCGGACATTCTGATAACGGAATTCCTTTTTCAGGGACATCGCCTTCATGACCATGTCCGACAGTTCAGGTGGAATGCGGCCATCCCGGCAATGATGCATGATGTGCTTCACTTCGCTTTCCTGAAGGGGCACGTCTTCCGGAGGGGTAATGTCGCCCTCCACGATCCGACGGATCATCTCTCCAACATCTTCCCCGCTGACCGCCGGCTTGAGCGCCAGAATGCTGTAGAGCAAACCACCCAGCGCATAAATATCCGAAAGTTCATCCACGGCGCCAAAAGACGCATCCAGCAATTCGGGCGCAATGAATCCCGGCGTCCCTTCCACGCTGTCCCGCTTCAACGTGGTGGTATCCGAAAAAATGCCGGAAGCCCAATCCGGCAGCGGACACGCTCCGGGAGAAGTCGATGAGTTGATCGGCTTCCCGGATTTCGCTCCACCATGAAGATAACGCGCCAAGCCCCAATCCAGAACAACCACCTCGCCAAAGCCACCCACCATGATGTTGGAGGGCTTTAAATCCTGATGAATAATCCCCCTTGAGTGAGCAAACGAAACGGCATCACACACTTTCAGGAAAACCGTCAGCAATTTCTCCAACGGATAATCACGGATAATCTCCTGGTTCCCTTTGCGCAGAGCAATCAGAATATCGGCCAGCGTAATCCCGTTTACGCATTTCATCGTATAGTAAAAGGATCCATTTGTGTCCTGACCCAATTCATGAACCGGGATGATATTCGGATGCTCCAAATCCGCAGTCAGGCGGGCCTCCCGAACCAAACGGGAAATACTCTCCGAACGAATATCCTGTTGCGAAACCAATTTTAAAGCAATAGGCCTTCCGCAAATCAAATCCCGTGCAAGATAAACCACCCCCATCCCCCCGGTTCCCAAAATATCCTCGATGTAATACTTCTCGCCGCCGGCCGTGGAAATGGTCTGTTTTTTCATACTGCTTCCCATAAATGGTCTATACGTGGTCTGCAAGAATCCCCGCAAATCGCCAAAGCCGTTCCCATGCTCTAAGAATGCCATTATTTCACGTAACGACCTCATAACAAGGACATTCTTATGCTTTCATGAACAGAATGCATTTTTTTTCAATCTATCCTTGCACCCAGACCAATGAAACTGGTACATAACTAGATCACAAATGCGAGGGTCTAACAAACGGAGTGTGATGATGCAGATAAAATCCTTTTTTGTGCTTCTTTCCCTGATCGGTATAACTCAATCCGCCCGAGGCGACGTCGTCTTTCCGATTTATGACAAAGGCACCAGACAATGGATTGATTATGAGGAGTTTGGATATTACGTAGACGAGGGTAAGCCCTCTTTTGATTATCACATCACCAATTGGGCCGGCCTGATGGCCGCTTCAGGCGAAGGGGTGGATCCCTCCACCTCCATCACCAACAATCCGGATTTCTGCCAGATGAAAAAAGCCGGGAAGTTGGATTGCCCGAATGTCTGGAAACGTGTCAACTCCGGCAATCCGCAACGGGACTATTTTGTTTGGACGCAGGCAACAGAAGAACCCGGCATCCGGCAGCTCTTTGTGGGCAAAGCCCTGGAAAAAGGCGGCCATTATTTTCATGCCCTCAAAGCCTATCGGGCCGGCATGATTTTCTTCCCGGATTCCTCCTGCTGGAGTTCCGGGGGTGAATTCCAATGGAGCAGCGCCGAAGCCTGCTGGAATGCCATAGTGAACCTCCTGCGCAAGCATCCGGAAATGAATCTGTCGCTGATTGATTGCGAAGTCAGCGTCGTTTCCACGCCGGCAGGCCTGCAGGTCTCCGTTCAACCCGGTCGTCTGGTCCGCACGGACGAGGAAGAGGCCACCCCCACCCCCGTTCCGCCTCCCGAAGGCATAGAGATTGATCAAACCATTCTGGCCGAATCCGCGCCCATCGACCCGAACACCATCATCCAGCAGCGTGGAACAGGCACCGTACAACTCGTCCAATACCCCGATCGCTCCTGGAAAATGTTCGTACAGGGAGAGGAATACTTCATTCGCGGCCTCTGCTATGCACCGGTAAAAGTCGGCGAAATCCCCTGGGAATGGGATTGGACACAAGGCGATGAAAACACCAACGGAATCGTCGATCTCTTTGAAATCTGGGTGGATAAAAACAACAACAACCGTCGGGACGAAGATGAACCCCTCACCACCGATGGACACCTGCTCAAAGACCTCGGCTGCAACACCATCAAATTGTACATCACCGATCCCGAACTGCCCGCCTTCAACATCCTCCTCTTCCGTCGCCTCTACGCCGAATTCGGCATACGGGTGATCGTGGGAAACTTTCTGGGCGCCTACTGCCATGGCTCGGGAGCGAATTGGGATGCCGGGACCGATTACACCCTCCGAGTACAGCAGGACGCCATGCTGTCCTCCGTCACCAACATGGTTGAAAAACTGAAAAACGAACCCTGGGTACTGGCCTGGATGCTCGGCAACGAAAACAACATGGCCTCCTCCGAAACCGGCGTAAACGCCACCCGGACCAACGCCGGAAAATATCCCGAAACCTATGCCCGATTCCTGAATCGAGTCGCCAAAAAAATCCATGAGATTGATCCGAATCATCCCGTAGGCATCGGCAACCTCATGACAGGCCTCGTGGACTACTACGGACGTTTCGCCCCCGAAATCGACTTCCTCGGCGCCAACAGCTATCTCGGGGAAGACGGCTTCGGCGCCACCTGGGAAAAAGTACGTCGCAACATGAACCGTCCCGTTGTCATCACCGAATTCGGCTGCGACTCCTACTGGACCGAACGCGGCATTGATGAAGGCGCTCAGGGAAAATATTTGGTTGGCAACTGGAGGGATATTGCCTACAACAGCGCTGGTCATAAAGGCGCAGGCAATTCGATTGGAGGGTTTGTCTTTGAATGGGTGGATGAGTGGTGGAAACACACGATCAATTATTTCGAGGATTCTCCCGGCAATCAATGTATTGAAGCGGTCTTCCCAATGCCCTTTCCGGATGGCTATGCGCAGGAGGAATGGTTCGGCATAACCAGTCAGGGAAACGGAAAAAACAGCCCCTTTTCACGGGCTCTGAAAAAATCATACTGGATACTGAAGGAAGAATGGGCAAACACCCCCGATGGTGGAAAGGAGGATGCCGATCACTGATCTTTCATTGATACGACGACCTGATTTTAAACGGATTCACGGGCTTGTCAGGCTACAATCCTGCGCGCCTCAAAACAAAAAAGGAGAAACAAAATGACCAAGAAATATGTTGCCATGCTGAGTGCCCTGATAACGGCCTCCATGATTCTCACCGCATCCGCTCAAGAAGAAGAAGTGCTCGTAAGCTCACCGCAGGGAATGAAGGTTGATCTCCCCTGCATCGTCTTCAGCGACTGCGATGCCGAGGGCGCACCTGCCTTTATCCCTTCGGGATGGATGGGCGCCACCGACGCCATTGAAATGGACGATTGCTGGTCCGAGAATCCTCACAGCGGCTCTTCCTGCATGCGCCTGGCCTTTTCTGATCCGGCCAGCTGGGGCGGCATTGTCTGGCAGAACCCCGCCAACAACTGGGGCGATGAAGAAGGCGGCGTGGATCTGCGTGGCGCCAAACAGCTCAGCTTCTGGGCACGCGGCGACAAAGGCGATGAACTCGTCGAATTCAAATTCGGCGTCATCCGCAAAAACAAGCCCTTCTACGACACCGGACGCGGAAGCCTCGGCAAAGTCAAACTGACCCCCGAATGGAAACAGTACATCATTCCGCTCGATGGCCAGGACCTTTCCCAGATCGTCTCCGGCTTCGTCTATTCCGTCAAAGGACGCCGCGAACCCGTCATCTTCTATCTCGATGACATCGTGTTCGAATAGGCAGACCCGTCCCTCTCTTTGAGGAGACAAACACGTCTGAACGATAACTCCCGCGGATAGTTCCGCGGGAGTTTTTTCTGCCGAAACCCCTACGCAGCCGAACCATCGCTTGGGCGATCTTATTCCTCACTTGGAAACGTTGGAAGCCATCCTCAAAGCATTTTTCCAATCATTGGAACTTTTTCGCAGCGTTTTTCCAATCATTGGAACTTTTTCGCAGCGTTTTTCCAATCATTGGAACTTTTTCAGACCCTCTTGCAGGAGTCTGAGATTCCATGACCGTGGGGTTCCCGAATAACCGGCAAAGCCCCTACGGCATACTCGACCCCTGCCATCTCAACTTCTGGCGAAGCACGGCGTAATAATCATAGCCGTGGAAATGGATAAATCGAACCCGTTTCTCAAACGCCGCCATTTCCAACAGAGTCCCATGCCCGATCGAACAACACTCCTGCCCATCCACCGCCAAAAGAAGCTTCTTCGCGCAGTCCTCCAGTTCCACCCCGATCACCGATCGGTTCGAGATTACCAGTGGTCTCGAAGTCAGCGTATGCGGGCAGATCGGACTGATGACAAACACCTCCGTATCCGGCTGCAGAATCGGGCCGCCGGCTGAAAGAGAGTGCCCGGTACTGCCCGTCGGCGTGGAAACCACCAACCCGTCACAGGCATAGGTCGTGACATACTGATGATCAATCGAAACCTTCAGCGAAATAATCCGGGGCGATCCCCCCCAGCCAATGGCCACATCATTCAGGGCATAATGCGTATTGACGGAAGGACCATCCGTCACCTTCAACTGCAAACGCGTCCGCTCGGAAATGATATAATCACCGACCAGAAGCCGTTTCACCGCCTTCTCCACCTGATCCGGCAAAACCGTCGTCATAAAACCCAACGTCCCGAGATTAATTCCCATGATCGGGATATCCGCCGTTCCCATCAACTGCACGGAATGCAGCATTGTGCCATCCCCACCCAGAGAAATCACCACATCCAGGCCCTCGAAAAAGCCACCGGTAGCCTTCCGGCCCTCTTCCGGCGCACCGTGACTTTCAGGATAAACCAAAACCCGATCTCGTGGGCCGATGGCAGATCGAATGGCGGCGAGCGCCTCTTCCGCGCCGGGTTTATTGCGGTTCAGTATCACGCCAATATTCATGGTTTCACCCAGTATGTAATATATTCCACATTGCCCGCCGGACCTCGCAGGGGCGACTCGCCCACCCCTCTGTTTTCCAACCCGAGCCGTTCCACGCAAAAGCGGCAGATTCGCTCCACCACTTCCGCCCGCACCTGTTCATCACGCACCACGCCTCCGCGCCCGACCTGTTCCCGCCCTGCTTCAAACTGAGGCTTGATCAGGGCCGCCAAACAACCCCCCGAAGGCAGAATCAGTGTGACAGGCGGCAGAATGATCGTCAAGGAGATGAAGGAGACATCCGACACCGCCACCGTCGGCCTCTCCGGCAAATCCGAGGCGGCCAGATAGCGAGCATTCACTTCTTCCATCACCACCACGCGCGAATCATTGCGCAACTTCCAGTGCAACTGCCCCTTGCCCACGTCGATGGCATACACCTTCCGGGCGCCATGCTGCAAAAGACAATCGGTGAACCCGCCCGTCGAAGCACCCACATCCATGCAAATCCGATCCTCCACCTCCATGCCGAACCGATCAAAAACCGCCTGGAGTTTTTCTCCTCCCCGACTCACAAACCGCTCTTTCTCCCGAAGTTCCACCGTCGCGTCGTCTGCAACCAGATGCCCCGCCTTGGCGGCGCGGCCACCATCCACTTCCACCAGGCCCGCCATAATCAGGCGTTGGGCCCGGCTGCGACTCTCCACCAGCCCCTTCTCCACCATCAGTTGATCCAGTCGGATTCGCGACACGATACGCCTCCCCGCAAAATCAGGACTCTTCGTTTATTCCGGCGCTGTTTCCGCCTGTCTCAAAAGGCGCTTCCGTCAGCTTCCCTTCCTTCTCCATCAACACGCTGATCTTGCGTTCCACTTCATTCAGCTTTTTTTCGCAGAACCGCGCCAACCGTGTTCCCTCTTCAAAACGCCCCGTCATTTCGTCCAGCCCAAGCTGTCCGTTTTCCATTTCCACGACGATTTGCTCCAACCGTTCCAATGCCGATTCAAACGATGGTCCCTTGCCTTTTTTTTCAGCCATTTTCTTTCTCCTCTTCTGTGAGTAATACGTCCTGCTTCGGGAGCACGGCGGACCGCACCGAACCATCCTGCCAGCGGGTCACCAGAATACCGTTTGCCGCCGCCTGTTTGCTGGAGGTGATCACCTGCCCATCCGATGAACAGGTCATCGTATAGCCGCGCTTCAACACCAACCCCGGATTCGCCGAGTTCAGCCGCAGCACCGTTCGATCCGCAGCATTTTTACGTCGCGCCAACTCAAGCACGGCCGCATGATGCAAACGCGCCTGCTGCTGCTCCAGTGCCGCACCCGAGCGTTCCAGGGCCAGATGCAGCATCGTCTGCATACCGCGCCCACTCGCCTGCACCCGATGCCTCATCATCAGCACGAGCCGGTCCGGCTGCTGAAAACAGGTGTTCTGCATCAGCGCGTGCAGGCCTTTCCGCTCCCGTTCCAATCGACCGCGCATCGCCTGCACCAGATACATACGCAGCTGATCGGTCTCCTGCTGCCATCCTCTCAGCAGCGCGAGCGGATTCCGCAGGGCCGGGCGGTTCAATACGGCCTTCAGCCGTTCTTTCGCCCACTGCCTCTGTTGGCCTATCATCCGCTGCATCCGGTTTTGCAATTGCAGCAGTTGCCGCTCATAATCTTCTTTACGCCCCACCACCAACTCGGCAGCGGCGGAAGGCGTTGGCGCCCGAAGATCCGCCGCAAAGTCGCTGATGGTGAAATCAATTTCATGGCCCACCGCCGAAATCACCGGAATAACCGATGACGCAATGGCCCGCGCCACACATTCCTCATTGAAACACCAGAGGTCTTCGAGGCTTCCGCCACCGCGCGTTACAATGATCACATCCAACCCGCCATAGCGGTTCAGGCGCTTGATGGCTTCGGCAATTTCCTCTGCCGCACCATCTCCCTGCACCCGCACGGGGGCCACGATGAGATGAATGTTCGGAAAACGGCGGGCGATCACATTCAGCATGTCACGGATGGCCGCACCCGTCGGCGAGGTCACGACGCCCACATGACGCGGCAGCAACGGAAGCCTGCGTTTGCGTGCCTGGTCAAACAATCCTTCTTCAGCAAGCTGCTTCTTGAGGCGTTCAAACCGTTCCTGCAGCGTTCCGGTCCCGCCGGCCTCCAGCTTCAACACGTTGATTTGGCAATCGCCGCTCTTCTCATACAGGGTCACGCCGCCAAATACGCGCACCTTGAGACCATCGCGCAGGGCCTCCGCCGTTCTTCGCTGATGACCCCGAAAAAATACCGCACGTAACTGCGCCGTTTCATCTTTCAGCGTGAAATAGAGATGGCCGGATGCCGGACGGCGCACATTGGAAACTTCCCCCTCCACCCAGAGTTCGCCCACCCCCTCTTCCAAAGCACGCTTCATGCGCCGGGTCACCTCGGAGACCCGGCACACCGTATCCATCGTCTTAGAGGGATCGGGAAAGTACACCATCACTCTCAATCTCCGGACGACGGCCCGGCATGAAATTCCCGTATGCGGAGGATGTCCCGGCACCGGCCGGTCTGTTCATCCATATCCAGCAAAACACCTTCGAAAACGGAGGACCCTTTTTTCACCTCGAAGCGGGAGGGCATTCCCGTGAGAAATCGGTTCAGCACGGGCGCGAACTGTCGCCCGAGGACGGAATCAACCGGCCCGGTCATGCCCATATCCGTGATATAGCCCGTGCCGCGCGGCAGTACGTGTTCATCGGAGGTCTGCACATGCGTATGCGTCCCGAGTACGGCCCCCACCCGGCCATCCAGATAATAGCCCATGCAGATTTTTTCCGACGTGGCCTCGGCATGAAAATCCACCAGCACCACCGAGGCCTTTTTCACCTCCGGCAATGCCAGAATCCGATCCGCCGTTTTGAAGGGACACTCCGCCACCGGCGGCATGAAGGTACGCCCCACCAGGCTGATCACGCACAACTTCCAGTCGCCGATGTCCACGATGGTCCACCCGTTCCCCGGGCATTCCGAGACATAGTTGGCCGGTCGGATCAAGCGGTATTCCTCATCGAGATACGGAAGGATTTCCTTTTGATCCCAGGCATGATCACCGAGGGTCAGCACATCCGCGCCTGCGCGGAAAAGTTCCTGAGCCAGACGGGGAAGCAGGCCGTTTCCTCCTGCTGCATTTTCAGCATTGGCCACCACGCCGTCCACTTCTCCCTCCGCACACAACCGATCGACCGTCCGCGCAAACGCGAGGCGTCCGGGAGAGGAGACAATATCACCTGCCGCAAGGATCTTCATCTCGCATACTCCACACAGCGGGTTTCACGCAACACCGTCACTTTAATCTGTCCCGGATATTCCAGATTCTCCTGAATCTGCTTGGCAATATTCCGGGCCAGCTGCATGGCTTCGTTATCATCAATCTTGGAGGGTTCGATGATCACCCGGATTTCACGGCCCGCCTGAATGGCATAGGATTTCTCCACTCCGCGGAAGCTGGAGGCAATGGCCTCCATCTTTTCGAGACGCTTGAGGTAGAACTCGGTGGTTTCCGAGCGGGCGCCGGGGCGCGAGGCCGTGATGGCATCCGCAGCCGAGGCCAACACAGCATAGGGCCCATCCGGTTCCACGTCACGGTGATGCGCAGCCACGGCATTGACCACCACGGGGACTTCTCCGTATTTACGCAACCATTCCGCACCGATTAGCGCATGACTTCCCTCATACTGATGATCCAGCGCCTTGCCGATATCGTGAAAGAGCCCGATCCGCTTGGCCGTATCAATGTCCAGTTTCAGGTCGCCGGCCATCATTCCCATCAGGTGGGCCATTTCAATGGAGTGTTTCAGCACGTTCTGGCCATAGCTGTGGCGGAACTTCAGGCGCCCAAGCGTCCGCACGAGTTCCGGATCCACCCCGTGAATTCCCAGCTCGTAAATCGCCTTTTCGCCGGCGTCGCGAATGGCATCGTTGACCTCCTCCTTGACTTTCGAAACGACCTCTTCAATGCGGGCCGGATGAATCCGCCCATCCAGCAGCAAACGCTCCAGTGCAATCCGGGCGATTTCGCGACGCAACGGATCGAAGCCGGAGATGACCACGACTTCCGGCGTATCATCAATCAGGATATCCACCCCCGTTGCCGCCTCAATCGAACGAATATTCCGGCCTTCCTTGCCGATGATTCGCCCCTTCATTTCATCACCGGGGAGATGGACCGTGCTGGTGGTGATTTCTCCGGCCTGATCTGCGGCATAACGCTGAATGGCCGTAATAATGATGTCTCGCGCCTTTTTCTCGGCGATTTCGCGCGTATCTTCCTGAATCCGGCGGATCAGGTTGCCCGCCTCGACACGCACATCCTCCTCCAGATTCTGCATCATCAACTTGCGGGCATCCTCCCGGGAGAGATCGGCCACGCGTTGAATCGCCTCCTGCTCCTGCCGCACCATCTCATCCAATTGGTTGAAGCGATCCTGCAACAGTTCCCGTTGCTTATCCCCTTCCACCAGTTCGGTCTCGAGCTTCTGCTCCTTTTTATCCAGAAGATCCACCTTGCGGTCCAGATTTGTTTCCCGACGCGCAATGCGTTCCTCCTGTGCCCGCATCTGCTCGCGATGCTTCTCCATTTCCTTGTTGAAATCCTTCTGTGCGCGCAAGACTTCATCCTTCGCCTGAATTTTCGCTTCACGCAGAAGATGATTCGCATCCCGCTCGGCACTCTCCAGCAACGTCTTTGCATCCTTTTCAGCCCGCACGTCACTCAAGCGCTTCGACAGGGAAAAGATGGTCCACCCCGCCGCAAAACCCATCAGAATGCCCAGGAAAGCCGTTAGCGTCGGCAACCACCATGGTATTTGCAATTCCAGCATAATTCCTCCTTACTCGTCTCTTCTTTTGTAAAGTTCCTGATCCGTCAACACACAATCCACTTGAACATCATGCGGTTCCGCAGGCAGCTCATCCACCAGTTGAAAGGCTCGCGCCACCCCCACCTTGAACGCACGCAGTGGTTTCAGAAGCCGATCGTAATACCCGCCGCCCCGTCCGAGACGCACCCCGCGCCTGGAAAAGGCCAGGCCGGGAACAAAAACCAGGTCCAACGCACCGCCTTCAACCGGCCCGGTTCCAACCGGCTGGGGCACTCCATCAGGACCCTTTTCCCAATTCGTATCCGGGGAAACCGACCTCCAGACATACTCGGAACATCCATTGTCCCGTGCAGGAAGAGTCACCAGCTTCCCGACGCTCCACGCCTGCCTCATGGCGTCATCCAGCGCTATTTCCGATTTCAACGCCCGATAAAATCCGACGACCTGCGCCTCCCGAAACCAGGTCTGTTGCAGCAGGCATTCGACGGCCCGGCGCGCACTTTCCGACCGTTCATCGCCGGTCAGTTGGCTCAGCCGCTCACGCATGAGACTCCGCCATTCCGATTTGGTTAAAAGGAGGGACGCCGCCGCACTCATTGCGCCTCCTTTTTTTTCAGTCGGGTCCGCCAGACATCCAAACGCTTCAGGATGGTTTCCTCGTACCCCATCCCTTCGGGGCGATAGTAGATTTTGGAGGTCGGCACATACTCCTGTTCCACGAAATGACCCTCATGATCATGAGCGTATTGATAGCCCTTTTCGGGTTTAACCACGGGCCTGCTTTTCAGGTGGTCGGGCACCGGGAGCGTCCGCCCGCTGCGCACATCCTGCAAGGCGGAATCAATGGCCAGATAGGAGGCATTGCTTTTCGGCGCCGTGGCCAAATACGTGACCACCTGCGCCAACGTGATCCGCCCCTCGGGCATGCCCACAAAATCCACGGCCTGCAACGCCGAAACCGCCACCGTCAAGCCGCGTGGATCGGCATTGCCGACATCCTCCGATGCCAGAATGATCAACCGGCGGGCAATAAAGCGGGGGTCCTCGCCTGCCTCAATCATTTTAGCCAGCCAGTACAGAGCTGCATCCGGATCCGAACCGCGTACGCTTTTGATAAATGCGGAAATCGTATCGTGGTGCTCGTCTTCATCGTGATCGTAAGCCACGCGCTTTTTCTGTATGGATTCTTCCGCGGTTTCACGGGTAATCATCACAAACCCGTCGGCATCGGGGTCGGTGGTCAGCGCAGCGATTTCCAAGGCGCTCAGAGCGCGGCGCGCATCGCCCTCGCAGACCCGCGCCAGATGGCGCAGCGCCTCGGCATCGGCACGAACCCGCATTGGACCCAATCCACGTTCCGAAACAATGGCACGCTCCAGGAGCGTCACCACCGCCTCTTCCGTAAGCGGATTAAGTTGAAAAATCTGCGAGCGTGAAACGAGCGGCGTGTTGATGAAGAAGGAGGGATTATGCGTGGTGGCGCCGATCAGGGTGATGGACCCGTCTTCCACATAGGGAAGCAGGACATCCTGCTGCGCCTTGTTGAAGCGATGGATTTCATCGATGAAAAGGATCGTCTCCTGCCCTCGGAACAGCTTGCGCTGCTGAGCGGCCTGCAGCAGTCCCCGAAGGATGGCCACATTCGACATCACCCCGCTGCTTCGTTCAAACGCCCGGGCCGTCGCGCCCGCAATAACCTCCGCCAGCGAGGTCTTTCCACAACCCGGAGAACCATAGAGAATAATGCTGCCCATCCGGTCCGCTTCAATGGCCCGCCGCAGCAGCTTGCCGGGACCGAGAATATGCTCCTGACCCACAATCTCGTCCAGGGAAACCGGGCGCATACGCGCCGCAAGCGGACTGCTTTTCCGCTGCGGCTCTTTATCTTTACCTTCCTGTTGGTCGAACAAATCCATCCTGGTGCTCCCTGAAAAAAGAAAACCCCGCCATAGCCGGTATAGGGCACAATCTCTGATCCTACGATCAAAGTGGGTGCTTACTCAACAGATTTGGCAGTCCCCGCGAAGGGGCATTGTCGCCTCCACTGAAATAAAGCTCCCTTGCCATTACTTACTGGGTCAGAGCAACGGCCCATCACGAACAAGGCAGGGTATTTCTTTTGTCCGGAAACACCGATTCCCCGGTATCCCGATGGACAAATTCAAACCACTATTGGTAAAGAGCAACGGGTACCGGAAGCGGACACCGCCACTGGCACAACTTCAACCAGATGCGGCCTCCACGCGGGTCACGCTGTTGACGCACCAACGCCCAAACAACCCCGCGCGAAAAGACGGGGCCGTTATAACCGGCGAAGGTACCCGCGACATTGCGGGCGGCGTCCAACAGCACCGGCATCACCATGATCCCGGTCCATATCAGTATTACGGTTTCAATCCACATCACTGTGGTGTTCATACTCTGCCTTATAAAATGTTGCGGTCAAACCACAAAGCGTTCTGCGCCTCAGCCTTCACGAACCTCTACCGACAGGGACTCGCGCAACGCTCTTTTAACGCCGTTATGATACTCATTTGCTTCTTCGTCTGTCAAGGTCTTATCCCACGACCGGTACGTCAGGGAATAGGCCATGCTTTTCTTTCCGGCACCAATCGTTTCACCCTCATACAAATCGAAAAGCTCCACTTTTTCCAGGGCCTTCGGGGCGGCTTGTTCGATGACCCGCAGGATCTCGTCATGTGTCAGCGAGCAGTCCGCCACCAGCGCCACATCCCGTTCCACCGGCGGATAAACACCCGGCGCGACAATCTCGCGAATGCTAAAGGCATGCACCAGCAACTCGTTCGTATCGAGTTCCATCACACCCACCGGCTCGTTGAAGCGCCAGGCGCCGCGGACAGAACGGTTGACTACACCCAGAAGGCCGATGGGCTGATCGCCCAGCAGAATCTGCACCGCATATCCTTTTTCCAAAAAGACATTCTCCAGCGGCGTCAGACGCCAACCCCCGACATTTTGCGCCGCCATCAGCCCCTCAAAAAGGCCTTTGAGCCAGAGAAACATTTCATCCGGCGCCACCGGACGGCGGCGGTCAAAGCGTTCCCGCCCGACCGGCCCGTACAACCCCGCGCAGAGACGCTCCACCTCCACCGGACTTTGCCCATCCGCCTGATGCAGAAAGACCTTGCCGCACTCATAAAGCCCCGCTTCATGCGTCTGGCGCGCATGGTTTTTTCCCAGTGTATCGAGCATCTGAGGAATCAGGGAGGTACGCAGCACCGATTGATCCGCACTGATCGGATGCGGGAGCGTCTCACGCTCTTTCGATTTGCCGCCATCGAACAGGTCCAGCAGTTTGGGTGATACCAGGCTGTAGTTCTGAATTTCATTCAGTCCCAGCGCGCACAAATTCGCCTGGCAGGCATACAACGCACGCACCCGCCGATCATTGGCTTCCTTGACGATCCGCCCCGAAGGAGAGCGCTCCGGAATATTTTCCAGTCCATACAACCGGGCAAACTCTTCGATCAGGTCCACCTCGCGTTCCAAATCGCCACGAAACGTCGGAACATTAACCGTACAAAACGACTCGTCGGACGCCACCACCGGCAATCCAAGCAGGGCAAAGCAACGCAGCAGTTCATTCATGCTCCCCCGAAGCCCAAGCAGGCTGTTCACCCGCTCCAGACGGCAGACAATATTCCTTTCCGCCGGCGGATACGGGAATACATCGATCACGCCGGGGGCCGTTTCCGCTCCGGCAAATTGCTGCATCAGCGACGCCGCCCGGCGGCTTGCCCACTCGGTCTCGCCCACATCCGTGCCCCGTTCAAACCGATACGATGATTCCGTGGAAAGTCCGAGGGTTTTGGAGGTCGAGCGGATGCCATCGGGCTCGAAACAGGCGCTTTCGAGCAGAACCGTTTCCGTTGTCTCGCGGATTTCGCTGCCGGCGCCCCCCATCACCCCGGCCACCGCCACCGGATTCGCCGCATCGGCAATAACCAGCATGTCGGGTTGCAGCGGACGTTCCGCATCGTCCAGAGTCCGGATGACTTCGCCGGCACGGGCCGTACGCACCTCAATGCGCCCCTCCTGCAGCAGCGATTGATCAAAGGCATGAAGCGGGCGCCCGCATTCCATCATCACGTAATTGGTAATATCCACCACGTTGTTGATTGGGCGGATTCCCGCATATTCCAGCCGTTTGCGCATCCAGTCCGGGGCCGGCCCGATTTTCACGTTGCGCAGAATACGTGCCGTATAACGCGGACACCGCTCGGGATCGAGCACGTCCACGCGCGTCGCCGACTCCACCGCTGCGCCGGCTTCCACCAGGCTGACGTCAGGATAGTTCACCGTCGTGTCATACAGCGCCGCCACCTCGCGTGCCATACCCAGCACGCTGAGGCAATCAGGACGGTTCGGCGTGACTTCCAGTTCCAGAATAACCTCGGGCGGACCGAGAATTTCCGAGAGCGGGGTACCGGCGACGGCATCGCCCGGCAGTTCCATCAGGCCCTCGTGGTTTTCTGAAAGTCCCAGCTCATCCTCCGCGCACAACATCCCAAAGGATTCCACGCCGCGAATCTTCGATTTTTTGATTTTGAATCCGCCCTTCAACACTGCGCCGATGCGGGCCAACGGATACCGGCCTCCCACGGCCACGTTCGGAGCGCCGCACACCACCTGCCAATCGTCGGTTCCATCAAAAACTTCGCACACGGAAAGCCGATCCGCATTGGGATGGCGTTCCACGGCCTTCACTTCAGCTGCGACCACGCCGCAGTAATCAGACCCGACCCGAATAATGCCTTCCACCTCGGTGCCGGAAAAGGTCAGCTTATCGGAAAGCCCCTCCACCGTATCATCGAAATCCACATAGTCCTTCAACCACGAAATAGGCAACTTCATTGTTCGCTTCCCGTCTCTTCCTGTTCCGTTTCCACGGTATCCGCTTCGATCTCTTCCATCTCCCGCTCCACCTCCACGGCTTCTTCCTCCACCTGGACGGCCTCTTCCTCCACCTCCACGGCTTCTTCCACCTGGACGGCTTCTTCCAGCTGCACGGTCTCTTCTTCCACATCCACGGCCTCTTCCGGCGGCACAGCATCCGGCTCATTGGTTCCCAGCGCATCTTCGAACATGGCCAGCTGCATCTTCAGAAAATCATATTGCGGCGCCAGCACAATCGCGTTCTTTTCAATTTCGATGGCGCGTTCAATCTGACCCTTTTTGAACATCGCCAGCGCCAGCGTATCCAGAATGGCCGGATTTTCCCCCATGGTCAGCGCTTCCGCCTTCTCGGCCAACAGCAGGGCCGGAGCCGTATAATCCTTTTCAACACGACGATTGGTGAGCAGTTCCCACGCCGCCGTATTGATCAGTTCCGGATCCGCATCCTCCAGCGCCAGCAAACGGTCCACCGCGCTCTGCACGTTTTCATCCTCCCCGCGCAGCGCCGCCAGCTTGAATTCCGCCATGTTGAATCCGGCGGCATCGCCCAGCAATTCGCGCACACGCTTCACCGCCCGATCGGCCTGCGCATAATACTGCGCGCCCACTTCATCCAGCAGCATGCCTTCGGCCAGCTCATTCAGTTTTTCGGGATCATTCCACGCCAGCTCAAGCATCCGGTCCGCCACACGACCCGCCTCGTCATACCGCTCCGCCGCATTCAGCGCGTACCAATACATTCCCTGCAGCATTAAATCATCTTCATTTGCCGCAGCAATTTTTTCTGCGCCCGCGACGGCTGTTTGCTGAAGTTCCGCCGAATCCGGAAAACGATCCAGGGCCAGCACCATCAAGCCCATGACGTTCATGGCCTCGGTCGGTTTCACCTCGCTCTGCAGTATGGCATCAAGCGCTCGTTGCGCGCCTTCGACATCCTTCTTCTGCACTTGAATCCAGAGGGAAAACACGGCCGCTTTGTCCGGTTCCTGTCCCGTCCACTCATCCACCAATTGTTGCGCCTCGTCCCATTTCCCTTCGGCCATCATCGACTGAATGGCCTTCTCGGCCTGGAGGGCGGCCAGCGCTTCTGCCGGGTCATAGGTGCCGCTCACCATGCTTTTCAGCACACCGTCCATGGTCATGGGATGCCCGTACCAGAGCAGCTTCTTTGTGGCCGCATCCACCACAAACGCGCAGGGAATGCCATCCTGGCCGGCCGCCTTCATGATTTTTTCAGCCACCTCGCCGTCCGTATCAAAGCCCACGGCGTAGTTCATATCCCCGCCCCGCTTATCCAGAAATTTCTTCACATTGTCCTGCTCATCCCAAACGGCAATGCCTGCAAAGGCTATGCGCCCCGCATACTTCTCCGCCAACTCATTCAAATGCGGGATGCTCTGAATACAGGGGCCGCACCACGTCGCCCAGCAATCATACACCACAAAGTCCGGCCGCGCGTCTTCTTCAGCGGCCATCGGGTCGCTGCCTTTCCACCAAACCACGCCCTGCACCTCCGGCATCGCATCACCAAAGCTCAGCGGCGCCGCGGCTTCCTGCGCCACGGCATTCAACGCCATCGAAACAACCACCAGCCCAAACAACCAACCGATTCTTTTTTTCATATGGTCCGCCCTCCTAAAACTGTTTTAGAAACCGCACATCATTCTCATACAACATACGGATGTCGTGTATGCCGTACAGGATCATGGCAATCCGTTCGATCCCCATACCGAAGGCATAGCCCGTGATCCGCTCCGGATCATACCCCACCGCACGGAAGACATTCGGGTCCACCATCCCCGCGCCCAGAATTTCAATCCAGCCGCTCTGCTTGCAGACCCGGCAGCCCGCGCCACCGCAGACATGACAGGAAAAATCGCACTCCACACTCGGTTCCGTGAACGGGAAAAAATGCGGACGAAAACGAATCTTCACCCCGGGCCCCATCATCTCGCCGGCAAAATAGGAAAGCGTGCCCTTCAAATCAGCCATGGACACCTGTTCATCCACATAGAGCCCTTCAATCTGATGGAAGTTCGCCGAGTGCGTCGCATCGGGCGTATCCCGTCGATAGCAGCGGCCCGGCGCGATGATGCGCACGGGCGGACGATGCTTCTGCATGTAGCGCACCTGCACCGGCGAGGTGTGACAGCGCAGCAGGTCCCCGTTATCCAGATAGAAGGTATCCTGCATATCACGCGAGGGATGCGCGGGCGGTGTATTCAGCGCATCGAAGTTGTTGTATACCGTCTCCACATCCGGACCTTCCGCCACGGTGAACCCGAGTGAGCGGAAAATGGCCACGGCCCGTTCCGTGATTTTGCTGAGCGGGTGTCGGGTACCCATGCTGTGCCAGTCGCCCGGCAAGGTATAATCAAACAGGGTTTCAGGGCCTTCCGTAGCGCCCTCGAGCGCCGCGGTCTTATCCGTCAGTGCCGCCTGCAATTCCTGTTTCAATTCATTGGCCAACTGGCCGATCAGCGGGCGATCCTGCGGCGGCTGATCCTTGAGGCCCTTCATCACTTCCTGAAGGACACCCTTGCGCCCCAGGTAGCGGATGCGCACCGCTTCGAGCGCTTCGTTGCTCCCGGCTTCCGCCGTTTCCTCCAGCGCCTGTTCCTTCAACTGTTTCAGTTCTTCAGCATTCATATCCCGGCATTCCATTTCTTCTGCTTCCAACCCAGTAAAAAAACGCGGCTATTTATACCCGCCACCCAAAAACATGTCACGCCACGAATGGAAGGATTTTCCAATCATTGGAACTCCTGCACCTGTTTTTCCAATAGGTGGAAAAGGTCGGAACGATCGCCCCGCGCAGACAGATGGGCGGGGCGCCGGTCCGACAAAAACTATTCGGCCCGCAGGGCCCGCAGTGATTTCTCCGGGCCGATCAGAACCGGCCCTTTCCAGATGCCGCCCGCACCCATCCAATCGCTCACGCGCACGGCCACGACATGCTCGCTGTCCGCTGCCAACGACGAGGAGATCGGATAAATGCGCGCCTGGTCATACGCGGTGACTTTTTCAGGCGGGAACCGACCCGAGGCGCCGATTTCCTTTCCATCGAACCAGGTCACATCGGCATCATCAATCGCCCCCATGTAAAGGGCCAGCGGCTGATCACCCCAGAGTTCCGCGCATTCCGTCGGCACCGTAAAGCGATAGCGGTACCAGGCCGTACCGTCATAATTCGGCAGGGCGTCATGTTCCCAGGGGCCGGGAACCTGCGTGGGATACCAGACCTGATCATCGTAGTCCGGTTCCGAGCGGGCGGGATTCTCGCCCGGTTTGATTTTCCATTCACCGGCCAGATTCAGCGTGTCCGGAATATACAGGTTTTGCTCCCATTCCTGCACCAATGCGTCGCCATCGTAAAGGGCGGTTTTCATCACCATGTTTTCACCGGGCTGAAGATCATCGGATCGAATCAGGAGAGTATGCAGGGCCGACTCACTGTTTTCCATCATCGGAAACACTTCGTCGCCCCCCTGCTTTGAAGAGTGATCATCATTGGTCAATTCCCAGGTGAGGTGGTAGCCCTCCTTCGGAACCGGACCAAAATATTCCCCGCGCAGAACCAGTTCCAGCGGGCCTTTTTGCAGATCACGGTAATCCTGCGCGCTCATTTCCCAGCGATACCGCTGAGTGAACGGACGGCCATTGTAGAGCGCCATACGGTACGACCCGTCGGGCTGCTCCTCGAACAGAGATACCGTGGCGTTCTGCGGACCGAAACGGCCGCGCGGCTCAATCCCGAGCAGGAGTTCAAAGTAGCGTGAGCCGGTGCAGGAATGACTCACCAGCAGCACCGACTTGCCCGTCCCGCCAAATTGCTCCTTCAGCATCCGAATCCCACGCTCAAAGATGGCCAGACTCTCCGAATTATTTGTCGGCGCAAAACGATACTCCGTATCCGCATCACGCAGTTCGAACCAGGTTTCCTCCTCCGGTGTAATTTCAATACGCGCCCCCTGAGGAATAGTCTCCGCCGCCACACCGCCATGCACATCGCAGCCGCCTTCTTCAATTTCCGGCCAAATCGCGCCCTTGCGCTCGAAGGCCTTCAGATACGGAAGAATAGTCTGCCGCGTACGCCAGGTCGGGCTGACGGCAATGACATCAAACGAATAAGGCGCCAGCACTTCCGGCACGGCGGCCACCTGCTCCAGCCCCTTCGGTGAAAAGGTGCATTGATTCTCCTCCGAGTAATCCCGGGTCACATTCCCCATCGTTTCGCCATGACGAATGTAATAGATTTTCGCGCCATCGCCGGCCAGCGCCGCGCATACACCGAATACGGCCCACGCCAACAACCCCGCTCCACGCCAAATTCCTAAACCTGATCCCGTCTGCTTCATGCCGATCCTCCATGAGTTGGTTTGAATTGCGAGCGCTTAACCTAGGGGACTTCACGCTGAAGGGCAATGTTGAACGTTGACTTTTCACCCGCTGTTCGGCCACTCTCGCCACA
>JAQVYB010000212.1 GCA_028708815.1 Kiritimatiellia bacterium | reverse complement strand
CCAGCATCAAACCAATCCCTGCCCGCGCGATACCCCGTTCCGCATGTTCTCCTTCACGTTTCAAATGCACAAAAAAGGCCGCCGCCACAAGCGGCGCGAACAACAGCAGATTAACCCGGCAGGCGATTCCCAACCCAAGCGCCAGCCCGGCCAACACCGCGTTATGCAGCCTGCCGCCGGCTATCATTCGAGCACAACCGTAAAGGCATAACGTCACCATCAACGTACCGGCTGAATCCACCGTGAAAAAATGTGCCTGCTGAATTGCCATGACCGTCAGCGCATAGAATCCGGACGCCAACAGAGCAAATCCGCGCGGAAGAAAAGTCCGACCAATCAAAAACACCAGCCACACCGTCAGGAGATCCAGAACCGCCGAGATCCCGCGCCCGACCAGATAAATCTGCTGATAATCCGTATCGCCCGTCTGTTCCGCCACCAGACGCGCCAAAAACAGCGGGGCCGTTCCATACGCATAACTATCGAATCCGCGAACATACGGATTCGCCGGAGATTTTTCCGTATTGAAATAGGCGGCGACCGAGGTAGGCATTTCGATGGCGGACGCCACCATCGTCAAAAAACGCTCATCGGGATGCTGGTGCTGCCCTGCGTCCCAATCCACCGATTGAAAACGAAGCGCCGCGCCGATCAGCAAAATAACCGACAAGACGCCCCAGGTGCCTATGGACTCTATCCACCAACGCATAAACTCCATTCCTTCCAACACTCCGAAAGGTTCGCATGGTATCTTCTCCCGTCTACCCCGTCAATTCAGCGGGTCGCCCATCTTCGCACACAGATTGCAGTTGCGGAATCATCTGCATGAAAAACTCTTCGTTCCAAAGCTGAAGTTCGCGTGGATCGCGAAGGAAGGGCCGTACATCTTCAGCAACCTTCGCCATATCGACACGTTGGATGCGCTCCTTGAGCAGAGTCTGCACGGTGGCCATATCAATTCGTTCCGCCTGCTGTTTTTTGCTTTGTATGATTCTCGCTTCAAGGTGCGAAAGATTCACCGGAACACGACGGCTGATATACCAGACAAAGTCATAAAAATCCCGTCCCTTGACCCGGCTCTTCCAGTCCCGAAACAGCATCGCATGCAACTTTCCGGCAAAAAGACTCGGCAGGTCGTAAAGACGTACCTGAAACGGCGTCGGCAGCAGATGGGTCTTAACCTCGGTCGAAGCAAGGGGCGGCGGCGTGGTGTCGAGTTCCAGCTTGATGGATATTTTCTGGTTGTGCGGAAGATGCCGGCTGAGTTCTTCGGGAACTCCGACATTCAGCAGATTGATCCGGGTGTTCCCCTTCAGAAAGGCCGATTCTATTCCGCTCCGGTTGCCGGAACATTTGGGTTCCGCATCAAATGAAAGCCCCCATGCAGCCAATTCGGTTTTGATTGATGCAAGCGCCGACGCAAGGCGAACGGAACCGCCTTCTTCAACCAGTGAAAAGTCGAGATCTTCTGAAAAGCGGTTAAGCCCATGAAAAATCCGCAGCGCGGTTCCGCCGTAGAAGGCGGCCTCTTCAAAAAACCCGCTGCGCCATAAACCCAGCAACGCAATTTCCTGAACTACTTCCCGGATGGCCTGCGTCCAGTCGAGCGGAGTAATAGGATCATACGGGCGCAACAACTCTTCGAGGGCTTTGTTCATGGCAAAATCCTTCCCCATTTTTCTATGGTGCGTTGCAGGAACCGCACGGCGGGCCGTTGATAGGATTCGGCGCAGGCATCAAGAATTGCAGAGTCGAGCTCCATGGAATCATCGAGCCGCATCAATTCAGCCCAGTGCTTCACATCCGACATGGAGCGCATGCGCGGCTCCAAAGCAATTCGGTCGCAAACCGCCTTGGTCGGTGAAGCAATCAGGAATGGCAGACTGGATTCCGTGACCCGTTCGATTCCGATGGAAAAGACGCTCTCCGGAACCCGACGGTAATGAAATCTCCCGAAGATATTCTGAAACTCAGCGGGGCGCTTCAGTGTGGCGGAAGTAACCTCGTAGACGGCCTCGGGGATAAGGCCGTAGTAAGAAAGCGCGGTTTCAAAACTGATGTACGACGGACCGTACAGGCTCGCGGCCAGACTGAGCGGGTCAAGATCGCGCCTGGTTGCGTAGAGCCCTCTGCGCAACGGAAACAAATCGCCGGAGCGAATCATCCGGGCAATCTTCCCGCGCTTATCGCTCATATTTCCCAGCAGTGACTTCATCTGAAGGGCATCGACAACTGGGTTTAAATCGTCCTTGTTTATGTTCATCGACATCATGATAGTTGCATATTATACAACTATCAAGAGCATATTATACATATATTATGTTTATACTGAACCCAATCCTGCGTGTCAATCAGACCGGAGATCGACACCAAAACGCCCTTTCCTCCTGCAGATCCTGAAAAATTCGTTGGGCTTCAAGACCGCCCTCGAGTTCGCTGATGATGAAATCGTGATGATCTACACAAAGACTTCTCCGTCCCGAAGTCCCCCGGCGGTCGAAATGGTACACCTTGGCGGCCCCGCTTGATCTCTCTGATATTTTCTTACCGTATTGCGATGAACGCCCAGTTCTCTGGCAATCCTTCGCAATCCCCAACCTCGATTTCCCAATTCCTTTATGGTTTCTATCATACTTGCCTTAAGGGTATTGCTCATGATCCTCGCTTTCGTTTTATTGAAAGCATAAATCTAAGCAGATTTATTCCTTAAGGTGGTACACTTTGATTCGACCCGGGGTGGTACACTTTAACCGACCGCTGACCCCTTCTTTTCATTCTTTGGTTGATTTCAGCCTGTTTTTATCCGTTTTTGCTCAGCTTCCAAAGCGGCTAAGCCGAAGGCTTCTCCTCACCTTCCTTGAGCACTTCTCTGCGTCCTCTGTGCGCTTTGCGAGAAATGCATTTCCGATTCCCCGTTTTTTTCAATGACTACTCCGCCCTTCGTTGCTCAATTTGAATCTTTACGGCCTGCCCGCCGGGTGCGCATACAACCCCTGCACAAGGTTTCATCGACTGATTCCGTTTACTTTTCATCACACACCCCGCGTACTATGTGTCGTAAAAACAAAAAGAGTTTATCTTTTCTTCTCCCGGGTTATGGCGTATTCAGGATGCGTTCGGAGGAATAATGATGAGCAAACCGATGGTATTGTGTGGTGTGAGCGGAGGTATTGCAGCGTATAAGGCAGCGGAGCTGGTGAGCCGTCTGCACAAAAGCGATACCACGGTGCGGGTGGTGATGACCCCCGGCGCGCAACGTTTCATTCAACCCCTCACTTTTCAGGCCATTCTCGGGGTGCCGATCGGGACGGAGATGTTCTGTGGCCCCGAAACCTCTGCCCTCGAGGGGCTGTATCCGCATCTCTATCCATCCGGTCAGGCCGATCTCTACGTGGTGGCTCCCGCCACGGCGGATATCCTGAGCAAACTCGTTCACGGCCAGGCCGATGATCTCGTTTGCGCCTCCGCACTGGGTCTCTCCGCCACCTGCATCCGGGTCTTCTGCCCGGCCATGAACACGAACATGTGGAATCAACCCGTGGTTCAGGCCAACGTCCAGGCGCTGGAGGAACGCGGCTGGATACGCATCGGCCCGGATGCCGGGCGCCTGGCCTGCGGCACCTCCGGAGAAGGCCGTATGGCGGAACCTGAATTCATTGCGTCCAATCTCCTTCACCTACTGCGCCGCACGGGGGAACTTTCCGGCAAGCAGGTCCTGATCCTTTCCGGCCCCACCCGCGAACACCTCGATCCGGTTCGGTTCATCAGCAATCCAAGCAGCGGAAAGATGGGGCGGGCTCTGGCGCACGAGGCCCTGGCACGCGGCGCCGATGTCACCTTCATTTCCGGTCCAATACCCACCGAAAACAGACCCGCCAGTCACCCGCGTCTCACCTTCAAATCCGTGATTTCAGCCGACGACATGCTGTGCGCCGCACGCGAAGCATTTTCTTCAGCAGACTACACCTTTTTTGCCGCCGCCGTGGCCGATTATGCTCCTGCGGCACCCGCCACCGTCAAGCGGCCCAAATCCAGCAGTGATTTGACGCTCTCGCTTCGAGGCACGCCGGACATTGCCGCCACGCTCGGCACCCTCAAACAGGCGCATCAACGAACCATTGGCTTTGCCCTCCAGGACGAAGACGGACGCCAACGAGCCGCTGAAAAAAGGTTGGCCAAGAAGCTCGACCTGATTGTGCTCAATGGTCTCTCCGCCATGGAAGCCGATGCCGCAGAATATGAAGCGATGGGGGGCGACGGCTCCGATTTCACCTCCTGGGGTTCACTTTCAAAGACCGAGTGCGCCACCCGGATTTTTGACACGCTGCCCCTCCTCTGACGAAACTCGTTCGCGCCAAGCCACAACAGCGTTCACCAACAATTCTCGCTCGCGATCAATCCGTACCCGCCCGACGGCATTCAGAATGCTTACCTTTCCCGAGGGGCTGAAAAGACCGGAAAATCGGAATCGCTGGATTATGATACGACACGCCTTCATGTTGCTTGTTGCCGTATTGGCACTTTCTGCCGCGCACGCGGAGACCAACCAATATACCATCTACTTGGTTGAAGTGGATATGAGCCTGCCGAATCTCGCCAACGGCTGCGCCGCCTGGGGCGATTATGATCAGGATGGGTTCATGGACCTCTTCTTCAGCGGAAGGAATACCAATGGCCTCATGGCGGCCCTTTACCGCAATCTGGACGGGACAACCTACTCCAACGTGAATGTGTCCATACCCGGTGGTGAAGGCAGCAGCGCCGACTGGGGGGACTTCGATAACGACGGCGATCCGGATTTGATCTACTGCGCCTACACCACGAATCAAACCCACAGCACCTATCTGTTTCGCAATGACGGCGACGGCGCCTTCACGGAAATCACGAATCATCCCTTTCCAGGCGTCAGCAGCGGATCTGTTCAATGGGGCGACTACGATCAGGACGGATTACCGGATGTCGCACTTTGCGGCTATCAGAGCGGTGGGACCAACCTCGCGCGAATCTACCGGAACCTGGGTGCAGGCACTTTCAGCACCAACCCCATCCAACTGACCGGGGTACGCGATGGACACCTTATCTGGCACGATTTCAATGGCGACGGCTATTCCGATCTCCTTCTCCATGGAGATACTGGAAGCGGGCGCATCACGAAATTTTATCGAAACGAACAAGGGGCCTCCTTCAGCAATCTCACCACCACCACCATCCCCGGCATTGCCCTCGGTTGCGTGGACTGGGTGGATGTGGATTGTGATGGGTATGATGATCTCTCCCTGGCAGGCTATGCCGCTTCCGGCCCTATCGGGCGCCTCTACCGCGGCGAAGGAAGCAACGGCACGTCCTTCACTCTTTTAGCCACGAACGTTCCACCCGGCGCCTGGCTTGGAAGCACTACCTGGGGCGACTATGACAACGACGGTGATCCGGACCTGCTGATCAGCGGAATAAACACCCAGAATACATCCCTGACCCACCTTTACCTCAATGAAGGCAGCGGTACGTTGACGCAGGTCGCCATTGCGCTTCCCCCGCAAAAACAGTCGCGCAACCAATGGGTGGATTTAAACGGCGATGATATTCTCGACCTGTTTATGTGCGGGAGAAACACCAATGGCCAATACCGAACCTATACTTT
>JAQVYB010000049.1 GCA_028708815.1 Kiritimatiellia bacterium | reverse complement strand
GTTATGCGGTTTCGCAATAGATGGAAGAGGAGGGCGTGCAAAGTGTTGGCAGCCCGTTTCACCCTCTGATTCTTCTGCTTTTTTTCTTTTATTGCGTACGTGTGGTCCGCTATATTCGACGGGTGCGTGAGTTACGGCGTGGGACGGTTGCCCGCGGCGTTTGTTCTGATCACTTGGATGGTGCGGTATTATGGCGAAAGCAGATAAAAAGGCTGCCCGAAAAAATGTATCCGAATTGACAGGCATTGATTTTTCCACGACCGGTGTGAAGGTTGTACGTTTACGCAAGGTGAAAGGGAGTATTACCTTGGTGGGAGCAGACCTGTTGCCCTCCGTGCCGCTGAGTTCGGATACGGCAGAGCTGGTCCTTTCCAAGACGCTGGTTTCCAATTATGCGGCTCTGGCGTATACCGGGGAGTCGGCGGTGATTCGCGTGATTCAAATGGCTTGCGAGCCGGGGGCCAAACCAGAGGAGCTGGAGCCGGCCCTGCGGCAGCAACTGAATGTGGATGAGACGCATCGAACGGGTTGCTATGTGATTCAGCAGTCGAGAGGCAAGCAGGAAAGCACCCTTTTGGCTGTGGCTGTTCCCAAGTCGGATTTCATTCATCTCCTGTTTCAGTTTGAGTCGGGTGCGCCGGCGGCCTATTCGTTGGAGCTTTCGGGGTTGGCGGCTTTTTCGGGTTTTATGCAGCTTCACGGAACGGAGCATGCGAATGAAGCAATCTGTTTGATTGAATCGGGTGCGCGTATCACAACGCTGGTGTTCGCGGTGCGCGGTCAGCCGGTGCTGGCGGCCAAGTTTGCCCTGGGTACGGAAGTGCTGAACAAACGTATTGAGGCGGATCTGGGGGTGGATGGCGAGATGGCACGCACGATTCTGGCCGGGGGATCGGTGGATATTTCCAGTTCGGTGGAGGCGGTGATGATGCCGTTTCTGCGTCAGCTTTCCGTTTCACGGGATTTTGTGGAGAGGCAGAGTAAGGTTCGGGTCGCTCATGCGTTTATTTCAGGTGGTCCCGCGAAGGCGGCGTATTGGACGGCCCCGATCAGCGAGGCGCTCGGGCTGCCTTGTTTGGCGTGGAATCCGCTGGAAGGGTTGACCGTGGCCGGCGGGGTGTGGCCGGAAAAGCTGGAGAATCAGCAACACCGCTTTGCTTCGGCGATTGGAGCGGCTTTGGGTGGTTTGAGTGAGGAATAGTGTCCTATGCGGGTGAATTTACTCAGAAAATCGGAGGTGAGGTATCAGGGGGCGGTCAGCCGTCGTTTTCTGGTGACCACGATTATTACGACGACCCTGCTGCTGTTGCTGCTGGTGAGCGTTCTGGCTTGTATGGGCTGGCAGGCGCGGCGGATACGGATCAAGCGGCTGCTGTCGCAGATGGAGGATGTCCGCCCGAGGGTGGCCCGGGTGGAGGAACTGCAGGCGGTGGTGACGCACAACACCAAGACGCGCAACGTGCTTCAGCAGTGGCGTGACAACAACGTGCCTTGGCATGGGGTTCTGCGTGATATTCAGCTTCAGGTTCCGGAAAGCATCCAGTTGAATTTGCTGAATATTGTGGTGGGGGATGCGCAGGGTTCGGATACGGCGTGCAAGATGGACTTGCGGGGTACGGCCATCAGCGATCAGCCGGAGGATGTGGTGGTGCGGTTTCGTCGCAGTCTGCTTGAGGTGGGTTCGCTGAAGTCTTGTTTTACATCCATTAAGTTGGTCTCTTTTAATCGACTGGAGGCGGACCGGAACGTTCCCCTGCAGCAGCGTCAGGAGCGGGCTCATTTCGGCATTACGAGTACCGGCATGGTTAATCAGGTGAGCAAAGGGCCGTAGGCCCGCAGAAAGTTCGGTATGAATTGGCAAACCTTATCTAAAGAGCAGAAACAGTATATTTTCCTGGGGAGCGTGGTGGCTATTGCGCTGATCTATGTGCTCTACACCGTGGCGGGAAGTCTGTTGGCGACGGATGAAAAGGGGGCCGAGAAGGTCGATCTGGAAGCATTGGAAGGCGAAGTGGCGTCCGCCGAACGGACCCTGCGCAAAGAGCGCCCGATTATTCAGGAATATGAAGAAGTGCAGCGTTATCTGGATGAAGTGAGTGCGTATTTTCCCAATGAGGATAATCGCTATTCCTGGGTTACGGAGTTGATCTATACGCAGGGGCGAAACTACGGGATCGAAGTGGAAAACATAACGGAACTTGGCCGTCAGGAAACGCCGGGCGCCGACCTGGCCTTTGGGCGGTATGCGGTTCAGGTGAATTTGAGATGCCGCTACGACCGTCTGATTCAGTTTGTTAAGTTTTTTGAAGACGACAACCCCATGCTTCGGATTACGCAGTTGTCCATCGTCAGTGATGACAAAGATCCCGTGAATCATTCAGTGAAATTAATCATGGAGTGGCCGACTTCGCTCAGTGTGCAGCAGGCTCCCTGAGGACGGTCGGGGTTGGCGTATCGGCGATTCATTTGGAGGCGGAAGAGCATGAAATCATGGAATGCCAGGAACAATGGAAGGGCACGGGCCGTTTTGGCCTGCCTGCTGCTGGGGGTGTTCTGCACCGTGGGAACGGCTCAGCTTCCGCGTGGGGAGGACGAATTGGCGCGGCTGCGTCAATTGAACTCCCTGGATGCCGTGGAGAAACGCGATATCCGGGATCCTTTCTGGCCGGTTGGTTTTTATCCGGAGTGGTGGCGCAAGCCGGTATCGGCGGCGGGTTCCGGTGAAGAGGCGGCTCGTCCGGATCAGTGGGCGCAGGCTCGCAGTCTGGTGAAAATCAGCGGGATGAGCAAGATGGGAACATCCGGTTATTTTGCGGTGGTCAATGGGCGGACAGTGTCGGAAGGCGATGCGGTGAGTGTGACGCTGAAGGGCAAGGTCTACCGCTGGATGGTCACGGAAATCGGTGAGCGGGGGTTAAAGCTGACACCGTTGGAAGAAGAATAAGTTTGTTGTGTGAATCTGTTTTAACCGATGAAAGAGGTGAGGAATGAGTGAGCGAATGCGCTGGCTGCGTTGGATACTGTGTGGCGTGTTGTTGGTCTTTTCGGCGGGTTGCGAGACAAGCGACAATCCGGATACCGATGGCGTTGAAACGCATTTCGAGGATGACCCCGCCGAGCCTTCGTCGCACGGCAGTTTGCCTGATCCAACCTATACCCTGACGGTTACGGCTTCCGCCACGACCTTGAGCGCCGATGGCGATCGGGCCGTGCTGACGGTCAACGGTGGTGTGGCGCCTTATAACTGGACGGTTCAGGACATCAATCTGGGGAATATCAGTACCGATGCCGGTGCCTCCGTGGTCTATACCCGCTTGAATGCCGGTGCCAATGCCGTGACCGTGAATGACAGCCAGGGGCATGTGGGGAATCTGGTGCTCCAGCAGCCCTGATCTGCCGCGTGGGGTGGGCGCGAAAAAGGGTGAGAATGTGTCGAAGAAGACCGGAGGATGCTATGTATACAGGATATCGATGGTTTGGGTTGGCGGTGATTTGCGCGTGTCTGCTGGGGGGACGCCAGGTATCCGCTCAAACGGAAATTCCGGACGCCTGGTTTATCACTTGGTTTGGTGAATTGAATCTATACGGTCCCGATGAAGATCCGGATGGCGATGGACTGACGAACCTGCAGGAATACAACATCAGCAGTACGCAGATGAATCCGTCCGACTGGGATACGGATGGGGATGGCCTGGATGATCGCTGGGAATGGATTTACAGTTACACCAATAGTACTATTCCTCAGCGGCTTGATCCACGTGTTTTCAATGACATCACGCTGGATAACGATGGCGATGGGCTTTCTCAGTGGCAGGAATACTGCGGGGCCGATGGTAACCCGCGTATACGCTTCTCCTCGACAACGGTGTTGCCCAACGGCAGTAATCTCGTGATCGGCGTGGTGAATTCCACGGCGGATGATCTGAACCCGCTCGATATCGATACGGATATGGACATGCTCATCGACAGTTTTGAGCTGGCCTGGTATGACCCCGCCAACGGGATTGATCCGCACGAGGGGGATGAAGTCGTCACCGGCGACGTAGCCCGTGCGGATTCGGATGTGGACGGATTGTCCAACTATCGAGAGCAATGTCTGCTGGATTCTCTCCGTCAGGATGGCGCCAACGAGAACAAGTGGCTTTGGGAAGGAAGCCTTCCTTTTGCCTATTGGCTCTACGATGTGAACCTCATCGGCGTGGGCAATGTGCGCGTGGTGACGATGAATTCCGTGGGGCAGAGCCTGAATCTCGGGCTGGTGATGAACGAGACGGTGGCGGCCTATACCAACCGCTTTCAATTGCGCAATCACGCCTGGACGGATCCTACGCCGGGCACGGGCTACGGCTGGGTCGACGAGGATATTCCCCCGGGGCATGATACCGATGAAGATACCCTGCCGGACGGATGGGAAGTGGAGTTCGGGCTGGACCCACGTGATCCGGGGGATAACACCGGGCCGTCGGGATGGGATAACGGCCCCTGGGGCGATCCGGACGGCGATGGTATTTTCAACTGGTATGAATATCTCGGTCAGGACGACAGGCGAAACGCTACGCGCTCGTATATTAATGGTACGGGCGATGAGACGAATCCGAATGAGAAGCGCTGGCGCCCGGATTCCACCTGTTACTGGCGCTGGTTTCCAACCAATGCGCCTCTCGCGTTTATCACCAATCCCCGCCCCGGTTATGGGTACAGCCGCGTGGAAACGCTCGGCGCCGAGTGGCCCACGGCCCCGCTGACCAACGGCGTGAATTGCATCAACGTCAACGGCTACTCTTCAGGCGATGACTCGGATGACGACGGTATTCCGGACGCTGATGAAATCATTTCGACTTCCGGCATGAATATTCCCAATCCGGTGTATTCGTGCAGTCCCTTCATCCGGCGTTCGGCGTTGATCACCTCGGCAACGGGCATTCCGATCCCGGATCCGGAACCGGCCTCCTCCACTGGATTACGGCCTGCCGGATATCGCGAAGACCTCCAATTCAAGGATTGGACCATCGAGTGCATGGTCAAGATCACCAGCACGAATGTGACGGGTGATTTGTTTAATTTCTCGACCCGCCTGGGTCCGGCCAGCCGTTTGGTCTATCGCCTTTCTCTTCAGCATGGTTGTCCCGTGCTGTGTGCTCAGTTTGCGGCAAAGGCGCAGATTGTGACCAATGTGGCGAATGCCTTGCCCACCAATGAGTGGATTCATCTGGCCGGTGTGTGGGATTCGGAGAACAATGCCATGTCGTTGTATGTGGGAGGGGTGGTGGCCCAGCAGATGACGGTCGTGGATGCCAACGCGGGCTCCCTGATGTATCCGGCGACGAATCTGCCTGCATTGGCTGTTTCGGCGGATGGATCCTTCGTGAACCAGCTCTTTCTGGATGAAGTGCGTATTTGGAAAATAGCGCGTCCCGCCGAGCTCATTACCGAGTATGCGAAACGATTGGTCCCGCAGGGGTGTGGGGATGATGTGTGGATCGGCGCGGCGTCGGAGCGCAACCGTTACTATGCTCAGTACGATACCGTGCTGATTAATGGCGGGTCCCTTTTCGATGGGGAGGAAGGCCTGTTGCTCAGTAATGTGCTGAAACAGACGGACGCGAATAATTACTGGATTGATGCAGGTCAGGATGGCGTCTACAATCAGCAGACGGATGTCCTGCTTTATCTGGATGGTGTGCATGCCTTGAACGAGGGGCAGGCCGGGGATGAGTTCAGTCCGGTGTTTTACAGCGATAAGGACGGGAGTGGAGATTTTTCACAGGATGGGCTGCTGGCCTATTATCGTTTTGATGACGGCGGCTCCTCGGTGGAGGATTTTTCCCGCAAAGCGAAGAATGGTTTGCTTGGCACGGTGACCGAATCCTATCGGTTTGGCGATCACGGCTATGCCCTGATGACGAATCATTTTCAGTGGGTCACCTCCGGGGCTGCCGTGGTATACGGCGCGGTCGCTTATGGTGCGGATGATTCGGACCATGATGGAATGCCGGATGCCTGGGAAGCGACCTACAATCTGAATCCTTATGACAACGGTACCGGGATGGAAACCGCGACCGGCCTGCAAAACGGTCCGTTCGGCCCTGATGGTGATCCGGACAAGGATGGCCTGAACAATCTCTATGAATTTCAGGCGGGAACCAATCCGCGTGCCGCCGATTCCAATGGAGATGGCGAGCAGGATGGCCAGGAGGATTACGACGGGGACAATCTGGTGAACCGCACCGAACAGAGCCTGCTCTCTCGGCCCGATATGGTGGATACCGATGATGATGGCCTGCCGGATAATGTGGAGCAGGGGAACCGGACCAGCCCGGTGAATCCGTTGGATCCGCCGGTCTCACGGGCGATGACCTTCGGTGGCGCGGCCACGGATTATGTGAATGTGCCCCAAACCACTGCGATGTCGCTGCAGAATTGGACCATGGAGGCGGCGGTGCAGCCTGCGGATGCCAACGGCGGCGTGCTGCTTCGGCGTGTGGTGCAGCAGGTGAGTGCAGGCGTCGAGGCCATGAATTATATCCTGGCGCTGGAACCGGATGGTGTCGGCGGCTTGCGCCTGGCCTGCGGTTATGTGCAGTTGGATGGCTCCAATTACCTCGTGCGGGGCGGGAGCGTTCCGGTGGGTACGTCGGTCTGGACGTATGTGGCGGCTTCCTACAACAGCGAAAATGCCACGCTGGCCATTTATGTGAATGGCGCGCAGGTGCTTTCCACAAATAATCTTTTCAAGTCCCCGCCCCAAAGCGGGAAGGGTGGGGAAAACTTCATACGCATCGGGGAGTCGTACGCCGGAAATCTGGATGAGGTGCGCCTGTGGAATTATGCACGCCCGGAAAGCGAGATGCAGGATGCCCTGGGCAAAATCCAGGCGCCGGATGCGGATGGGCTGGTGGCGTATTTCCCGTTTAACGATGGACAGGCCACCACCAATTATTTCCCGTTCGGAGCGTATCACCAGCCGCAGGGGCCCCAGAACTGGTGCTTCTCCGATGATTGGAACGATCAATGGCGGCACGCCGGAGTGATTCACGGCAATGTGACATTTCTGGAAGGCGGCGCGGGGATTCTTCCGGCACTGGTCTATATGGAGTTGGCGGCGGCGGATGGTACGCCCGTGAGTTACTGGGAGGCAGATCGGGCGAGTGCAGGCTGGATGGTGGACGATGTCTCGCAGACCTGGCAGGAGAGCGGTGATTCGGCCTCGCTGGATGTGGGGGAAGAGTATTTGATTCGTTTCCGCAGCATCAATGGCTGGACCGCGCCGGATAACGTGTCGCTCTCCATCACCAACAGCGAAACGATTTATTTGACGAATTATTACAACTACGTCGGGTCGAGTACGACGGGCGTGTATTGCGTATCCGGCCAGATCATCAATGAATCGGCCTGGACCAACGCCCTTCCACCGCCGGGTGACGGCACCATGATGGGTCAGCTTGTGATCGGCGTATGGAGTGAAACGAGCGACGTGATTGGCCGTCCGTTCACCAACCAGACCCGTCTTTCCAGGGCGCTCTGTTCTTCCCTCCCGGCATCAGTGGACTACGGTATTGGGCCTCTGCCACCTCTGACTTATCCAAACAGCTATCAATTGCTGGCCTGGATTGATGGCGATGCGGACCTGGCCTATGACTTGGGCGAACCCTGTTCCGTAATCAAAACGGTCGGTTATTCGGAATTGCCTTCGGGCGTCCTGGGTTTCAACCTGACCATTGTGGATGATTCGGATGACGATGATCTGCCTGACTGGTGGGAAATTCACTGCTTCGGCGATCTGGATGAAACGAAAGACGGCGATTACGACAAGGATGAACTCACCAATTACGAGGAATATACCACGCCGTTTACCACGCCGGCCATCACCTTCCTGAATGCCGGCGCATTCGATTCCGATGGCGACGGCATGGATGACAAATGGGAATACGACCGTTTTAATGTCGGCTTCGGATTGAATCCTTCCATTCCGGATGCCTGGGGCGACCCCGATGGCGATGGGCTATTCAATATTCAGGAATATAACGGCGTGGATGGTGAACCCAGGCTGAAACAGAATCCCGCCGCGCCGACCGGGGTGGCGCTGGAAGACGAATACAGCGAGGATGACCTGAATCCCTCCCATTATGATACCGATGGTGACGGCTTGGTGGATGCCTTTGAATATGCCTGGTATAATGAGGCTGCCGGGATCAATCCGAATGACGCCTCCGTAAATATCGCGGCGGACCCGGATGCCGACGGCATGACGACCTATCGCGAGCAGTGCCTGCTGACCGAATTTTCAGAAGGAGGCAGTAATGACGTTTGGAGTGCGGGAACCAACGCGCTGCCGAAGGTGGATGCGTATGGCGTTTACGCCTTCGTCCCCCCCTTGCAATTCGTGGTTTCAAACGTGGTGGATGTGGCTCAGGTTCGTGAGTCACTGCAATTGCTGGAAGAGTGGACCAGCCCCATCCTCGCCGATTCCGATGGCGACCTTCTGCCCGATGGATGGGAGGTCCAGTATAATCTGAATCCAAAAGTGTTGCTGGGCAATGATGGGTACTGGGGCGATCCGGATCATGACAGCCGGATCAATTATGAGGAGTTTCTCGGTCAGGATGCCGCCCGCTCGACCAATAAGCCGTTTATCAACGGCACCGGCGATGAAACCAATCCATACCAATACAACTGGGTGCCCGCCAGCACCGGACCAGGCACCGGAATGGCCCGTCCAGCCGTGCCAAGCAGCTATTGGAATTCCAACACGGCGGCTTCCGCCTTTGCCACCCTGGGCGGCGGCAGGCCAACGACCAGCCTCGGTGCGCACGCCGGCGCGGATACCGATGATGATGGGTATGCGGATGATGTGGAAATTCAGCAGGAATACTACAACAGCGGAACCGTGGGCAGCAGCCCGGTACACTCCATGTCGCCCTTCATTCGGCGTGCCGCCTTGATCACCGATGCGGCGGGTATCGCCCTCCCGGATCCCGAAGGCGCGGCCAATGGGTACAGTCCGTTGCTGCATGCGGCAAACTGGACGATTGAATGCTATGTGAAGGTATCCACGCTCGATGCAACGGGATGGCTGATCAATAATCCCGGACCGAACAGTATCGGCGAAGTCACTTACCGTCTGGCGTTGACCAATAATGTGCCGGTGCTTTCCTTTGAAACCATCGGAGGCACACGCTACGAGGTTTCAGGCCCTTCCATCCCGACGAATCGGTGGATTTATCTGGCCGGCGTCTGGAATGACGCCGATAACAACCTGGCTTTGTATGTGGACGGGGTGTTTGTGCAGGATCAACGGATCTATGAGAGTGGCCGCTCTGCCTATCTTTACGGATCATGCACCAATGTCACCCTCGGGGCTTCCGCGGATGGTTCTTTCGTGAACAATCTGATGATGGATGAAGTCCGAATCTGGACGGAGTTTCGCACGGCTGAGGAAATCGAGACGTACCGCAGGATACTGGTTCCTCAGACGAATGCCGGTTTGAAAGCCTATTTCCGTTTTGATGATGGCGGCCTCACAGCGGAGGATTTTGCGGCCAAGGCGAAAAATACGGCGCTCGGAGCGGATCAGACGAATTTTTACTATGGTGATATGGGCTACGCGCTATCCGGCGGGTTTACGATGACCACCAATGACCCGGCTGATGTGCGCGGCGTGGATTGGCGCGGAGCGGATGACAGCGATGGCGACGGCATGCCGGATGCCTGGGAGATGATCAATCATCTGGACCCGTTTTCCGCCGAGGGTGTGAACGGGGCCGATGGCGATCCCGATGTTGATACCCTGAGGAATTTGTATGAATACTGGTCCGACACGAATCCCCGCGCCGCCGATACCGACGGAAACGCTGTGCTGGACATCTCGGAAGATCGTGATGGTGATACGGTGGTCAATGGCATCGAGCAGCAACTCGGATCCCGACCCGACCTGATTGATACCGATGACGATGGCCTGACCGACAACGAAGAGCGCAATCAGGGGACCAATCCGGCCGACCCCGTGGATCCGGTGGTTGGGCGGGCAATACGCCTTGGGGGCGCGGCGGCGGATTATCTGGATGTCCCGGCCTCTACGTCGCAGCGTCTCCTGCAATGGACGCTTGAGGCGTGGGTCAATCCGGATTCTGCTTCAGGTGGTTCTGGCCGGTTGATTCGCCGGGCCGTGCAGAGTCTGGGCGGCGGGGTGTATGCGGAAAACTACGTGATGGGTCTGCGCACCAACAGCTCGGGCGTTTTACAGCTTTATGCGGGCTATACCCTGCTCAACGGCAACTCCTATTATGTTTATGGAGGCGTTGTGACGAATGGGGCCTGGACGCATGTGGCCGCCGCTTATGACAGCGCCACGGCCTCTCTCGAATTATACATGAACGGCGTGCGCGTGGCGGCATCGAATGCGCTGAACAATGCGCCGCCCGTGAATGGGCGCGGTGGCGATACGTTTGTACGTATCGGCGAAGACGTTCAGGGGCAGGTGGATGACGTGCGCGTCTGGTCTTCCGTCCGAACCACCAATCAGATCAGCGCGAACATGAATACGGTGATTGATGGGGCCACCGCCGGGCTGGTGAATTATTTCCGGATGGATGATGCCCAGGCCGTGACGAATGCCGCGCCGTTCGGGCCGTATCACCAACCTTACGGCGCACAGGATTTCACGGTGACGAAGGATTGGCTGAATCAGTGGTCGCATGCTGCCATGCTGCACGGAAATGCCGCCTTTGTGAAGGTGGATTCCGGCGGTCCGGTGGTGATCCCGCCGACGGTGCAGGTCAACCTGCTGCCGTTGGAGGCCGTGACCGACGGTGCCCAGTGGTCGTTGAACGGAGGCGCCTGGCAAGACAGCACCGTAATCGTAACGGCCACGGCGGGAGTCAATGCCGTAACCTTCCGAACGGTGGATGGATGGGTCACGCCGCAGACGCTCTCGCTTACCCTTTCCAATAGTATGACCCTCTCTACCAACGTCTATTATACACAGGGCGGAGGCATTCAGATTGATCTGGATCCGGCGGAAGCCGTCTCGGCAGGGGCCACCTGGCGTGTTGAGGGTGGCGCGTGGCAGGCCAGTGAAGCGGTGGTCAGCAATCTGGCGCCGGGCTCCTATTATGTCGAGTATTCCGCACTGGCCAACTGGGCGGCGCCCGCCGCGGAATATGTGACGGTGCTTGAGGGCGATATCACTCAGCTGGTACGCATCTACCAACCTGAACGAGGGGCGATTCGAGTAACGATCAGTCCGGCGGAGGCTGTCGCCGCCGGGGCGCACTGGAGAGTGAACAGCAATGCCTGGCAGAATTCCGGGGCGACGGTGAATCTGACGTCCGGTACCTATAGGGTGGATTATCAGGTGCTCAGCGGCTGGCTGACACCGCAATCGGTCACGGTCGCGGTTTCCAACAATGTCACGACCGTACTGACGCCCGTTTATTATCGCTATGACATCATCGGGGCCTTCGGTTATGGCGAGGGACAATTCAACCGGCCTGGCGGGGTGACGGTGGACCGGTCCGGGAATCTCTATGTGTCCGACACGGGCAACAACCGCATTCAGATACGTCGGTTTGACGGCAGTTGGGCGGTACTGGGTGGGCCCGGCAACGGGCTGGGCAGGTTCAATCAGCCGTATGGTTTGACCGTGGGCGGTGATGGACGTCTCTACGTGGCCGATGCCAACAACCATCGCGTGCAGTGCTATAATACCTTTGATCAAAGCTGGCAGGCGTGGGGTGGCGTGATGGGATCCGCGCAGGGTCAGTTCAATTCGCCCTTCGATGTCGAGCTGGATACGCTCGGCAATCTCTATGTTGCGGATCGTTCCAATCACCGGATTCAGAAGAAAAACACCGCGAACGATTGGTCCACCTTGATTTCCTCCGGTTTTGCGGTTGGGGAAGTGCGGTTCCCGCGCGGGTTGGCATCGGATGGCGCAGGGCATTTCTACGTTTCGGACTATCTGACGGCGAACGGCCCGACGAGTCGGGTGCAGCGGATCGCATGGGATGGCGCCTCGGCGTCGGTGGTGGCGTCGTCGTCCACCAGCAACGGTCTGATCGGCAAGGTGGCGGGCCTGGCGGTGGGCTCGAGCAATACGCTGCTTATGGCGGATAATCTGAATAGCCGACTGTGGCAGGTGTTGCTGAGCAGCGGAACCTGCTCCGAAACGCTTGGAGAGGATGTCCTGAATGGGCCGGAGGATGTCGCCGTGGATTACCAGGGCAACATCTACGTGGCGGATACCAAAAATCACCGGATTCTGCTCCTCTACGTTGGGCAATCCTCCTCTGCCACCGTGCAGACCAATCAGTATCACTATCGGAATGATTTCGATGGCGATGGGCGCGCCGATCCCACGGTATATTGGCCCGGCGGCGGCACGTGGTACATGAATTACAGCGGCGGCGGAACCGCGACGCACATGCTGGGTGGCTTGGTGGATATCCCTGCGTGTGGCGATTATGATGGCGATGGAAAGACCGACCAGGCCGTTTTCCGTTCGCGCGATGGGCTCTGGCTGATTCATCTCAGTTCAGGCGGAACGCTGTCGCGCAGTTGGGGTTGGGCTGAGACCATTCCCGTGCCGGCTGATTTCGATGGCGATGGCCGGACCGATGTTTGCGTGTATTGGCCCGCCGGGGGTATGTGGTACATCCTGTTCAGTCAGGGAGGATCCGCTGCGAGGGCCTGGGGCTGGGCCGCGACCCGTCCGATTGCCGGAGACTTCGATGGTGATGGCCGGGCCGATATGACGGTATACTGGTCGGAGCAGGGGAAATGGTATATTTATTCCAGCAGTGCCATGAGCCTGGTGATGATGAATTGGGGCTGGTCCGAGGTGTTGCCCGTGCCCGGAGATTACGACGCCGACGGACGGGCGGACGTGGCGGTCTATCATCCCGCGACAGGTGCCTGGATGGCCTATCTGAGTTCCTCGGCGGCGATGTATTCCCGGTCGTGGGGCTGGAGCGAAGCCGTGCCCGTCCCGGGGGATTATGATGGTGATGGAAAAACGGATGTGGCCGTGTATTACGGGGTGACAGGCGCCTGGCTGATTTGGAACAGCGGGTCGGCCTCCATGACGGAACTCAACTGGGGTTGGTCCGAGACAAACCCGATTTATTGATTCGGTAAAGTTGTGATATGCGTTAACAGGAAGACGGGAAAGATACTATGAACAAAAGAATACGGTATATGCAAATCGGTTGGACTCTCTGTGCGCTGCTTTGGGTCCCGGCACTCACGTTGGCACAGAGTGAGGCGGAACCCCTGCCGGCCCCCTCCGGAATGGAGCAGGATGCAGCTCTGGAAGAGTCGGATGCGGCTCTTCTCTATGAAGAAAACGTGACGGAAGAGGCCATGCCGGACGTTTCCCCTGAGACGCAGTCCCTGATAATCGAGGAGACCGTCGTGTTGGTGGCGGAACCGGTGTATGATCCGGATTTTCAGGAAATCGAGCAGGTCGCTTCGTCGGATCCGGAGCCGTTTGCCGATGAGTTGGATGTCGCGGGCCCTGGCGCTGAAATGGAGCTGCTGTATACCTCCCCGTTTCCGGTGAACGCGGATACCAACAACCTCATCTCTCTCTCTCTTGAATCCGTTCCGGTGGGGGATGTGGTCAGCATGTTCGCACGAACCATTGAAGAAGCCAACATCGTGACCGGAACCAATGACCTGCGGGGCGTGGTTACCGTGAACGTGAAAAACGTGCCCTGGGAGGATGCCCTGAGCGTGATCCTTGATTCGGTGGGGTTGGCCAAGGTCAGGAACAAGGGCAATATCTATACCATCGTATCGAAAGACCAACTCGAACTCGCCCCGCTGGAATCCGTGGTGCATTCCCTCGACTATATGAGCGCCGAGGAGGTGCTTCCCGTGGCCAAGCAGATGTGCATCAGTGAAGGTTCCGGGGCTTTTTCCGCGCCGGGAAATACGCTGGTGATCAAGGAAACCGTCGATCGTATATCCAAAATCCGCACCGCGCTGTCGGATATCGATCAGCCCCGCGACCAGGTCTTTATCGAGGCCAAATTTGTGGAGCTCAATGCCGAAGCGCGGGAAGACATCGGCGTCGACTGGAGCGTCCTGGAAGGCTACAAGGTCGGGCTTGAAAAAATGCAATGGTCCATGACCGATACCCGGAAGGATCTTCGCTCACGCAGCGACACCATGAATCAGTATGACATCTGGGGCAATCAGGACGCCGTGCGGAATCTGTATGATGCCAACGGAAACGATCTCAGCATGAAGGGAGATACCTACAACATTGTTCCCGGAGCGGCCGGCGAAGAAGTCCAGCAAGTCTCACAGGACCCCCTCGTGAACCGCGAGTATAACGATACCCGAGGCCGCGGGCGGTCCGTCCGCTCCGCCGTCGAGAACACCTACACAAAGACACTGGATGATGTGCGCTCCGCCATCCTCTCGCCTGCCGATTTCTCGCTCGTGCTGAGTGCGCTGCGCCAGAATGCCGGGGTGAAGGTGATCTCCAACCCGAAAATCATCGTGCTGAATGAAGAAACCGCCAACATTGACATCGGCACCCGCGAACCCAATATCTCCACCGAACTCATTACTGCCGAAAACCAGCCCACCCGCTATATATCGAGTCTGAACGAGGAAGAGCCGTATTTTCAGTTCGGTATCTCATTAAATGTTACGCCCACTGTGAACACCATGAGTAACATTTCCGTTCGGATAGAACCCACCCTGACCCGCTTTATCCAGAACAAGACCGCGCCGGATGGGAATACCTTCCCCGTACGTTCCACTAAAACCATCAAAACCATGTTCAATCTCAGCAGCGGAAAGACCGTGGCCATCGGCGGCCTGACCGAAATGGACAATCGGGATGATGAGAAAAAGGTGCCTATCCTCGGCAGCATCCCGGTGCTCGGGCGGCTCTTTTCGCATACCTCGAAAACCCACAAGCAGAATGAGACGATCATCTTTGTCACGGTGGCCTTGGCCGAGCCGGAACGAATCACCGCCAAGCAGGGGCTGCCCGAAAGCACAACCCTGACCAAAAAATATATGATCGAACAGACAACCGAAAAGAAGGTGTTCGACAAGGAACTCGAAGTGCTTGAGCTTCAGGAACAGATCCGCCTGAAGAAGGAAATGGAAAACTACCGCAAGTATCTCGAAAAACTGCAGAAGAAAAAAGACCGCTAACGGTCTCTTGCTCAACCAGCGCCTGATTGGATCGCGCACGTTTATTTCCCTCTTTAATCTCTTGCCTCTCGATATACACGCGCGTATATATCGGAACCATGCAAATCAAAATCAAGGTGACATTGGTGAACGGGGAGGAGGAAGAGTTCATGGGCATCGGCCTGGTTTGGCTCCTCCGCCGGATTGATGATACGAAGTCCATACGCCAGGCCGCCTCTCAGATGGAACTCTCCTATGTGAAGGCCCTGCGGATGCTGAACCGCCTGGAAAAAAACCTTGGCACGGAGGTGCTGGAGCGTCAGCGCGGGGGACATGATCGGGGCGGCGCCGATCTCACGGATTTCGGGCGTTGTTTTCTGGCGGAATACGATGCCATGCAGCAGCGGATCAAGGCGGGAGCCGTCAAGGAGTATGAGCGGTTCTTTAAACGAAAGGACAGGAAGTGGAAATGCGAAAAGAAATGACTCGGGGGATGCTTTTTTTTGTGTTGGCGGTGACGGCTCTTGCCGGGGACGAGGTCTTTACGCTGGGGGATCTCGTGATTCGGGATGCCGGCGGAATGGAGGAACAGGCGCCTTCCGTTTCCGTGGTAACGGAGCAGGATATTCGGGATGTCGGTGCGCAGACGGTGGATCAGGCGTTGCGCCTGATCCCGGGTGTTACGCTGCAGAGTGCAGGGAAAAATGCGCGGGAGATCAGCATTCGCGGTTTTTCACCCAGTTCGCTGAAGGTGCTGGTGGATGGAATTCCGGCGAATGAAACCTATTTCCGCAGCATCGATCTTTCCCAGATTCCGGCGGCGGCGGTTTCGGAGATTATTGTTATCCGGGGGCTTCCTTCGGTGCTGTACGGGGCGAACAGCATGGGTGGCGTGGTGAATATTGTGACGAAAAAGGGCGGGGACAGTCCGGGGGCGTCGGCGGAGGTGCAGGTGGCGGATTATTCCACCATGCACGCGGCGTTGAGTGGCGGTTTTCAGCACAGCAATATCAATGTGCAGTTGACGTATGCGTATCAGACGAGCGACGGCTTTCCGTGTTCGAGCGATCTGGATGCCGATGATCCGTATGTCGGCGTTCGATCCAAATACCATGAGGATGGCGGACTCCGGGAGAACAGCGATTACCGGAAAAAGGCGTTAACGGGAAAAATCGGCTACGATACCGAAGACAGCAAACTGTATCTCAGCTTTGACTGGCACGACAACGTGATGAGCATTCCGGTGGAATACAATCGCAGTTGGCGTTTCACGGAATGGAAACAGGGGCAGTTGAATCTGGTGGGTGAGCAGCAGATGGGGCCGGTGAATGTCAAGGCACGCGGTTATTATTTCATGCACGACGACCAGCTTGAAGATGATGTCGAAAAGACCGTGAGCTACGGCGGCAAAAGCTGGTTCGACCAGAGTGCCTATGAGGATTACAGCGTGGGCGGTTTGGTGCAGGCGGATTGGCAGATGACCGAAAACAATATTCTGCGCGGAGGCGTGAACGCGCAGTTTGAGCAGAACCGTCAGCGGGAATTGAATACCAAAAATTTCGCCGGTCAGGTGATTCGTCCGGGGTGGTCGGAGGATTCGGTGTATGAAACGGAAACGTGGGATTTCGCGCTGGAAGATGAGTGGACGCTGGATCGGCTGGTGACGGTTCTCGGCATGAGTTATGATGTATACCGTCCGCTTCGTTCCGCCGAGGTGACGCCGGGCGACGACATCGGCTCCTTCAACCCGCAGTTGGTGGGGCGTTATACGTTTTCGGACGATGTGCAGGCTTTTGCAGGCGTGGGACGCAAGACGCGCTTCCCGCACATGAAGGAACTCTACAGTCAACATGCCGGAGGCAATCCGGATCTTGACCCGGAATACACCGATACCGTGGATCTGGGCGCGGAAATACGGCCCTTTGCAGGACATTCCACGCTGCGCCTCACGGCGGATGTCTTTTATAACGACATTAAGGATCTGATCGAATCGGTGGATATTTCGGAGGATGCCTCGCAGTATCAGAATGTCGGGCATGCAACCAGCAAGGGCATCGAGCTGGGGGCGGAATATGCGCCGGTCCCCGAGGTGCTGCTGGGGGCGGCGTATACGTGGCTGGATGCCTGGAACGAAGATACGGATCAGCGTTTACAGTATCAGCCGCGGAATCAGTTATCCGGCTCGTTCAAGTGGATGCCCGGATGGGGCATTACGGTGTTGGCCCAGGCGCGGTATGCCGACGATGCCGTGGAGTATTTGACGGATAAAAAAACGGGAGACTATACGCACCATCTGCCCGACTATGTAGTCTGCGATGCGGGCGTGGAGAAAGTGTGTTTTGAGTACTTCACGGTATCCGTGCGCGCGGAAAATCTGCTGGATGAAAATTACGACATCGGCGGCGGCCCCATGCCCGGACGCATCCTGTGGGCGGGCCTGCGTGCCGAATGGTGATGAAGGTCTTCAGATGCCGAACTCGAGAGCTGAGGGCGGAAACCTGAAAGCTGAAGGCTGAACCTTGAAAATTGAAACCTGAAACAGTAAACTCCGACCTTTGCAGTCTCCTGACTGAAACCTGATATGCGATGTTTACCCCATGATCAACTATAACGAACAATTCAAAGTCCAGTGGAGAAAATGCAGGCGGCATCCCAAGACGCCATTCGACTGGAGCGGGCGGGCCGCCACCATTCATCCTGAGCCGTTTCTGGAAAACAGCTACACGCGGACCTTTCTGGAGAAGGTGGATCTGACGGACTGCCGGAGTATCCTGGATCTGGGATGCGGGGTGGGGAATCTTTTGATTCCGCTGGCTCTGCGTCTAGATCAGGGATGGGGTGTGGATTATGCCGCGGGTATGTTGGAGGTCGCGAGGAAACATGCCGAGGAGTACGAAGCCCGAAACATTGAATGGATCGAGGCGGACTGGCGCGATGAAGCACAGTCGCTGCCGAAGGCCGATCTGGTGCTGGCCTCCCGCTCGGTGGATGCGGAGGATATGCAGGCGGCGTTGACGCGTTTGAACGGACTGGCCGCGCGCCGCGTCTGTTTGACCTATCGGGTGGGGCGGTCTTATTTGGCCGAATCGCTGCTGGAGGCGGTTGGGCGTGAGGTGCCTCCGCGCCCGGACCACGACCTGCTGATGAACATTCTCGAGCAGATGGGACTCCGGGCACACCTGGATTTTATTCATACGGAAAAGTGCTCGAACTATGAGAGTACCGAGGCCCTGCTCCGCCGCGTGGAGTGGACCCTGGGTGGTCTGAGTGCAGACGAGGCGAAGCGCCTGGAGTGCTTTTATGAGACTCTTCCGCAGGAGGAGGATGGAACGCGCCGACATGATCATGCCATTATATGGGCTTTCATTGGATGGGAAAAGGAGTGAGCAGCACGGAGGGACTTCGCGGCATGAAAAGCAAGGAGGTGTCCGTGGCGCGTTTGACGGCGTTGTGGGGGCTCTCCGAAGCGGGCCTGGGCGGATTGATTCACGCGCTGCGAATTCCCTTCACCGGTATTGTGGTGGGATCTACCGCGATTATTCTCATTACCCTGATTGTGTATTTCAGCGAACGCAACATGCGCGTGTTGCTGCGCTCCATGGTGGTGGTACTCCTGATCAAGGCGGCTGCAAGCCCGCACACGCCCATTCCCGCCTATTTTGCCGTCACGCTTCAAGGACTGATGGGGGCGTTTCTTTTTTCAGTGCTTCCGGGAATACGCCTGCCCGCGATGCTGCTCGGTGTGGCGGCCCTGCTGGAAGGAGTGGTGCAGAAATTCGCCGTGATGACGCTGCTCTATGGAAAATCCGTCTGGACGGCCATTGATTTGATCGCGCAGAAAGCGGCGGGGGAGTTGGGAATTCAGGCGGATATCCATGCGAGTCTGTGGGTGATTGGTGTGTATGCGGTGTATTACGCGGGGGGCGGCCTTGTGGTGGGCTGGATGGCCGGTGCGATTCCGGAAAACATTGCCCGACAATTGGAAAATCTCGATCATGTCCCGCAGGTTCCGCGTGCGGAAACGGTGGCCCTCCCGCTTGGAAATGCGAGGCGGTGGAGGATGCGTCGACTCCTGCCCGGGTTGGCGATTTTGGCCGGATTGGTCGCGGTGTATGCCCTGGCGCCTTCCGATGCGGGGGGCGTGCAGCGAAGTGTCTATATCCTTTTGCGGACGTTGGTTATTCTGGGGGTGTGGTTCGGCCTGGCCGGGCCCTGGGTTCGACGGGCCATTAATCGCTTCCTGAAAAATCGGGCCGGCCGGTATGGCCATCAGCTGGCGGAGGCGATGGGCCTGATGCCGCATTTGCACGCCCTGGCCGTTTTCGCCTGGACAGAGACCGCACGTTACAACCGTTTTGTGCGCTGGTACCGATTTGTTGCCCTCCTGGTGACCCTAAGTCTGGTCGTTGATCCCGATCAAATGCCTTTTAAAGACTAAAAAAGGCTGAAAATGACGAAAAAATCCTGTTTTTAGGTTAAAAAACAGCGAAAACGACCGCAATATCGGAATAATAGGTCCAATTGTCCTGAAATATATGGAAAATAATCCAAAAAACGGAATAAACCGGATATATAACCTCTAAATATCAAAAATAATGATCAAAAGCTGCCGTAAGTCTAAATATCGGATAAATACCGACTAAGATTATGCGTAAAACAAAGAAATATAAAAATAATGCTTTGAAAAGTGATTAAAAAGTGTATAAAAGAAACGTCACAAGAAAACAAATGGCAAAAAGTTGATAAAAACAAGGTCTGTTATACGTTGTTGAACAAAGGTGAGTCCGCAAAAAAATCAGGGGCATGAGATTCATGCCGGGAAGAAACGCAGAGACAAGGAGACGAACATGAGTAAAAACGAAATATCGGGCGGCGAAGCGATTGTGCGCGCACTCGAAAATGAAGGAGTGGAATACCTGTTTGGAATCTCCGGGGGGTCGGTCATTCCGATTTTTGATGCGATTGTAACCACCAAAACCAAAATCAAGATGGTGCTGACCCGTCATGAACAGGGTGCCACGCATATGGCGGATGGGTACGCTCGGGCCACGGGTAAGCCGGGTGTGGTCCTCGTCACGAGCGGGCCGGGGGCAACCAATGCGCTCACCGGCATGATGACCGCGCACATGGATTCCGTGCCGATGGTGGTCATGACCGGGCAATCCATCCGGCCCATGCTCGGAAAGGATGCCTTTCAGGAGGCGGATATCTTCGGTATGGCGATGCCCGTCGTGAAGCACAGCTACCTCGTGCGCGAAACAAACGACATTCCCCGCATATTCCACGAGGCGTTTCACATCTCCGCCTCGGGTCGTCCGGGGCCGGTGCTGATTGACATCCCGAAGGACGTGAGCGCCGGAGTCTGCTCGCAGGATGCGCGGGCGGATATGGATCTGCCCGGCTACAAGCCGCAGGTCCCGCCGGATCACGAAGCTATCATGCAGATGGCGGAGGCGCTCAGTAAATCGCGCCGTCCGGTCCTGTTGGTGGGTCACGGCGCCCTGATTTCCGGCGCCGCCGCCCAGGTTCGGGCGTTTGCAGAAAAGATGAACGCACCGGTGATGACAACCTTTCTCGGGAAAGGCGCCTTTCCGGAGACGCATGCGCTGTCACTCGGCTGGCCTGGTATGCACGGAACGGCCTATGCCAACAAGGCGCTTTGTGAATGCGACCTGGTGATGTCCATCGGATGCCGCTTTGATGACCGCATCCTGGGCAGACAGGATCTCTTCTGCCAAAAGGCCGTGAAACTGCATGTGGATATTGATCCGGCGGAAATCGGCAAGATGATTCAGCCGGATGTGCATTGTGTGGGCGACGCACGCGAGGTGATCGAGGAGCTCACGAAGCATGTGGGCCGCCTGAATACCGAGGAGTGGGTGGAGCACCTGGCGAATTACAAGAAAAACTTCCCGCTGAAATACCGCAAGACCGGCGGACTCAAGATGCAGCATGTCATCGATGAGCTGTATCGTATGACTCAGGGACGCGCCGTGGTGGTCACCGACGTGGGCCAGCATCAGATGTGGGCCGGTCAGTTTTACCGTACCGATTATCCGGACAACTGGATTTCGTCGGGCGGTGCCGGGACCATGGGCTTCGGTGTGCCTGCCGCCGTGGGAGCGCAGTTCGGACGCCCGAATGATCTCGTGGTCTGCATCAGCGGCGATGGCGGGTTCCAGATGATGAATCAGGAGCTCACCACCGCGGTGATTCACAAGCTGCCCATCAAATTCTTTGTGATGAACAATCACTATCTCGGTATGGTTCGCCAGTGGCAGGAGCTGTTCTATGAGGACCGCAAGAGCGGGGTGGACCTCGAAGGAAACCCCGATTTCGTCAAAATGGCAGAGGCCTACGGAATGAAGGGATTCAACCTGAAGCGCCCGGGCGATGTGAAACGCATCCTCAAAAAGGCGTTGGACTATAACGAAGGCCCCTGCCTCGTGAATGCCGAAGTGGAAAAGACAGACAATGTCTTTCCCATGGTGCCCGCCGGCAAGCCGCTCGAGGATATGCTGATCGCACGTCCGCGCCACAAACTGGATAAGCCCACCGGATCCACCTGAGAACGCCGTGAGAAACAACAGGAAAGAACGACCGATAACACAAGAGCAATGACGAGGTGATTTATGAATCAGATGATGGCCAATGGCACACAAACCCATACCCTCAGCGCCCTGGTGGCCAATAAGCCCGGTGTGCTGGCACGTATCGCCCAGGTTTTCGCGCGGCGAGGATTCAATATCGATTCCCTGGTGGTTTCCCCCACGCGCGACGGGAATTTCTCCCGCATGACCATGACCGCTCTGGGTGACCCATCCGGGCTCGATCAGATTATCAAGCAGGTGAACAAGCTGGTGGATGTGATTCACTGTTCCGACCTGACCGACCAGAACATCGTGGTCAAGGAACTCATGCTGATTAAAATGCGCATCGAAGCCGAACTGCGTACCGAGGTGCTGCAGGTGGCCGAACACTTCGGCGCACGATCAGTGGATCTGACCGATGAATCGCTCACCATGATGATCACCGGCAATTCCGACAAACTCGATGCCTACGTGGAACTGTGCAAAAAGTACAACATCATCGAGCTGGTGCGTACCGGCAAGGTGGTCATGGCCCGCGGACCGAAGGAAACCTGATCGGCGCGACGCAGAGATGTTCCAAGGCTTGATTGCAAACGGAGTTCCTGTCAAGCTGCGCGGTATCTGTATGGCTTGATGTGGCATTCATATAAACCATGCGTATTATCAGGGCGCGGGAAAAACCGCCATGCAGGAATTGACGGACTGGGTGATCCAATGCGACAAGGTGCGGACTTTTGGTTCGCTTACTATTTAAGGGCTGACCCCGATCAGGGGTGGAAAGGGACTGAACATGGGCCAGACTACGGCACAGAAAATATTTGAACGGCATCTGATCGACAAACCGTTTGGCAACGAGGTGTATGTTCTCAGGCTGGACGCTGTCTTTTGTCATGAAATCACCACGCCGATCGCCATCAACGATCTGATTGCACGCGGCAAGGATCGGGTGTTTGATCCGGCCCGCATCAAGGCTGTGATTGATCACGTCACCCCGGCCAAGGATTCCAAGACCGCCGAACAGGGCAAGACCATGCGCGAATGGGCCCGCCGGCACGAATTGAAGGATTTCTTCGATGTCGGACGCAATGGCGTGTGTCATGCCCTCTTTCCCGAAAAGGGATTTGCACGTCCGGGGTATACCATCATCATGGGTGATTCGCACACCTGCACGCACGGGGCTTTCGGGGCCTTCGCGGCAGGCGTCGGAACCACCGATCTCGAAGTGGGCATTCTCAAAGGAGTCTGTGCCTTCCGCAAGCCGGAGACGATCAAAATCGAGCTGACCGGCACGCTGAAGCCGGGTGTTTATGCCAAGGATCTGATTCTTTACATCATCAAACAGCTTACGGTGAATGGCGCGACCGACAAGGTGGTGGAATTCACCGGGCCGGTGATTGATCGCATGAGCATGGAAGAACGTATGACGGTCTGTAACATGGCCATCGAGGCCGGCGCCACCTGCGGCATCTGCTATCCCGATGCCACCACGGTGGACTATCTCTGGCCGTTTATCTCCGATGAGTATGCCTCGAAGGAAGAGGCCCTGAAGGATGTTCCGCAGTGGTTGCCGGATGCCGATGCGGTCTATGCCGAAACGCGCACGTTCAATGTGGACGGTCTTACCCCGCAGGTCACCTTCGGTTACAAA
>JAQVYB010000211.1 GCA_028708815.1 Kiritimatiellia bacterium | reverse complement strand
ACGAACCAGGCCACGCCCTTATCGGTGTGAATGGCGCGGAATACTTTATTGACCAGCTCATTATCGGGGTTGTCTTTTTGTTGGACGAGCACGACGAAATCATCCTCAATGGTTTCCAGGTGTTCCTTCGATTCCGTTATAAAATCCAGCAAAAGCTCGTCCATGGTATTTCCTTCACGTTTCCGCATCCGGCGCAGCCCTCCCTGTTGGCGCAGGATGCAGGAATAAGCGTACGGGACCAATACTAACCACAATCAGACCGGAAGTTTATGAAATGGACCCGATTTTTCAAGTTAATTAAGGGACGCAAAACAGGCGCGAACAATACAGTTTGCCTTATTCCGCGTTGCGGTGCGGCACCGGCTCGGGTATCGTGCGTTGCATGAGCAGGGAAGAAGAACAGGAAAAAGATGGTTCGCGGGACGGCGTGTGTGCGCTGAAGGTGGAGGGATTGACGGCTTCCCTGCGGCTGGATGCGTGGTTGGCACGAACGGACGCTTCGATTTCGCGGGCACGCTGGCAGCGGTTGATTGAAAATGGTGACGTGATGCTGAATGGTGCTCCAGCCAAGGCGAGTCAGCGGCTTCACGGGGGCGAGGTGGTGGAGTGTACGTTGCCGCCGCCTGAAACGCTGGAGGTCAAACCGGAAAATCTGCCGATCACGGTCCTGTTTGAAGACAAGGATCTACTGGTGGTGAACAAGGCGCCGGGTATGGTGGTGCATCCGGCGCCGGGGCATTATCAGGGTACGCTGGTGAATGCCCTGCTCTTTCACTGCAGCGATCTGGGAACCATCAACGGCACGGTACGTCCGGGGATTGTACACCGGCTGGACAAGGATACGTCCGGCGCGCTGGTCGTGGCGAAGAATGATTTTTCGATGCAGGCACTCTCCGATCAGTTTCGGGACCGCACCATTCACAAGGAGTATGTGGCGCTGGTGCATGGGCATTTTACTCCGCCGAACGGAATGCTTCGAACGCTGATCGGGCGCAGCATGAGTGATCGCAAAAAAATGAGTGTGCGGGTGGAGCGCGGACGCGAGGCCGTTACGCATTACCGTACCGAGGAGCGTTTCGCCGCATGCAGTTGGATGCGCGTGAAGATAGAAACCGGGCGCACCCACCAGATTCGGGTGCACATGGCGCATGCAGGTCATCCGGTGCTGGGCGATCGGGTATATGGGCGAACGCCGGATCGGCTTGATTTGCCGTCCGTTGCCCGCCAGATGCTGCACGCGGAAAAGCTTGTTTTTCGGCATCCCCGCACCGGGGAAAAACTGGAATGCACCGCGCCGCTTTTCCCGGACATGCAGGAGGTGCTGAACGGACTCCGCATGGAAAACGGATAAAGAGGCCGTCGGTGGCGTGCCCTGCAAAAAACAGAACAAAAAAAGAACCCCGGAAACCGGGGTTCTTTGTTTAACAGAAATGCACGGTGGTTCTTAGAAGATCCATTTAACCATGGCTTGGAGGCATTTTTCTTCGGCATAGTCGATGCCGTCTTCCGTGAACACGAATTTTTCTGTCCAGAACTGGAATTCCGTACCGGCATACAGACGGTCCGGAGCGCCCCAGAAATTGCCCACGTCGAGCAGAAGCTGAGGAGCCGTCAGGATGCTGACCGGCTGGTCGCCTTCGCGTCCGGTCCAGTCCAGGAAGCCCGTGAAATCAAAACGGACAGGGCCGATGCTGAACGGAACATCCCAAACCGGGGTCACCTGATAGGTGTTGCCATCCGCCATCGGGTTGTCGCGATATTTCACGTCCACCGAGAAGTAATTGACATAAGGAATGGAAAACACGGCGCCGACACCGGCCATATAGGCACGGAAGCCATCGCCCAGATCCATCTGACCCACCGCCAGCACATCTGCCACCGGGCCGGCGGAAATTTCACTTCCGGACAGCTTGTTGGCAATTTTGAACAGGCTCAGGCGGGTACACCATTCGCCATACAGATTGACGCTGTCCCTGTCAAAGTTCGCGAAGTCAACGAAGAAGTAATTATCGCCGTACTCCCATCCGCTGTTATGTTCCAGCGTCATGACGTTGGAATCGGACTCGCCCGAACCGCGTTCATAACTCTGGCCATACAGGAACTGAACATTTGATTTGCTCCAAACGGCCGCCTGAGCCACCGTTGCGGCGCATACCACAGCCATCATGATACTCAGCGCTTTGCACACATTGGAACCTCTCATACAATCTCCTTTCGTTTACACCTCAGCGAGTAGCGACCCATACGCAACTCATTCTGCCAATCACCGGCTGCTCACTCATGAACAGCATCCGACATTTAGGACGATTCACACGTTTTGTCCATAACAAATTCATAATTAAACATTCACAGAAGTTGAACGCTTCCCGGTGAATCGCCTTGATTTTTCGCCTTTTCCGGTTCATGCTGCGCGGTATGAAAAGGGGCCTGCTTATTCGGAACCTGATCCCGGCTTTGGCTCTGCTGCTGCTCGGCACCGGCTGCGCGACCGTCCCTTATCGAATCGGACGCGTACGCTCCGCCACGTTGCCGGATCCGGCGGAAAGCGATTGATGACCGGCTCCACCGCTTCGCGCATTTCACACCCAGGCCAGCGTCGATCTGACGGCCTCCCCGTGGTTCTGCGCAAAGCCCGTTTCCCGTATGCCTCCGGGTGGATTCGGGGTTGTGCCGTGATGCTTTCGCTTCTTTTCGCTTCGGAGGGAACGGCAGAGGAGGCGGTTCGCGAGCCGCTGCCGCTTTGGGAAATGGGCTTGTTTTTCGGAGCGATCAGTCTGCCTCAGTATTCCGGATCGGATGAATACAGCTTTTACGCAATTCCTCTGCCGTACCTTATCTACCGAGGGGAAATCCTGCGTGCCAATCGTGACGGTGTGCGGGGGGTTCTTCTACAGGGCCAATGGATGGAAACGGGATTATCCTTCGGCGGTTATCCGCCTGTACCGGAAGAGAACGATGCCCGGCGCGATATGCCGCGAATCGGGGCCATTTTGGAAGGCGGCCCGGCGGTCAACGTTTTCCTGCGCGGGCGGGACCATCCCGATCCATTTTACGTTGCGCTGGCTCTGCGTGGAGTCATCTCCGTCTCTCCCGATAATCTGGACCTGGCCTGGCGCGGGCTGCACGGCGATGCGCGGCTGGTCTATCACAACCATACCTGGCTGAAAGAACAGAACATTTCCATGGGCATGAACACCGGAGTGGATTTTGCGAACCGACGCTACACCGAATGCTTCTACGAAGTGGCCTCCGAATATACCACGCCCGAACGGGTCGAATACAGCCCTTCCGGTGGCTACGCGGGCTTCAATGCCGCCTTTTACATTAACAAGAGGTTGAGCAGTCACTGGTTGCTGGCCTGCTATTACCGCTGGACCTGCCTGAGCGGCGCGGCATTTGTCGACAGCCCTCTGGTGGAAACCGAACACAATCACATGGTGGGCCTGGCCCTGCTCTGGACCGCGCTGCAATCGGAGCGATTGAGCATGTATACGGTTGAATAGGGCATTTTCCATTAAATAACGCTTGATACGGCGTTGCCGGGTGGTATATTCCGCCCCTCACAAAGGGCCCGGTTTATGCCGGGCGGAAGCGAGTACTTCCCGGCCACGGGAAGGAAAGCGGATTTTCCGGAATACCCGGAACAACTCACAGGAGGTTATTGTGGCAGAGAACAGCAGTGTCGTTCAGACTAAAGTGGCCGTTCAGGACTTACTGGATGCGGGCCTTCACTTCGGGCATCAAACCAAGCGCTGGAATCCCAAAATGAAACGCTTCATTTTCGGCGAGCGCAACGGAATCTACATCATTGATCTGGCCAAAAGCCTGGCCTTGCTGCGCGTCGCGCAGGAATTCATCTATGATCTGATTCTTTCCGGAAAATCCGTGTTGTTTGTCGGCACAAAAAAGCAGGCGCAGGAGCCGCTGAAAGAAACGGCCGAACGCCTGAAACAGCACTATGTGACCCATCGCTGGCTCGGCGGAATGCTGACCAACAATGATACCATCCGCAACAGCGTCAGCCGTATGCGCGAACTCGAAAAAATGGAAGCCGACGATGGGTTCAAGAGCGCGGGTTCCAAAAAGGAAGCGGCGCGCTTTCGTCGCGAGCTGGACAAGCTGCAGAAGAATCTGTGCGGTATTGCCTCGATGAACCGCTTGCCGGGCGCGCTTTTCGTGGTGGATGTGAACCGCGAATCCATTGCCGTGACGGAAGCCAACAAGCTGGGCATTCCCGTCATTGCCATGCTGGATACGAATTGCGATCCGGACAACATCAATTACCCCATCCCCGGCAACGACGACGCGATTCGCGCGATTCGCCTGATCACCAAAGCGTTGGGCGATACAATTCTTCAGGCTTCGAACGAATACGCCAAGAAGGCGTCCGATGAGATGCGCCGCAAGGCCGCCGAAGAGGCCGAAGCCAAGGCCAAGGCCAAAAGCGAGCGCGAAACGCGCCGTGTGAAGGAAGAAACGGCACGCAAGACCCGTGCGCCGAAGAAAGCGGAAGCAGAAGCCAAGCCCGAGGCCGTGAAGGCCGAAGCGAAAGCGGCCCCCGCAGAACCCGCGAAGGAACCGGTGGTCGAGGCGGCAGCGGTCGAAGCGGCAGCAGCCCCGGAAACAGCCGCTCCGGCAGAGCCCGTAAAGGCACCCGTTGAGGCGCCGGCGGCAGCCCCGGAAGCGGCAGCAGCTCCCGCCCCCGAAGCGGCAGCGCCGGCAGCCGAATAAGAATTCAGTAAAAGCAGACGAGGAAGGAATTTAGTATCATGGCAGAAATCAGTGCAAAACAGGTTAAGGAGCTGCGTGAAGCCACCAATGTCGGCATGATGGAATGCAAACGCGCACTCCAGGAAGCCGATGGCGATATGCAACAGGCCATCAAGCTGCTCCGCGAACGCGGCGTAGCCATTGCCGGCAAAAAGGCCTCACGTGCCGCCAAGGACGGGCTTATCTCCGCAGCCGTCTATGAGGATGGAAACAAGGCGGTGATGATTCAAGTGAATTGTGAGACCGACTTTGTCGCTCGCAACGAAAACTTTCAGGCGTTTGTGAAGTCGCTCCTCGAAAAGGCCAAGGGCCTGGCCGATGGGGCCTTGGCGGAAGCCGTAAAGGATGAAATGACCGCCAAGATCACCGAAATCGGTGAAAACCTGGTGGTGAGCCGCAACATCGCTTATGCGCTTCAGAGCACGGGCCGTCTGGCTTCCTATGTGCATCTGGGCGGCAAGGTGGGCGTACTGATTGAAGTGGCCTGTGAAAAGGACGAGACGGTCGGCAGTGAGGTCTTCGCTGAGCTGGTCAAGGATCTGACGCTTCAGATTGCCGCCGCGAATCCGCGCTATCTTTGCGATGCCGATGTCCCGTCCGAGGTCGTTTCCTCCGAAAAGGAAATCTACGTCAAGCAGATGGAACAGGAAGGCAAGCCGGCCAACATCATTGAGAAGATTGTGGGCGGGAAGATTAAAAAATACTTCAGCCAGATCTGCCTGCTGGATCAGGAATTCGTGAAGGATTCGGAATGGACCATCGGGAAGCTCCTCGCCGCCAAAGGCAAGGAACTCGGCGACACCCTTTCCATTCGCCGCTTTGTCCGTTACCAACTGGGCGAATAAGCGCAACACCACGTTAACCGAAACAGACAGGCGGCGCCGCATAAAGATC
>JAQVYB010000048.1 GCA_028708815.1 Kiritimatiellia bacterium | reverse complement strand
CCGGAAGAGGACTACATGAAGCGAATCTAAGGACCGATTGCCAACCCCTCCTGCCGATCCCCCGCGTTGCCGGCGGAAGGTGCGCGGAAAGTACCGGACCGCCCAAGGACTTTTTCAGCAGAATCAAATCTTAAGGGCTGACCCTGATTCTTCCCTGCGGAATTCCGTTGCGCGTTATGTTTCGGGGCATTCGGACTGTCCCCCTTTGCTTGCTTTCCCCTTTTGCTTTTTTTCCTGGGGATTGAATGCATCCAACTCCCGTGCGATGGCTTCTGCAATTGCCGCGTTACCCTTCATGGTGGGATGCAGATCCTCCATCCGGAACATGGCGGTGCGGGGGTCGCGCTTCATGTCATGAATGGGATCTACACATGGAACCTGCTCGCGTTGGAGCAGATCCATGAACCACTTCCGCAGATAGGCGGCTATCGAAAGATCCTCTTCGTTGAGATGTAAGACGTTCAGCATTGCCTGGTAATCGGGATGGCTCCGGACGAGGTCCATGTTCACCTCAGTCGCTTCGGGTATCGCGATATAGAGCAACCTTTCACCGGCCCGCTCCTTGAATCCCCGCACTACAGCCAGAGAGCGGACGACGAATGCCTGCAAGTCTTCGTGCAGATTGTCTTTTCGCCCGGGTTTGCAGCGCAAGAATCGAAAGGCTGAGATAAACGAAGTTCCACCATAAAGGGCGTATCGTGTGGAGAGCATCCCCCTTTGAGAGGAACCCTCGCGCACGAAGTCCATTGGATCCTGCTCCTCTTTGGGAAGGACGTGTCGCCTGGCACGGATGACTTCCTCCAAGGGCTTCAGGAGTACGTTGACATCGGCTTTGCTGATATGCTGCAACAGGGAGCCGTCTTCCCAAAGGACCTGCCATCCGTTTGCGTCCTCGCGCAACCTGGGTCCGGTGTAGACGCCCTCCCGGGTCATCTCGATGGGCTCGTTTCCCGCAAACCAACCCACAACGATTCCATCATTCTCGTATGATGACACGACGTACTTGTATCGCAACAGGGCAGTGTATGTGGACTCTCCCCCCTTGCCGGCATTGACAATCTGCCATGAATCCCGAGGTGAATGGAGCAAGCTTTCCAATAGGTCCGGAAAGGACTGCGGATTGGGCAGTAGGCCGAATGTTACACTGTCACCGATGCAGAAGATCCGGTGTTGTGTGTTCTGCCGGAGCGGGACATCCTGGTCCTCGGAAAATCCATGACATTCGATACGCTTGAGGGCGCTTTCTCCTTCGTCTGTCACGACCGCATGGCAACTGTCGGGGGGATTCATCAGCGTCGTGGTAATCCAGTCCGGTTTCTGCCAAAAGTGAGGGATTCCTCCCGCACGCTGAGTGTCCCGCCACCGTTTTGCTTCCATTCTTGCGTGCCTATGTATAAGCAATAAGGTGCCGAGGCCGGCAGTCAACAGCACACCACACAAACCGATCAAAATCCGATGCCGTATTGCATGAATGAGTGGACAAAAAGAGCGCCGCATTTTTTGTTCCTCTCCAATCTCCTATGTACGCCCGGCATGGGCGTAGACTCATAGGGTTTAAGTCCCTTACACAGGGTCAGAATATATAGACGGTTAGCGAAAGACAAGGGTGTATCCGCGAGGATGCCGTCTGAAGGAATCGTTGGATTAAAGAACGCCTTCATTTGGGAAGCATCACCCGTTTTCCAGCGGGATCCATCGCGTGGAATGAGCGCATCGGGGCGCTTGCGGAAAGAAGAACCCGGCTGCAATTGCGTGGGGCTGTGCTGCCTGCGTGGCCGAGATGGCGACAGCAGTCAAGCGCTGACCTGCTGGAAGCGAGCCTATTTACCGCCTGCTTTGACCTGATCATAATAGTCGGCAAAGGTCTGCGTGGCGGAGGGGTTGTTAATCAGGACGCAGGTTTCGTTTCGGCGTTCAAGGGCATCATAGCCCCAGTTGGCCGATCCGATCACAACGGCGTCATCCACCAGTACGACTTTGGCATGGGTGGTCTGCGTTAATGAATCATCAAAGACGGCCACGCCGTTTGTCTGCAAATAATCCTTGGCACCCTGGTTCACTTCATTGAGCGTGTGATTGTAGTCACTCAGGTCCATGAGCACCTCGACGTCGACCCCGCGTTTTGCCGCCGCAATGAGCGCATCAAGCAATTGGTTGGTTTTGCATTGGGGATATTCCGGATAATATTTAATTCCATACATGATGACACGTATCCGTTTGTGGGCGGCTTGAAATAAAGCGAGTAATTCATCGAAATACTGCCGGTTAATGATGGTCTTGATTGAACCGCTCTGAATGGATGGCAAGTCGGGTTCTGCAAGGCTGTCCTTCATCAGCGTATCGGCATAGCGGCTGAAATATTCGGCGATGAGCGGATCACAGATCAGGACATTGCTTTCGTTGTTGTTGTCGATGGAATTGCCGGTCCAGTTGGTTGAGCCAAGCAGCACTTTTTTTCCATCTGCGACCAGGAGTTTGCTGTGCAGCATTTTTTTCTTTGTATCCAGCTCCACCGCGATGCCCAGGTCGTGCAGGTACGGCAGGCTTTTCGCATTGAAATCAATGTTGTTTTCGAGCAGGCCGCGTACCGTGACGCCGCGTTGTACGGCCTCCGCCAGGGCCTGCTGAATTTGTCTGATGGTTGGATCGTAATGATATTCCAGCGCTAAAAACTCGAGGCGGTTTGTGCTCGAATGAATCAAGTCCAGCACGGCGGGCAAATAGTCGTTGTTGTTTACCGGTTGAATGGTCTGGTCGGCATTTGCCGGAACGTGCGCCACACCGATCATTATAAATAAGATACCCGCGAATAATCGTGCTGTTCTCATTCTCTTTTCCTTTCGAGTCAGGACAGCAATGTACCAATGAGCGTGCCAAAAGACTATTCGGCAATCCGCAACGTTGGATGCAGACCTGCTCGATCGCTGTTGTCCATGATGATGGGTACGGCTTATTTCCGTTCGCCATAATGGATGTTTATAAATCTATGCTTTGGCGCGTTGGCTGTACATTTTCTCGTAGTAGACGGAATATTGGCCGCTGCGTACGTGTTCCAGCCAGTCGCGATGGGTCAGATACCAGTCGATGGTTTTCTGCATGGCCTGCTCAAAGGAGTAACGGGGGGCCCAACCGAGTTCACGCTGAATTTTAAGGGCATCCATGGCGTAGCGTCGGTCATGTCCGGGGCGATCCTGCACGAAGGTAATGAGGGATTCGGATTTACCCAGCTTGGCGAGGAGGGTTTTGACCAGTTCGAGGTTGGGTATGTCGTGCATGCTTCCGATGTTATAGATTTCGCCGGATTGGCCCTGCCGCAGGACGAGGTCAATGCCTCGGCAGTGGTCTTCGACGTATATCCAGTCGCGCACATGCATGCCATCCCCATAGACCGGCAGTGGTTTTTCTTCCAGGGCGTTGGCAATCATCAGTGGAATGAGTTTTTCCGGGAACTGATAGGGTCCGAAATTATTGGAGCAGCGGGTGGTGACGGCGTCGAGTTTGTAGGAGCGCGCGGCGGCACGCACCATGAAGTCGGCGGCGGCTTTGGTGGCGGAATAGGGATTGTTGGGTGTGAGGGGGGTGGTTTCGGTGAAGCGGCCTTCGGGTCCGAGGCTGCCGTATACTTCGTCGGTGGAGACTTGCAGGAAGCGTCCGATTTTGAATGTGCGGCAGGCATCCAGCAGGTGCTGGGTTCCGGCAATGTTGGTTTGGATGAAGGCATCGGCGCCGACATGCAGGCTGCGATCCACATGACTTTCGGCGGCAAAATTCAGGATGGCGTCGAGGTTTGGATGCGCTTCGAAAACGGATCGGACCTGTGCGGCATTGGTCATGTCGGCCTTGATGAAGGTATAGCGCGGATCGTTTTCGATGTCGGCCAGGTTTTCGAGATTTCCGGCATAGGTGAGGGCATCGAGGTTGACGATTTCGGTGTCGGTGTGTTCCTGCAAGACCATCCGAATGTAGTTGCTGCCTATGAATCCGGCTCCGCCGGTGACGAGTATTTTCATGATTCTACGTCCTTCTTTTTGATGTCACGGTGGTATTCCTGAAGGGATTTGACTTGTCCGCTTCCGCTTCGGGTGGCGGCAATGCCCTTGGCCGATGCCAACGCGGCGGCGAGGGTGGTGATGTAGGGTACTTTGTATTTGATGGCGGTTTTACGGATGTAGGAATCGTCGTACTGACCCTTTTTTCCGATAGGGGTATTAATGACGAGCTGGATTTCTCCGTTCATAATGGCATCCACGATATTCGGGCGGCCCTCGTGCATTTTGCTGATGGGTTCGGCCTGGATTCCCTGCTTTTCAAAGAAGCGGCAGGTGCCCTCGGTGGCATGGATACGAAAACCCATCTGCGCGAAGTCGCGCCCGATTCGTGTCACCGTCTCGCTTTTTTCGGCCACGCTGATAAGGATGGCCCCTTCCGTGGGAAGGGGTGGGCGGGCGGCTTCTTCGGCCTTGAAAAAGGCCATGCCAAAGCTGTCGGCCATGCCCAGTACTTCGCCGGTGGACCGCATTTCCGGCCCGAGCAACGGGTCGACTTCCGGGAACATGTTGAAGGGGAATACGGCTTCTTTAACGCCGTAATGCGGGATATCGGTGTGTTTCAGGCCGAGTTCGGCGAGTGGGCATCCGGTCATGAGTCGGGTGGCGGCGCGTGCCATGGAGATGGCGCACACCTTGGAAACCAGGGGCACGGTACGCGAGGCACGCGGGTTGGCCTCGAGGACGTAGACCTGATCCCCGGCTATGGCGTATTGCATGTTCATCAGTCCCACGACGTGTAGTTCCCGGGCGATGCGGCGGGTATAGTCCTCGATGGTCTTGAGGTGTTTTTCTTCGATGTTAACGGGCGGAATGACGCAGGCGGAATCGCCGGAGTGAATGCCGGCCTGTTCGATGTGTTCCATAATTGCGGGGACAAATACGTCGTGCCCGTCGGAGAGTGCATCGGCTTCGCATTCGAGGGCATTTTCCAGAAAGCGATCGATCAGAATGGGGCGGTCCGGTGTGACTTCGACGGCGGTGTTCACGTAGCGTTGCAGGTCGGCTTCGTCATACACCACTTCCATGCCTCGCCCGCCGAGGACAAAGGAGGGGCGCACCATCAGCGGATATCCAATGTTCGCGGCAATGGTCAGGGCCTCTTTCTGGTTGGTGGCCATGCCGGATTCGGGCATGGGGATGCCCATTTTATCCATCATGTTTCGGAAGAGATCACGGTCTTCGGCGAGGGCGATGGTGGCGGGCGTGGTGCCCAGGATACGCACGCCTTCCCGTTCGAGTTCTTCGGCGATGTTGAGCGGGGTCTGGCCGCCGAACTGCACAATGACGCCTTCAGGTTTTTCTTTGTGGTAGATGCTGAGCACGTCTTCGACGGTAAGGGGTTCGAAGTAGAGTTTGTCGGAGGTATCGTAGTCGGTGGATACGGTTTCGGGGTTGCAGTTGACCATGATGGTTTCATAACCGAGTTCGCGAAGGGCCAGTGCGGCATGTACGCAGCAGTAATCAAATTCGATTCCCTGGCCGATGCGATTGGGGCCACCTCCGAGGATCATGATTTTGCGTCGGTCACTGACGGCGACCTGATCGGGGGCGTTATAGGTGGAGTAATAGTAGGCTGCATCCTTCACCCCGCTGACGGGCACCGGCGCCCATGCCTCAAGCAGGCCGAGCTCCAGACGCTGCGTGCGGATGCTCTTTTCGGGTACCTCCAGGATCCGGGCGAGATACTTATCGGAAAAGCCATCGAGTTTGGCACGCCGAAGGAGTTCAGCAGGCAGGCTGGTTCCTTTGCCGGCGAGAATTTCTTCTTCGAGTTGCACTAATTCGCGCATTTGTTCGATGAAGTAGTGTTTGATATGGGTCAGGCGATGGAGTTCTTCGGTGTCGGCGCCTTTTCGGATGGCTTCGTACATAATGAACTGCCGCTCGCTGGTGGCTTCACGCAGCAGGTGCATCAGCTCGGGGAGGGTGCGCCGATTGAAATCTTTGGCAAAACCGAGGCCGTGGCGTCCGTTTTCCAGTGCGCGGATGGCCTTTTGGAAGGCTTCTTTGTAGTTTTTTCCGATGCTCATGACCTCGCCCACGGCGCGCATCTGTGTGCCGAGTTTATCCTTCGAGCCTTTGAATTTTTCAAAGGCCCATCGAGCGAATTTGACCACGACGTAGTCGCCCGAGGGGGTATAATGATCGAGTGTTCCGTCCCGCCAGTATGGGATATCTTCAAGGGTCAGACCGGCGGCGAGTTTGGCGGAGATCAGGGCAATCGGGAAGCCGGTGGCCTTGGAGGCCAGCGCCGAGGAACGCGAGGTGCGCGGATTGATTTCAATGATGACGACCCGATCGCTCTTCGGATCGTGTGCAAATTGAACATTGGTGCCGCCGATGACCTGAATGGCTTCGACGATTCTGTAGGAGTATTCCTGCAGGCGCTGCATGAGTTCGGGTTTGATGGTGAGCATGGGGGCGGTACAATAGGAATCGCCGGTGTGCACGCCCATGGCGTCCACGTTTTCAATGAAGCAGACCGTAATCATTTTGCCGGTGGCATCGCGCACAATTTCGAGTTCGAGTTCTTCCCACCCCAGCACCGACTCCTCAATCAACACCTGCCCCACCATGCTGGCGGCAATGCCGCGGTTGACGACGACGCGCAGCTCTTCCAGGTTGTAGACCAGGCCTCCGCCTGTTCCGCCCATGGTGTAGGCCGGGCGCACGACCACGGGGTAGCCCAGTTCAGAGGCGATGGCTTCGGCTTCGGCCACGGAATAGGCCGGTGCGCTTTTCGGCATATCGATTCCGAGGCGGTTCATGGTGTCTTTGAAGGCAATGCGGTCTTCTCCGCGTTCGATGGCATCGACCTGCACCCCAATGACCTCAACATGGTATTTTTCGAGCACCCCGGCTTTTGCCAGTTCGAGGCAGAGGTTGAGTCCGGATTGTCCGCCCAGATTGGGCAGGAGGGCATCGGGGCGTTCCCGGGCAATGATTTGTTCCATGCGTTGCACGTTCAGGGGTTCGATGTAGGTGGCATCGGCCGTTCCCGGGTCGGTCATGATGGTGGCCGGGTTGGAGTTGACGAGCACAATTTCATAACCCAGTTCGCGCAGGGCCTTGCAGGCCTGCGTGCCGGAATAGTCAAACTCGCAGGCTTGACCGATAATGATGGGACCCGATCCGATAATCATTACTTTTTTTATGTCTTTTCGTTGGGGCACGGGGTGTTCTCCATGGTTGTTCTGGGCCGAAAGGCCACGGATAAAATGTTGTTGTTGGTTGGGTTTAAATCGGCGATGTATGGTTGAGGGCTTCGAGGTAGGCGTCCAGTCCCTCCTGCCAGGAGGGGAAGCGGTGCGCGGTCCATTGCGCATAACGCGTTTTATCCAGCACCGAATTGGCGGGGCGGCGTGCGGGGCGCGGATAGATGGAGGCGGGCACGGGCAGGACTTCCACGCCTGGTTGAACCCGGTCCACAATGGCGCGCGCAAAATCAAACCAGGAGCAGGCGCCTTCCGATGAAGTATGCACGATGCCGCGATGCTCCGTGTGAACCAAACGCAGCAGCGCATCGGCCAAGTGTCCGCTCCAGGTGGGGCAGGACACCTGATCCTGCACCACCTTCAGGGGCACTTTTCCCTCGGTTATGAAGCGCATAATGGATTTGATGAAACTCGGGCCATGCAGGCCGAAAAGCGACTGGGTTCGTGCGATGATATACGGGCAACCGGCATCCTGTATGGCGCGTTCCCCGGCGAGTTTGCTCTCGCCATATACACTGAGGGCATGGGTCGGATCGTCCTCCTGATAGGGCGTGTTTTTGGTGCCGTCGAAGACATAATCGGTGCTGATATGCAGCAGCGGAATTCCCCGTTTCGCACAGAGGCGGGCCAGGTTGCGCGGACCTTCGGCATTGACGGCAAAACAGGTTTCGCGATCCGTTTCCGCATCATCCACGCGGGTATAGGCCGCGCAATTGATGATCCAGTCCGCCTCGGGGAGGTCGCGTTGAAGACGCTCGGGGCGGGTGATGTCCACGTCCGGCAGGTCGAGCGCCGGTGCGTCCACTCCTTCGCGAGCACAAGCCTCTTTCAGGTCCGTTCCAAGCATCCCGTTGGCGCCGACAAGTACCACCCGCATCAAATGGCCACTCCTTCCATGCGGGCGACCGTCAGATTGGCCATCAGCAGGGCTTCGGCATTTTCGCCCGCATCCATCCACCAGCCATCCACCAGATCATACTGCATGGTGCCCTGGGCGATGTAGCGGTTGTTGACATCGGTAATTTCCAGTTCCCCGCGCGCGGAAGGTTCCAGCCCCTTGATGAAATCAAAGACATCCGCCGGATACATGTAGACTCCGATCACCGCCAGATTGCTTGCCGGATCTTTGGGCTTCTCAATGATTTGGGTGATCCGCTTCCCTTCCACCGTGGCGATGCCGTATTCCCAGGGGTGATCCACCTCCTTTAGAAAGATGCGTGCCCCTTCGGGTTGGTTTTGAAAGGCCTCCACACCGTGCCGAATGCCTTTTTCGAGGAGGTTGTCGCCCAGCACCACCGTGAATTTATGTCCGTCCACAAAATCTTCCGCCAGGCTCAGGGCATCGGCAATGCCGCCTTCGCCTTCCTGGTAGGTGTATTCGAGATGGCGCAGGCCGAACTGCTTGCCGTTGCCGATCAGGCGCAGAAAATCCCCGGCATTGTTTCCGCCGGTGACAATCAGTACCTCTTTGATGCCGGCCTGCACCAGCATTTCGATGGGATAGAATATCATCGGTTTCTGGTAAATCGGCAGCAAATGTTTGTTCGTGATTTTTGTCAGCGGGTTTAGCCGGGTTCCCAGTCCTCCGGCCAGTACAACACCTTTCATAATATCTTTTCTCCTTCAATGGGCTGTGCGGTCCACCGCCCTTAGACAACCTGTATTGGGCCTAGCTTAATAAAATCACGTTCCATGACAATCTTATATTGTCTATCCGGCAGTAACGACAGGTGGAACGTGTTTTTTCCCCTCCCGGCTGGTGTCCGGCGGCACAATGAAGCGCTGGTAGTAGGCCAGCACCAGACAGGACATCGGGATGGCAATGAGCAGCCCAAGAAACCCAAGCAGTTTGCCCCAGATGGCCAGCGAGAGGAGGATGACCGCGGGGCTCAGGCCGGTGGCCTTGCCCAGTATTTTCGGCGTCAGCACCAGATCTTGAAGCACCTGCACCACGGCAAACACCAGAAGGGTCAGCAGGGGCATTTGCCAGGGATTCACGCCGGTAATGATGCTCGAGAGAAATGCCAGCAGAAAGGCGGGAATCAGGCCGACAATCTGCAAGTAGGGCACCATATTAAGCAGGCCGATGAAAAGCCCCAGAAAAATACCGAGCGGCAGGCCGATCAACCAGAATCCAAAGGCAAAAAGGCATCCCACAATCGAGGCGATAATCGCCTGCCCCCGAAAATAACGTTTCATGGCCTCGTTGAAATCATGGACGAAGCCAATTATTCGCGCACGATAACCCGGAGGAAGATAATCGGGCCACGTCTCCTTGATTTTATCGTAATCGATGAGCAGAAAAATCATGTAGAGCAGAATGACGGCCAGGCCAATCAGGCCTATGATAAAACTGATGGTGCCGGTAATGACGTTCCAAACGCCCGGCAGCACACGTCGGAGCATGTTTTGAAAGAGTTCCTGAAAGCGTTCGGACTGAAACATCTCCCGCATGTCCTGATCGGCCAGGCGCTGCAACCACTGATCCCACTGCACATTCGGCAGGAGTTTGATCAGCCAATCCGGAGGGTGAGCCTGTTCAATCTTGGAGAGAAACGGAATCATGGCCGAAAATTCGCGAAGGATCAGCGGGGTTAGAAAGAGAACCAGACCGGTGAATACCGCCACCACCAACACCAGCCCCATCGCTACCGCCACACCGCGTCGTTTGACCCGGCGCTGAATGGTTGTGACGAGTGGATTGATCAGATAGGCCAGCAGAAAGGCCACGGCGAAGGGTATGAGCACCTCACTGAAATAATCCAGTATGGCAATTACGGCGAGCAGGATGAGCAGCTTCAGTATCATCCGCGCGATGCGGTCGAGTGTATACGGTTTACTGTCGAGTAACATGATAAGCTCCTGAATAACACCCGGGCAAACAGCGCAAACAAGCCCCGGTTCCATCGGGAACTCAGGAAAGCAGGAAATCGAGCCGGTGTCCATTCCCGATTTCGAGGCGGATATTTGATGGAACCGAGTCTGGGGTCCGAAACGCATGAAAGGACCGGAACCGACCATTATTCTCGGATTGACGACCAGCGGCGAGACAACCGGTTGCGCAACTCTTTCGGATGGCTCTCTGCCGGACGGCTTCACGTTGCGGGATGGCAATGGGGATGGAATCGTTCGCATTCTGCTAAATCAGTAACCGGGTGTGTAATGTTTTGACAGGATCGGTTACAAAAGGTACTTTATGTACATAAAGACTATTTCAATACCTAGCATTGGAGGCTGATAATGAGAACATTGGAAGTGCCTGTGGCCGAAATGAAACGTCATTTTGCGGATTATGTAGCGCAAAGTGCTCATGCGGATTGTCGCATTATTGTAAAGCGCAGGGATCGGCCCGTGGCGGCCTTGGTCAGTCTTGAGGACTACAGCCAGCTGGAGCAGTTTGATAAAAGGCGCGGGCTGGCCTCCGTAGTAGGAAAGTGGGGCGGTTTTGATGAAATTGCGAAGGATGTATTGACCGTGCGCGAACAGGGAGGCGAGGGGCGCGATGTTTCTCTTTGATACGGATACCATCACCAACCTGTTAAAACCTCGTCCCAGTGAATTCCTGCTGAAACGATTGAAATCTCTTGCCGCCAACGAACAACACATCAGCACGATCACCATCTCGGAAATCGTGTATGGCGCCCATAAAAGCACCCGTTGCGAATATCATTTGAAAAATCTATCGGAAATCCTGCTGCCTCAAGTGAACGTGGTGGATTTCGACGTTAAGGCGGCGTGGGTCGCCGGTCAGGTTCGGGCCTGTCTTGAAAAAGCCGGGCGCCCCCTGTCGTTCGCGGATATCCAAATCGCCGCACTTGCTCTGAGTAACGGCTTGACGCTGATTACCGGAAATCTAAAACATTTCGAGCGAATTCCAGACTTGAAGGTTGAAAACTGGCTGTAGACTGCGGTTATGAAAAAAGTGGCTTATTATGTGTCGGCGCACGGTTACGGACATGGCGTTCGGACCTGTGACATTCTGCCGGAGTTGGTCGCGCGGCGTCCCGATGTGCAGATGGTGCTTACCACCGGTTTGTCGGTGTCGTTCTTGGAGCCGCGCCTGAAGGGGCTTCCGGTTTCTTTTCGCGCGGGATCATTCGACGTGGGGATGATTCAGATCGATTCCGTAGCCGTGGATGTGCCCGCCACCTTTCGGACCGTTGAGGGGCTCTTTGCGCAGCGTACGGCCCTGGTGGATCAGGAGGTCTGCTTTCTGAGTGAGGCGAAGGCTGACTTGGTCGTGGCGGATATCCCGTCGATCCCGATGGAAGCGGCGGCCAAAGCGGGGATTCCCTGTGTGGCGGTCGGTAATTTCGGGTGGAACTGGATTTATTCCCCCTTTGCGGAGAAAGACCCTCGCTGGTGGCCACTCATAGAAAAAATCGAAGAGGGTTACCGAAAAGCGGACCTGTTGCTTCGGCTTCCCTTTTCAGAACCAATGACGGTGTTCGAGCGGCAGGTGAACATCCCGCTCCTGGCCCAACCGGGCGTTTCACGGCGGGCGGAACTGGCGGAGGCGACGGGTGCCGATCCCGATAAAACCTGGGTACTGCTTTCCTTCGCCGCGTTGAACTGGACGGATGAGGTGGTGCGCCGGGTGGCCGGCGAACCGGGGTACGAGTTTTTCACCGTTCAACCACTGGCGTGGGAGGGCAGCGGAATCCACAGCGTGTCCCGGGAAGCGTTTTCCTTTTCCGATGTGCTGGCCTCCTCCGATGCGGTCATTTCCAAGCCGGGATACGGATTGCTCTCCGAGTGCATTGCCAATGATAAGCCGCTGGTGTATGTGGATCGACAGGACTTCATTGAATACCCCATTCTGGAAGAGGCCATTCGCAGGCACCTGCGCGGCGTGCATATCCCGCAGGAGGATTTGTATGCCGGGTGTGTTCGCCCCTATCTGGAGCGTCTCGAAGAATGCCCTCCCCCTGCCGAACCGATGGAGCGGGACGGAGGGCAACGCGTCGCCGGGGAGCTGCTCCGGCTGATGGAACCGGGAGGTTCTCCATGATAAAGTTCAAAAAACTCATTTGACTGTGACCACCGCGCGCCTATAATCGTCTCATACGGGTGTTTTTGCCCCGCCAAGCCTCTTTTTCAATAACGATGAGGGGTTGGCTTGGAAAAAATGCCGGACGCAGGCTGACTCAGACATTGGTTAACATCAACAAAAGGGGCTAGGCGTATGAGTATTAAGGAAGATGTAACGGGCAAAAATGTGGTGCTGGGCATTCAGCATACGTTTGTGATGTTCGGGGCGACGGTCTTGGTGCCGATCATCACAGGGCTTGACGTGGGTGTGACCCTGTTTGCGGCCGGTATTGGTACCTGGCTGTTTCACGTGCTTACCAAATTCAAAGTTCCGGTATTTTTGGGTTCATCCTTCGCCTTTATTCCCGGCATCATTGCCGTTTCCACGGCGGATGGCGGAAGCCTTCCGGAAGCCTGCGGCGCGATCGTTGTGGCCGGCTTGCTGTATGTTGTTGCGGCGGGTCTTTTCAAAGTCATCGGCTATGACATGCTGCACAAAGTGCTTCCCCCGCACGTCACCGGACCGGTGATCATGCTGATCGGTTTGATTCTCGCCCCTGTGGCCATCAAGAATGCCAATGGTTCCTACGCACCGCAACTGGTGGAGCAATTCGGCATCGGCGGATGCTGGTTCGTGGCCGCCTTTACGTTTGCCGTGGCCGTTTTTGTGAGGGTGTTTTTCGAAAAGAGAGCCAAGCTGCTTTCCATGCTGCCGGTGCTGACGGCGCTGATCATTGGCTATGCCCTGGCGGTTTTCATGGGCATGGTGGATTTCACGACGGTTAAGGCCGCCGCGTGGTTCGGTGTCCCCAAATTCAGTGCGCCGGTTTTTTCGATGCGCTCCATGTCGATCATCCTTCCGATAGCCATTGTCACCATCGTGGAACACTTCGGTGATGTGCTGGCCATCGGCAATGTGGTTGGGAAGAATTTCATCAAAGACCCCGGCATTCACCGCACCCTGCTTGGTGACGGGCTGGCGACTTCGCTGTCGGCCTTGATGGGCGGGCCGGCGAACACAACCTATTCCGAAAATACCGGTGCGGTTGCGCTGACGGGTGTTTACAATCCCATAGTCATGCGCATTGCCGCCTGCTGCGCCATTCTGCTGGCCGTTATTCCGAAGTTCACGGCGCTGGTTGGAACCATTCCGAGCCCGGTTATCGGTGGCCTTTCCATTCTGTTGTTCGGCATGATCGCCGCGATCGGTGCCAAGAACATGGTCGATGCAAGGGTTGATTTTTCGGATGCCCGAGTCCTGATGATTACGGCGTCCATCCTGGTGCTGGGCATCGGCGGTGCCGAGTTGTCCTTTGGCTCCATTCAGTTCAAAGGATTGGGTCTGGCCGCCATCGTCGGCATCATCCTGAATCTGATTCTGATGTTCTCCGGGAAAAAAGCACCCAAAACGGAATAGCAGCGGCAACCTGATTCAAGGCGTAAAAGTTTATTGCGCTTTACGCCTTGCATTTAGGAAGTCCGTTTATTAAAAGAGCACCCATAACAAGGGCGTTTCAAAAGCACGCTTGATAGAAATACGTGGGGAGCGTTTATCAAACAATTTGGCGTTGGCAATGCTTCGTAACAAGGTATCTCCCCCTACACACGACGAGGCTCGTCGTTAGCCTGTGCGGAGTGTTGCCAACCCTTATTTAAATGACGTTCAAGTCACATCCCGGGCACGGCCCGGGATTTTTTTTGCAATTTTTTTCACTTGGCTGCGTTTTACTCACCATGCGCAGATGATTTAGAGAGAGAACCGCGCAAAGAGTCACAACGAAGGAAAGGAGTACGAGATGAAGAGAAATGGAATGGTTTGCCTGACGGCCCTGGCCGTATTGACGTTGGCTACAGGTGTTTTTGCCCGGGGACCCGGGGCATGTGGACCGAAAAAAGGGGGTATGGATGGGTCGATGCGTGGCATAGAACGCCTGCTGGATAATGAAGAGTGCATGGCTCGTCTCAATATCACCGCCGACCAGAAAAAGGTGCTGGAAGAGATTGCCCTTCAGTTTGAAGTGAAAGAAATTGCCCTGGAAGCGGAATTGAAAACGGCGCACCTGGCCTTAAGAACGCTGATGAAATCGCAATCGGATGATCGCGAAGCGCTTTTCAAAGCCATGGATGCCGTCAGCGCCTCTGAACTGAAGATGAAAAAAGCCGGAATGGCCGCCTGGCTGGATATACGAAGCAACCTGACCGAAGAGCAGCGTACGCAGATCCGAAAGGAAATGGGCGCCATGCGTAAAGGCGGGATGAAGAATCGGGAAAACAGAAAATCCGGTGGAAAAGGGCGTAAGTCGGAGTGCGGGGAAGGACGTCCCGGAACGATGGGATGCGGCTCGATGGAAGGCTGTCCGAAAGCCGCCCCGGAACAGGCTCCTTAACACCATCGCGAAGATCCTGTTGTGTTTTTGACAGAATTCGATCACAAAGAAGGGCGTCCGTCAGGACGCTCTTTTTTTGTCGATGGCCCGGATTTTTTCTTCCCTACTGCCTGTAAATAAAGCCATTTTTTACTGGCATTTTTGGGGCAGCCCTTCTACTTTAGCCCCGCTCTTTCCCTAAGAGGCGCGGTAGCCAAGTGGTAAGGCACGGGTCTGCAAAACCTGTATTCATCGGTTCGAGTCCGATCCGCGCCTCCATTTCCCTTCTTTTCAATCCAACGGATTGGACTTTGTGCGGAATTTGTCCTACCTTTGGAGTGCCTGATTCAGGCCGTTTGTGAAGAGGAAGTGCACATGAAAGAAGAGCGTAGAATGTGGCCCGGCCACCTGGTGAGTATCCCCATAGCGAAAGCAGGGAAAACGGTGTGGCTGGATGGCTTTTTACGGACGGGCGCACAAAGGGCAAAAACACTGCTGATCTTTGTGCACGGCATGCACAGCAATTTCTATCGTTCCCACTTGAAAAAAGAATTGCTGTCCCGCTGCGTTCGGGCCGGGTACGATCTGTTCTCCTTCAACAACCGCGGTGCGGAGGCACAGGTTGTTGATGAGCGCTTTGAAGACTGCCTGGGGGATCTTGATGCCGCGCTCGCCTTTGGTCGCGCCCGTGGTTATCGACGCTTCATTCTGATCGGTCACAGCACCGGCTGTCAGAAAATAACCTGGTATCAGGCACGGCGGAGAGATCCCGGCGTAAACGGTCTGGTTTTGTTGGCGCCGGGCGATGATTATGCCATTGCGCAGCGGGATGCGGGGCGTTCATTCAATCGTTGGGTGAAGCGCGCGCACCACTTGGTCGAAGAAGGGCGTGGCGACACGTTGATGCCGCCGCAATGCCTCGGTTTTAGCGCCCGGCGCTATCTCAGCGTGGCCGATCCCACCCGGACGGAAGCAAAAATTTTTAATTACGAAGGACAACTCACCCATTTTAGTCGGGTGACCTGTCCCATTCTGCTTCTCTTCGGGAGTGCCGAGGAATATAGCTGCCTACCGGTGGAAACCATGCACGCCATCCTGCGCAAGGCGTCGCGCTCCATCCGTTTTGAGGACCACATTATTCCCGGTGCCGACCATGGGTTCCACGGCTGTGAGGCGGAAACCACCCGTCGCATTCTGACCTGGTCGGATTCCCTGAACAGGAGAAGGGGTGAGGCGAAACGATGAGCGGAAAAAAAGTCATTACATTCGGAACCTTTGATTTATTTCACATTGGTCATCTGAATATTCTTTCGCGTGCCCGGGCGCTGGGTGATTCGCTGGCGGTCGGGGTATCATCCGATGAATTGAATTTCAGCAAGAAGGGGCGCTATCCGATCTATCCCACGCAGCATCGGTTGGAAATTGTACGGGCTCTTCGCTGTGTGGATGAAGTGTTCACGGAAGAAAGTCTGGAAGACAAGCGGGAGTATGTTCTTCGTTGTGGAGCGAACATCCTGGTGATGGGAGATGATTGGGCCGGTCGCTTCGACTCTCTGAAGGATATCTGCGAGGTGGTTTATCTCCCGCGTACCCCGGTCATTTCCAGTTCGGAAATCAAGGTGGTTTGCCAATATGAGCGCAGCAGACTCCAGACCCGATGGGACACCCTCTAACCATTCGTTGGGCTTTGATTTGAAGAAGAAAAACGGTGGGTCCATCTGCTCACGTCAGGAAGACCAAACCCCAACAGCGGATCCGCTGTTGTAGACCCGCAGGATGGCAGACCAGGGCCGGCGGCCTGCTACTGTTCAAGCAGGTTTTCGCCGAGAGCCACATTGACCATATCAGCGAGCTCGCTGGCCGCAAACGGCTTTTGAAGAAAATGGACCCGGCGGTTTGAAAGCGCCTGCCGAATATCCGGCTGATCTTCTGAAAGCCCGCTTACCAGAATGACCGGGACCGTGGATTTCTGTTCGATCAGCCATTCCACCAGCTCGAGTCCATTGTAATCAGGCATGCTGAAATCAATGAGAAGCAAGTCGGGTTTCTGTGCATTTTCTTTCCAGTATTTGTGGAGTTGTTCCCCGCAGGACAGTTTGTGGATGGTATGTTTTTCCTCTGCCAGCACCACTTCGCACATTTCGCGGAAGGTGGGATTGTCATCCACCACCCAAATGAGTGAAGCATCGAGCTTTTTAGAAACCGGTTTGGGTTGTGATCCGGGAGAGTCCGGTTGAGCCGTGGGAAGCAGAACCTCAATTCGTGCGGATGCTCCGGGTTTGGAGGTCATCAGCACGGTGCCTTCCATTTTACCGACGATGCCGTATACGCTCGAAAGTTTCACCCCGGCCCGGTCCTTCATCTGGAATCCTTCATCGGACTCGGGCGTATCAAACACCAGCCCCCCGGAATCCTCCACCTCAAGGCGTAGGTAGTCCTGACCAGGCTGGTCGCCCGACATGGCCACATTTGCCGTCCGAATGGTAAGCGTTCCCCCGGCCGGCATGCTGTCAATGGCATTGGTAATCAGGTTGAATACGATTTGATGCAAGGCGCTTTGCGGGGCGGCCACATAATCGTTCTCTGCGGCCAGTTCCGTGCTCACCTCGATTTGTCCGGACGTTTGCAGTTCGAGCAGCGAGAGCACGCTCAGCAGCGTTTCATGCACTCGGTATCCCTTGAATTCTTCTGATTCGTTCCCGGCAAAGGCCAGAATTTCATCCGTCAAGCGCCGTCCGCGCTGAGCGGCTTCCGATATTTTCTGGAGCGCATCCGTGGCCTCGCTGGACAGATTCTCCCGATTCAGAATATAAGAGGAATATCCCAGAATGACAGACAGCAGGTTGTTGAAGTGATGGGCTACTCCGGCTGAAAGCGTGCCCAGGGAGCGCATGCGCTCGGATTGCACAAGCTGTTTGCTGAGTTCAAAATTCATATGTTCAAGTTTTGCGACGGTTTCTTTATCGCTCATATTTTACCTCCCGGAGGAAGACGGGTGTGACTCGCTCGGGTTTATTAATATTTTATTCATTTGGAATTGTACGGCCTTTTCACGGAAGACGGGATCAACCCGTATTCGCGAATCCCGGTCTAATTGAGATAGAAGTATATTTTGAATTGCTCCATTCTGCAATAGTAAGACCGCATCATCTTTCAGGCCGATGAATTGTCCGCGTTGGATAAGCCCATTGAGTTGGCGCAGTTTGATATACTCGTTGACCGCATGAAGCGGATAGCGCTCATCCAGCTTGTCCGAATAATAGGCATACTGGCGCAAGTCCTCTTCACTCAGGGTGTTTTCCGTTGTATCGCGCAGCGTGGTTTCCAGAATGGCCTGCGATTCATCAGCGATTGCCTCCTCCTCCCCGTTGCGGGGAGTTTCGGCCTGTTCCGCTGTCCGAAGTCCGTCATCCTGTAGTGCCGTTGTTTCGCGTAGATTGCGAACTTCGGTCCGAAGGCGAAGGAGGTGGTGCAGGTTGAGCAGCAGTAGAGCAAGAATCAGCACCTGCCATCCCACGCGAAGTGCGGATATCCATTTCACCCGGTCCGCCTGAGGGGGTGGGGCGGTTTTCTCGACGCCGTGTGGGTGAGCAACCAGTCCGCATGCAGGACAAATAACAGGTCCCTTGACCGTACGTTTCGCGTCAAAGGGGTAGCCGCAGTGTTCGCATAATAGAGGCTGTTGGCTCATGATGGCTTTTTAAATATGCTGTCTGGTTGAATGCAGAAGGCTAATGCGGTTTCTCTTTCGACACAAGCTCTAAACTAATGCGACTACGGGGAATCAGCGCCCGAAGGCCACATTATAAATCCAGGGGTCGTGCATGATGACAATCGGAGATCAGGTGGTAGCACTGATCAATGATGGGTTGGATGCCGGCCTGGGGCGGTAGTCTATCGCGGCAGGCCTTGAGCAGGTCGACGGCCTCGCGGCATTTTTCCTCGGCCTCGCCCAGCAGGGCCGGATTCTTGCGCGTGGTGATGTAGTCCTGATAGATACGGCGTGCCTCCCGGTAGAGTTCAAGTCCCTGCGTATAGGAGGGATCCGATTTCCAATCAGCGGGCTGAGCGGGAATCGGGGCGGAGGCCGGCGGTTCCACCGCCGGCGCGACGGTTGGGGGCAGCGGTATGGGCGCCTGTGGATGGGGTTGGTCGGCCAGGCGCTGCTCCTGCTGCGGAGAGGCCGATGCTCCATGCAGGTAATAATCAATATAATCCAGTCCGTTTTCAAGATAAGTCCGTAAGACGGGGCCCAGTGCCGTATACTGAGCGGCGGCGAAAATACCGGTCCCGAGCAGCACTAAGAAAAGTAATTTGAACAGGCATCCCGAGGAACCGCGGGAGCGCTGCTTTTTGGTTTTCTCCAGATCGGTTTTATTGATACGGATTTGTTTTTTCGCGGCGGGTGGCGCGGGGGCGACGGGTTTTTCTTCAGGCGGTGGCGGGGGGAGAACAAATGGACGAGAGAGCCGCACCGTACTGTGTCCGAATGGGCAGCGTGGGCAGGTTAGGGGGACCTGTTTTTTGAGGGCGTGCAGATCTTTCAGCAGCGCTCTCCAGTCCGCATACCGATCCGTCAGGTTTTTAGCCATCATTTTGTGAATGACGGAGGTCACGGCATCGGAAATATTCGGGTTCAGATCCCGCGGGTCCTCCAGGTGGCCGAGGAGTTGCTGCTCCAGAATGGCGGCGGGTTCCAGGTGTCCGAAAGGCGGCACGCCGGTCACCAGTTGGTAGAACGTGGCGCCGAGGCTGTAGATGTCGGTTCGACAGTCCAATGCTTCCTTATTGCCGATATACTCCGGTGAAGCATAATTGGGCGTGCCAACGAAATCGCCAACGTCGCCTCCGGCAGACATGGCATTAAGAACCTGAGCGATGCCCAGATTACCCACCCGGACATCACCGGTTTCCGACAGAATGATATTATCCGGTTTGATATCGCAGTGAATGACACGGTGTTCTTTCCAGGCGTACTGCAGCGCGAGGGCAACCCATTGGATAATGGCCAGGGCCTCGTCCTCGGACATTACCGAAACAAGATTCAACTGTTTGCAAACCGAACGTCCTTCAATGTATTCCAATACAATGTAAGCAAAAGGACCGAATTCGCCGGCATCGAAAACCTGAACAATACCCGGATTTTTCAATCGGGCGGCGGCTGTAGCCTCGCGCCGCAATTGCGCGAGCGATTCCGAGTTGGTCGAAGCAGTGACAGCCAGTATTTTGATTACTACGAAGCGATCCAGGGATATCTGACGGGCCTTCCACATGGTCATGCCGTCATCTTCGCCCAGCATTTCAAGCATTTCGTAGCCGGGTAGTTCAGGCTTTGTCATTTGCATGGTAAGGCATATTCCATGAGCTGTTCATAGCCCACACTCCCAGATTGATTTCTTTATTCCGCAATTCTACCCAACGCAATGGGCGCTGCCAACTTGGAATGATTCATAAAGAAAGCCAGAGGCGTTTTCAAGCAAAGTTCTGCATTAATAAGAAGGGGAGTGCGCAAAACGTTTGTAAGACCGGGTGTATCTGGGCCGCCGTTCACACATGGTGTTCAGGTGAAACTGCTCAATAGACATTCCCGTACAGTTTAAGGAATATCCGCCGGATGAGCCCGACGAGCGGTTTTTTTTCGTTTTCCCCGCGGTGTTGTAATGCGAACGTCCGGAAGGATGCGAATGCAATTCACAGGAGTGGGTACTGATCTGCCTATGCCTTGCCTTAACCCGCATCTGGAAAAGGATGCGCGTCATCAGCACGAGGGAGAAACCGAATATGGCCAAGAGCATCAGCTTGTTGGTTTCCATGCTATACAGTGGCTCAAGCAGACTGCCCGTATCGCGTGCGGCTGATTCGGCGGGGGGGGGCGGGAGGGGTTGCGAAAGTTCAACCAACAGATCTTCACAAATTAATGCCTGATGATCCGGCCCCGTCGCCCCGGCTGAGACGCCGGTAACCGGAGACAGCATCCATATGCCGAGCAAAATTATGATCACGCTCTTCATGATGGCAACCCCTTACAACGCTCCTTTACTATTCTTCTTTCCTCTGCAATTCAATATTTTTTCGTCTCATTTATTTTCCGAATGGCACCGATCTTTCTGCTGTTTCAGCTAAAAGAACGATCGAATTTATAGCATAGAACTACACTGGTGTCTATTATAAAAAAACAAGAAACGGGATCGTTTCTCGAAATTCTTAAGTTTTTCGGGCATGCCCAGTCCACGGAAGTTTAATCTATTATACATCTATAGCACAAAACCACTGGGAACGAGCCCGTACAGCCTCGCAGGATTTTCAAAGGATTTCTCCGCCGTCTAATTGACGTTGCTGCCGCTTCGGGTTACATTACGCCCCATTGCGTTGGACGAGATCAACCACCAAGGGAGGACGAGAACGATCATGAGCAGGATATATAATTTCAGTGCGGGCCCGGCGATATTGCCGGAAGAAACCATCAAAGAGGCGCAGGAAAAACTGTATGACTACCAAGGCTGTGGCATGTCCATCCTCGAGGTGAGTCATCGCGGAAAGGAATATGCCGCCGTACATGAGGAGCTGAAGGCGAATTTGAAAAAGGTGGCGAACATCTCCGATGAATACGCCCTGCTTTTCCTGGGTGGCGGCGCCACCACGCAGTTTGCCACGGTGCCGATGAATCTTCGTGGCGAAGGACAGTCAGCCGATTATGTCCACACCGGAGCCTGGGCCGGGAAGGCCATCAAAGAGGCCAAGGTGCTGGGCGCGACGAATGTGGTGGCCGATACCTCCAAGGAAACGCCGGCCCGCATGCCGGATGCTTCCGCCATTCAGTCCACCGCCGGCGCAGCGTACCTGCATATCACCTCCAATGAAACCATTGGGGGCACGCAATGGCGCAGCTATCCCCGCGTAGAGGCACCGCTGGTCGCAGACATGTCGTCCGACATTTTTTGCCGTCCGGTGGACATCAATTCGTTTGGGCTGATCTATGCGGGTGCGCAGAAGAATCTGGGGCCGGCGGGCGTCACGCTTGTGATTATCCGTAAAGATTTGGCCGAGCGGGTATCCGACAAAATCCCGAATATTTTCCGTTACAAGAGTCACATTGCACAGGATTCACTGCTCAACACGCCGCCTTGTTTCAGTTGCTACATGCTGATGCTGACTACGCGTTGGATTATGAAGGAAGGTGGTCTGGCGGCCATCGGCAAGCGCAACGAGGAGAAAGCGGCCAAGCTGTATGCGGCGATTGACTCGACAGATTTTTACCGCGGCACAGCCTCGCCGGAATCGCGTTCCATCATGAACGTCACCTTCCGCCTGCCCAGTGAAGAGCTGGAAGCGAAGTTCATCAAAGACGCGGCGGGTCAGAATATGAAGGGTCTAAAGGGACACCGGGATGTCGGCGGCATACGCGCCTCCATTTATAACGCCTTCCCGGCGGCCGGCGTGGATGCCTTGATTGCCTTCATGAAAGAGTTTGAAAAGGCCAACGGATAATTCCGTATATTCACCATTGAAACGCACGGAGAGGTGGTATAAACCTATCCGTGCGTTTTGATTTCATTACGATGCGCCCGTAGTTCAATGGATAGAGCGCTAGCCTCCGAAGCTAGAAATATGGGTTCGAATCCCGTCGGGCGCACCATCTGTGCTGGTTCATCGCTGCCGCATCAGCGGAGAAATCTCACGGAGTATCGGATACAGACTCCGCAGGAATAATGCAGGAATAACTCTCCTCGTTAAACGGATCCTGTACGCGATCGAGCACGGCGTAAGGCTCGAATTCGGCTTCACGGCCCTCCAGCAGATGCCGGCTGATCACCAGAGCGTCCAGCCGTTTTTCCTTCCATGCGGCCACCGCCTCCTCCACGGTCATGCTTCGGGTCTGTTCAAAGTAACACAAAAAGCCTTCGGCGGAAGGGCCCGCCACGGAGAGGCGTTCCAGGGAGACCTGGTCGGCGATTCGGGAGGAGAAGAGCCGCAGGGCATTGGATTGTTTCCGCAGATCGTTTCCCGTTTCGGAAAGTCCGTAGGCTGTCCAAAGGCAGGCGCCGATGACGATGACGCCTGTCATGAACCGGCGGTAGTTCAGGCCCAGCAGATGAGCCCGATCATAGAGCGCGGCGAAATAAACCAGTAGGAGCGTGAGCGGAGGAAGCAGCGGAAAGAGGCGGTCGCTCCGTTTATCCGGGATGGCGGACATCACCAGCAACCCGCCCAGCATCCAGCACACCAACCACACGAAGACCGGATCTTTCCAGCAGGCCTTCAAACGTTTGGCCTGGGTCCCGGCCAGCAGAATCAGAAGCAGGCTCCAAGGTGACCAGCGGTGCAGAATGTGGGCGACATAGTACAGAAACGGCTTTGCGGTTTTTCCTCCCTCCGAGGTTTGAAACGCGGAGACCATTTCACCCAGAACAATTTGTTCGTAGAATTCCGGATAGCGCCACACGGCCCAAACCAGGGCCCCGAGCAGCAAAAGAATGGGTAGAAGAAGGGCTATCCATCCCGGCCAGGCCCGGTTGGGCTCGTGCCGTTTTCGCTGAATGAACGCAAAGGCCGCCATGCCGGGAAGCAGAAAGGCATAGACGGTGTGTCCCTTGGTGAAGACCGCGGCCAGGAGTGCCAGGAAAAAAAAGAATGCATCCCGCCGCGACCAGGCCCGCCGCCGTTCAATGTGATTCAGAATCATCAGGCCCGGCAGAAAACAGAAGAGGGCCAGCAGCATATCCGTTCGGACGAGCGTGGCGATGCGCACCGACATCATATTAAACGCGAACGCCGTAACCGCGAGAGCGGCGCCCAGCGTTCCGCCCATGCGGAGGCCGCAGCGGTAGATCAGCAGGAGCAGGGCTAGGGCGGCGGCAAACGGGGGAAGGCGCAGGGCGACATCCCAGCCTACGCCCGGGATGGCGTGGCAGGCCGCTTGAAGCCAGGCCGTGAGTGGAGGTTTGGTGGCGTACCCGCCGTAGGGCAGTTCCTG
>JAQVYB010000210.1 GCA_028708815.1 Kiritimatiellia bacterium | reverse complement strand
ACATCAGGCAACCGGGCTGTCAAAATCTCTGGTAGCAGAATATATCAAACTCATTAAGGAGTATGCTGATGATGAAAAATGATGGATCTCTCTGCCAAATGGCATTATCTATGAGGTGGCAATGCAGAGACTCCCGCAGAATATTCGCCGGCTTGGGCTCTGCAAATCCACCTCATAGCGGTGGATATACTGGTTTTTCGTGCGCCTCAGATCCGCTCCTGCCAGCGCTTCGGATTACGCTTTGCATGAAATACAGAAAGGCAGAAAGTCCGATCCGAGGCCGGGAACCTGGTCTTCGTACCAGTCGAACGCTTCTGTCATTTCCGCTTCGGCTTCGGGGCGGACAACGAGCAGTCGGCTCATCGTTTACTCCTGATCCGTTCCCGTACCATGCCCCACGGGGAACCCCCCGTCTGGATTCTGGTGATACGCATACAGGCGGTGGTCAAGCTCGGCCTTCTGCTCATCGGACAAACCAACTTCCTCCGGAACTTCCGCGATAGTGTCCCAAATATCCACGGCAAGCTGGATACGTTCGGAAACGCTCAGGCTCAAAACGTCTGCTTTCATTAATGTACTTATAACGACGTGATCCTATCATTGAGAATGGGTTGGCTTCAACCATTTGCTGGATGCCGGTGACGCGTGTTCCTTCGCGGTTCGGCACGTGCGTTTCCGGATCATTCGCTTTTCAGGCGCACCCATCGTTCGTTGATTTTGGGGAGAAAGGTGCCGTAATCGGGCAGGATTTGCAGGTTCGACATATCTCCCAGGGGTGGGAAAAGCACCATATTTTCCCGCAATTCCTGAGGCAGGAGCAGGCAGGCGTCCGGGTTGGGCATAGCATATTGAATGGTCTGAATATTACGCGCGGTATTTTCCGGCTGCAGGAGGAAGTCGATGAAAAGATGAGCGGCATCCGGGTTGGGCGCCGTCTTGAGCAGGCAGATGTTATCCGCAAACATCAGGGAGCCTTCCTTCGGAATGACGAATTTGAATTGCGGGTGGTCGGCGATCAGTCGGAGCGCATTGCCGTTCCAGTTTTGACCGAAATATATTTCTTCCCGAAGCAGCATGTCGTTGACCAGGTTGCTTTCATATTTTCGGAGGAGCGGTTTCTGCTGCAGGAGGAGTTCGTACGCGGCGTCCAGATGGGCCGGGTCGGCATCCTTCATATCGTAGCCAAGTAGGCGGTGCGCGAGATGGAAGGTTTCGAGCATGTCATCAAACATGGCTATTCGGTCCTGATAGCGTGGATCCCAGAGAATGCGCCAACTGTCGACGGGTTCCTTGATTTTTTCGCTGTTATAGGCCAGTCCGGTTACACCATACGTATAGGGAATATAATACTGTCCGGAAGGGTCAAAGGGCAGGTGGCGAAAGCGTGGATCGATGTGTTCAATGTTGGGGATCCGTTCAAAATCGAACGGCGCCAACAGATCAAGCTCGCGCAGAGTTTCGACGGCGTAGGCGGCAGGGATAATCAAATCAAATCCCGGATTTCCGAAGGAGGCTTTGGCGAGCATTTCCTCGCCATCGTTGAAGTAGGTGAGGATGACATGGATCCCTGTTTGGCTCTCGAAGTCATCCATGAGCGATGGATCCATATAGCCGGCCCATGTCCCGATAACCAGATTGGTTTGGCGAGCCTCGCTGACCAGTGACACGACGAATGATATTCCCAGAATGGCAGCCAGCGCGAGACCCAGCCGCATGCCCAGACGTCTGCGCGCTCCGTCCTGCTGCATCCAGGTGATCGCCATCAGCGTGATCCCGGTGAAGAGAATAAGCAGGGTGGAAATCACATTGACCACGGGGGTGAGTCCGAATTTCACCATGGAATACACCTTCATCGGCAAGGTGGTTAATTGCGGCCCGGTGGTGAAGAAGGTCACGACGAAGTTGTCGAGACTGATGGTAAACGAGAACAGCAATCCGGAAACAATGGACGGAGCAAGCGCCGGCAACAGGACGTGGCAAAAGGTATGCCAGGGGGAAGCGCCGAGGTCGAGACTGGCTTCTTCCATCGTGCGATCCAGCGATTTCACGCGTGCCAGTATGAGGAGAGCCACAAAGGGAAAGCTGAACGTGATATGACCGCACAGGACGGAAACGAATCCGCGGGGAAGGTCCAGCATGACGAAAAGCGCCAGCAGCGCGATCCCCAGGATAATCTCCGGCATGATCACCGGCACATAGAGCAGGCCGGTACATAATGAACGTCCGCGAAAGGTATAACGGCCAAGCGCCAGAGCGGTCATGGTGCCCAGGATGGTGGAAAGCGTGGCACTGATTCCGGCGACCAGCATGGAGTTTCGGATGGCCGTCCAGAGATCCCGATCCAAAAACGCCTCCACATACCATTTGAGGCTGAATCCACCCCAGACGGTCACCTGGCGGGATGCATTAAAGGAATAGACGATCAAGACAACCAGCGGGGCAAGCAGAAAAAGAACGCACAGGGCGGTGCTGATTTTCAGGAAAAGCCCCTGCCCGACTCTAAGATCATTACTGCGTGATAGATTTCCTGCCATACGTTTACCGTTTTCCGTTTGCGGACTGTGTGGCCGGGTTAAAAAAGCGCAGATAAAGGGTGATGGCCAGCATGACCAGCAGCATCAGAAGCGACGAGAGCGCGCTGCCAAAAGGCCAGTTGCGTCCCTGTCCAAACTGGGAGGTAATCAGGTTGCCGATCATCATGGTGTCGGGGCCGCCGAGGATATCGGGGATGATGAAACAGCCCAGCGCCGGAATAAAGCACAGAACCAATCCTGCGGCAATGCCGGGAGCGGCCTGCGGCAAAATGATTTTGCGAAAGGTGGTCATGCGTCCCGCGCCCAGATCCATGGATGCTTCGATCAGCGATACGTTCATCCGGTCAAGCGAAACAAAAATCGGAGGAATCATATAGGGCAGGTTCCAATAAATAAAACCGAGAATGACCGCGAAGGGGGTGTTCAGCAAATGGAGCGGCTCGGTCGTCAGGGAGAACGTCTGTAGGGCCTGATTCAGCAATCCGCCATCACTCAGAATCACAACAAATGAAAAGAGCCGAACCAGCAGATTGGTCCAGAGAGGGAGGAAAACAAGGAAGAGCAAAAGCTTTTGGCGTTTGGGCGGGGAAAAAGCGATGAAGCAGGCGGCAGGCAGGGCCATGGCCGCGCTGATCAGCGTGGAGAGACCCGCATACATCGCAGACCGTCCCAGCAGCTTGAGATAAAGCGGATCAAGCGCGCGCTTGAAGTGCTCCATCGTGAAGTCCAGAAGAATGCCGCCCTGCCCGTTGGTTTTGGTAAATGAAAAGGCCAGGATGACCGCAACGGGAATGAGGAAGAAAAGGAGCAGCCAAAGCGCAGGCGGCACAAGAAGCACTTGCAGCTCCCCGATTCTGGCCAACATACGGCGTGGATTTCTAGACATCATACAGTACGACACCTGATCCCTGACTCCAAATCACCCAGACTTGTTCGTTGGCTTCAAGCGCCATCACCAAGTCTCCGGCCAGAAGATAATTCGGCACCTTAACCTCAATAAGCTTTCCGTTTTGCAGATGAATCTGAAGCTGGGTGGCATCACCCATAAAAACATGGCGGGTGATCTGTCCGAAAAGACCGTTTTCGTACTCCTTCGGTTCCAGCAGGCTGACCCGAAGTTGTTCCGGACGAATGCCAAAAACGACCGACCGCCCCGGCTTCCCGTCCGCTTGGCCCCGGCGTCGGATATGGGCCTGCCCTTCCAGCAATATCCCGAAGGTGTCGGTGTCGCCCCCCATCGGCTCAATCGTGCCATCAAAGAAATTCATGGAACCGACAAACTCCGCCGCAAAACGAGTGGCAGGACGCTGATACAGTTCGGTGGGAGAGGCGCATTGTTCCACACACCCGTTATTCATCACCACGACGCGATGGGCCATGGTCATGGCCTCCGCCTGATTATGCGTCACATAAATGAACGTAATTCCGGTTTTTGCCTGCAGATCGGCCAGTTCATAACGCATTTGCTCGCTGATTTTCTTGTCCAGCGCGGAAAGCGGTTCATCCAGCAAAAGGAGTTTTGGACGATTGATGAGTGCCCGAGCCAGGGCCACGCGCTGCTGTTGGCCGCCGGACAACTGAGCCGGCATGCGTGTGGCCAAATCGGACAATCCGACCAGGGCAATGGCCTGCTCGACGCGATCTGAAATTTCCGCGGCGGGGCATTTTTTTGCACGCAGTCCGTAGGCGATGTTGTCGAATACGCTGTAATGGGGGAAAAGGGCGTAATTCTGAAAGACCGTATTCACATCGCGCTGATAGGGCGGAATGTCGGTAATGTCGGTGTCTTCGAGCCGGATACGCCCGCTCGAAGGACGCTCAAATCCGGCGATCATACGCAACAGGGTGGTTTTGCCGCACCCGCTGGGTCCCAGGATGCAGAAAAACTCACCGCGTTCGATTCGCAAACTCACCGAATTCACGGCCACCGCGGATCCGTACTTTTTGGAAACATCCTTAATTTCAAGCATGGGGTTCTGTCCGTTTGCGTAAGGTTCTCAAACCGCTATCAGTATCGAAATATATCCATGAATGTCCACGCAAATATATTCACGCCACAACGTTCACGAAGCCACCTTCCCGCTCTGTGGGAAAGGCTGGCGCGGCGGCTGTACCGGCCATACTCCGAAGAGCCATTATTTAATGGCTTTCAACCTGTTTTGGCATCAAAAACAAGCCTTTTCGACGCTTTACTCCGGGGAAGCCGTAAATGTTAAAAGGACAAAATCCACGGTGACGCGTAGTTCATAAAGGGTACTGATATGGGCTTTTGCCTCGCGGGTGGATCGCCAGAACAGCGGCGTCATTTGAACCAGATCGGCCAGATGATCCCTGGTTAACAACCGCTCATAGGTGAGGGATTCCTTGTGTTGAAGAACAAAATGCGGCTCACAGATTTCCACGGCGTTCTCGGCCTTGGTCTCCGCATTCCCGGCATTGGCCAGCAGCAGCGAGCGTAGTTCAAGGAGATGGTTGGCCCCGGGAACGACCAGCACCAAAGATCCATTCGCTTTCAGAACACGCGCGAACTCGGGTATGTTTCGGGGTGCCAGCACGCTCAAAACCATGTCGAACGAATCACTTGCAAAGGGAAGTTTGCGCATGATGTTGGCCACAAGCCATCGGGAGCGTTGGTCTCGTTTGGCTGCAAGGCGAATGGCCTCCTTCGATACATCGATGCCGTAAAAGGAACCGGTTGCGACCGCATGCAGCCCGCTAAGAAAAGAGCCCTCTCCGCATCCCGAGTCCAGCATGTTTACGGCGTCTTCGGCATCACGCCGGGCAAGCCGCTCGCGGAGGTCCTGCTGAATCCGTGCTGAAAGGGGCGCATAGTGCCCGCTATCCAGAAATCGGCGGCGGGCCTGAATCATGTCCGCGTTATCGCCGGGGTTCCGGGAGTGACGGCAGTGACTCAAGAGTAGGTTGGCGTAGCCCTCCCGGGCCCGATCAAAGGAGTGGCCCTGAACACATTGGCAGGAACGATCACCCCACGACAGCAGCGATTCGCATACCGGGCAAACCAAAAGGCCGTCCGTATCCGCTTCCCACTCGACGTTCGGGTGTATTTCCTTCTCGGGGTCCGGCTTCATGAGTATGTTTGCATCAACGACTTTTCTTCTTCTAACAGGATTTAAAGCATTCAACAAGACTTGCTTCCCCGGCTCTTTCACCACGGACTTATTCCGGATTGCGTG
>JAQVYB010000209.1 GCA_028708815.1 Kiritimatiellia bacterium | reverse complement strand
GGAGAAGACTCCGAAGTCGGACAATTCGTGGGCCAGTCCGTCGATGGCCTCCTGCCCGCCGTCGGCCCGCGCTTCGGGTGTGAGTGTGCCGACGAGGTTGTTGCAGGCGCCGTCGAACCCGAACACATCCTCCATGTAATCGCGTTTGAGAAAGACGATGCCGTAGGATTTCGGATCGTTCACGATGCTGCCGGGTGGTGCGAAGTAGACGAATTCCGAGCTGATGGCGAGCCCGGTGACGTAGACGGCTTTGCGTTGCCCGTCGAGAATCAGGTGAATGGTGTCGCCGGGATGGATGCCGCGCGCCTCGGCGAACTGATCCGAGAGAATGGCCTCGTTGCGGCGGTTTTCCGTGAAGTAGGTGCCCTCGCGGACGAGGATGTTGTTGATCACCGGGCCCTGTTCGCGCGGCATGGAGACGATGAGCATGTTGATGGGCTGAGGGACGTCCGGCAGATCCAGGATGGCCGGAAAGGTCATGCGGTCGCGCAGTTCGGAAATCCCGGGCAACGTGGCGAGTTTTCGCACCTCCGTGACCGGCGCCTTTTTCAGATCAATCCAGAAGTCCGCCATGCGGCATTCCGCATAGTAAGCGGCGCGTGCGTCATCCAGGTTGTTGAAGGTGGCGAGCATGCCGATGAAGCTGCCGGTGCCCGTGGCGACGATGGCGGCCACCGCCAGGAGCATCCCCCGGGCGCGCAGCAGATCGCGCATGCGTTTACGGTCGAGAACGGTCACCAGTCAAGCTCCTCGGCGTTTTTAAGGTTGTGGTTGACGGTGATGCGGTCGATCACGCCGCTGCCGAGGTGTATCACCCGGTGCGCCATGTCGGCAATGGGCGGGGCATGGGTGATCATGACAATGGTGGTGCCCAACTCCTCGTTGAGTTTTTTCAGAAGATTCAACACCAGGATGCTGGTTTCGTGATCGAGGGCGCCGGTGGGTTCATCACACAGCATCAGGCGCGGATTTTTCGCCAGCGCGCGGGCAATGGCGACGCGTTGTTGCTGTCCGCCCGAGAGCTGCGAGGGGAAGTGGTCCATTCGGTCGCCGAGTCCGACTTTTTCGAGGGCTTCGGCGGGTTCCATCGGGTGGTCGGCCACTTCGGTGGAGACCTGTACGTTTTCGCGGGCGGTGAGGGTGGGGACGAGATTGTAGAATTGAAAGACGAAGCCGATGTGTTGTCGACGGTAGGCGGTGAGTCGGCGGTCGTCGTAGTCGGCGATATTGGTGTGATCGAAGAGGAGTTCGCCGGAGGAGGGGCGGTCAATGCCGCCGATCATATTGAGCAGGGTGCTTTTTCCGGAGCCGGATGCGCCAAGCACCACGGTCAGTTCGGCGCGGCGTATGTCTGCGTCGATGCCGCGCAGCACGGGGACTTTCACCTCCCCCATGATATAGGTTTTGTAAATATCCTTCAGTTCGATTTCCGCGGTTTTTTCCCTGTCGGATTCCATGGGCCATTCCTTTCGGATTGTCGGATGCCGGGTGCTGCTGCCTGAAAACGATGATTCAGCGTAGCAGGATGGGGAAAATACGTACACCCCCTTTTTTCTGGAAAATGCGGTTACCCAAGGGATGGACGTTTATGCAAACGGGGGTCGTTTTCCGGTTCTTTCGGAATTATCGGGGATCAAAAAGGTCTTTTAAACCGCAGGGTGCGAAGAGCGGGAGGGGAAGGGCGGGGGTGGTCGCTCCTCATCCGCCATGATTGGGTGTTTGGGACGCATTCGGGGCAGCTCCCAATTCGACTTCGACGATGTGGGATTTCCCGTCGTTGAAGACGGGCGCCATGCCGTTGGTGACGGGTTGGCCATCGACGCGCATGGAGCGGATGCCCGAGTTTAGGTGGTCCGGGTTATTCACACTGATTTGATAGAGGGCGCCGCGGAACCATCGTTGGGCGGTGAAGCCCTCCCAATCGGACGGGATGCAGGGGTTGACGGCCAGGCCGGCGTAGGCGGGTTTGATGCCGAGGATGTATTGGGTGGCGGCCTGATAGGTCCAGGAGGAGGTTCCGGAGAGCCAGCTGTTCCGGGCGAGCCCGAATTGCGGATGTTCGTTTCCAAGGATATTCTGCGGGTAGTTGTAGGGGGCGCATTCAAATTCTTCGATGCGGTCGTTTCGTGATGCGGGATTGATCTGGTTGTAGTATTGGAAGGCGCGGTCGCCGTTTCCGCGCAGGGTTTCCGCCATCATGGCCCAGGGGTTGGTATGCAGAAAAATGCCGCCGTTTTCTTTGGCGCCGGGCGGATAGGTGGTGACGCCGCCTTTGACCGGATCAAATTCGCGGAATCCCGGCGTGCTGAGCTTGATGCCGTTGCACGTGTTGAGGTGGCGATGAACGGATTCCAGCGCTTTCCCGGCACGCTCCGGCGTGGCAAACCCGGAAATCAGGGCCCAGGATTGCGCGTTCACGAAGATTTTTCCTTCTTGATTGGTGTGTGATCCGAGCGGATTGCCTTCGTGATCAAAGTAGCGCAGGTACCAGTCGCCATCCCAGGCGCAGGCGTTGACGTGCTCTTTCATGGTCTCGTAGTCGGTGCGGTATTGTGTGGCCTGCCGGGCGTCGCCCAGGTCTTCCATCAGCTCGATCAACTCGAGGAGGGCCTTGCCGTATTGATGTGCGATGAAGAGCGATTCGGCGCCTTCGGGCAGGTTGACGGAGTCGTTCCAGTCGGCAAAGCCCAGGAGGGGAAGCCCATGGCGGCCGGTGTTTTCACGGGTAAAGGCGAGGGCCCTCTTAAGGTGTTCCAGGACGGTTCCCGTCTCGATGGGCGAGCCCTGTTCATCTTTTTCGTAAAAGGGAATGAGGGTGTCGAGGAAGGATTTGTCGCCGGTTTCTTTCAGATAGGCACAAACGGCGAGGACGATCCAAAGGTGGTCGTCGCCGTAGTAATGCGGGCGGTCTTTTTCGTGTTCGGAATCACCGGCGGTTGCAATCATGGTGGCTGGATTGAACTGATGCATGGCCGAGCCGTTTTGCCTTTGAATGTGGAGCAGTTTGCGAATGAGTTCGCCTCCTTCCTCCGGGATCATTCCGAGGATCCCCATGACGTCCTGTGCGCTGTCGCGGAAGCCGATGCCTCGGTCTGCGCCGAGTCCGAGTTGATAGAGAGAAAGATAGCGCGACCAGTTTTTGGTGATGTAGCATTGGCGCGGGTTGTGGACATTGAGCATGCTGTTCATGGACGAGTCAGGGGTGTTTACCTGCATTCGGTGGAGGAGTTCATCCCACCCGGAGGCGAGGTTCTCGAGGGCCTGGGCGACCTGTTCCGGTTTGCGGAAACGCTCTATATCGGGCAGGGCGTTTTCGATGCGGTCGGTTTGTCCGAGCAGGGTGGTTACGGCGTGCTGTTCGCCGGGTTTGAGGGGTCCCAGATGATGCATCAGGGCGCAGATGTTGTCCCCCCGGTTTGCTTCGGTGTTGCTCAGTTCGGTTTGTTTGAGACTGCGGGGCGCGGCCCAGGTTCCATATTCGTTGTCACCGAGGAAGAGCCGCCGGTCGGTTTCAAAGGAGGATACGGGCTGATTGGAGGTGAAATAATTCACGCGGGTTTTTTTGAACATGAAGGGATACTGGATGATGATTTTCATGCCGTTTTGTTCCTGCGCCAGGCGGCTTTGCATGGTTTGCGGGATCCAGTCGGCATTGGTGAATTGCTTGAGTGCGTCTGGATGGGTGTATTCAACGACCGGGATGAAATCCAGATCCAGCGTCTTATCCGTGAGGTTTGTGAAGGTATACCGCCTGATCAGCTGTTGGCTGTTGGGCGGGACAAAGAGGGTCACCTCGGTGCGGATGCCGTAAAATTCGGAGAGGATGCGCGTGTAGAGCAGTCCGACGTGGCACTCGTATAAATCATAGGAATCCAGGGTCGGGACGAAATAGGGAGAAAAGACACGGTATCCATTTTTAGTATGAATGCGCAGATAAGCGGTTTCTCCTTTGAAATCGGAGGCGGGTAATTGGGGGATATACTTGGTGATTCGGTTGGTTGCCGGGTCCCCTTTGCACAGAAGGGACCCCCCTGTATGATCGATGAATCCACCGAAGGCCAGGGTGCCGACATAATTGATCCACTTAACAGGCGTCTTAGGATTGGTGATGATGTATTCGCGTTTTTTATCGTCAAAATATCCGTATTTCATGCTGTTTATCCGTCTGTCCGGCTTGTTTGTTTCTATGGCTTTTTATTTCTTCGAAAGGTCCGTTCGGCCCATACAGGAACCGGTTCCATGTCGCGGAACAGGTACAGGAAATGACTCGTCGCCGTCAAGGTTCCTTTGTAATATTTCAAAGAATATGTTTGCCAAATCGGGCAGGGACGGGAACGATGGTGTTTCCTTTGATGTGAAAACACTTATAACGGAGGTGCATGATGGCTAATATGGTGACGGTACTGCGAGATGAAATAACCCGCTTGGCACGCAAGGAAATCCGCAAGGAAATGGCTGCGTTAAAGACGGCATCCAGTCGGGCCCGGAGCGACATTGCGGCCTTGAAACGCTTGGTGGCCGCGCAGGAAAAAACGATTGCTCAGTTGGCAAAGGGCGTGAACGTGCCTCGTGCGAAAGTGTCGAAGCCGGGAGAAAAGCCGGAGAAGATTAAGTTTTCCGCGAATGGATTCCGTACGCTTCGCAAGAAGCTCGGTTTTACGATGGCGGAGATGGGGAGGCTTCTGGATGTTTCTCCGATCTCGATCTACAACTGGGAAGCCGGCAAGGCCCGCCCGCGCAGCAAGCATCTGGGCGAGATTGCATCGATCCGGGGTTTGGGCAAGAAGGCCGCGCGTGCGCGTTTGCCGGAGGCGGCTGAGAAGTAGTCCGTTGTTCTTCCGGCCCCCGTTTGCAAAAGATCGCGATTCGGAAGTCCATGCTGCTTCGGTGTGCGGGTCAGGGACTGCGCTAAGCGGTTGTCCGGCCTGTTTTCCCCGTTCTTCGATCAGTCGATGTGCCGAATCTGTCCGGTGGTGTCGTAAAATCTGACCTCGGGTGTGAGGGAAATGTTGAATTTCTCTTTTACGGCGTGGTGCATTTTCACGGCGAGCGCGAAGACGTCTTCCGAGGTACATTCGGGATTGGCTTTGATGATCATATTGGCGTGTTTCGAAAAGATTTCAGCGCCCCCCACCTTCAGCTTTTTTGCTCCAACCTGATCGAGCAGGTATCCGGCGGCCAGTTTCTTTTCGGAGGGCACGGGGCCTTCGATGTTTTTGAAGATACTGCCTGCGGTGGGGGTTGTGTGCCAGTCCGGATGCTTGTCGCGGCGCAGTTCCAGGATGCGTGCCCGCTCTTCGAGCAGTTTCGTTCGATCCCCCTCTTTCAGCGCAAGAAAGGCACTGAGGGCCACTTCGCGGCTGTTTTGAAGCCGGGAAAAACGGTAATCAAATTTCATATCGGCACTCTGCACTTCGCGGATGGTGCATTGCTGCGTGAAGATGCGTACGGAGTTGATGATGTCGGCAATCTGGCATCCGAATGCCCCGGCATTACCGGATATGGCGCCGCCGAGGGTGCCGGGGATTCCGTTGGCGAATTCCAGGCCGGCGAGCCCGTTTTCGGCCGCGAAAAGGGCGAGCGAATCCATGGGGCAACTGGCGGGGACCACCAGATAGGTTCCGTACTGTTTGATTTCGGTATCTTCGTTATAGTAGCGGATCACGGTGGCTTCGAGCCCCTGATCGAGGAAGATGGAATTGGACCCGCCGCCCAGGACGACATGCCGCTCGCGGCGTT
>JAQVYB010000047.1 GCA_028708815.1 Kiritimatiellia bacterium | reverse complement strand
ATCATTCGCACCGACCCCCCCTTCTCGCGTATTACCGTAGCCATTTCCTTCGGAACCGTCCTGTTCTTTTTGTTGGTTGAGCGCTATCTTTTTTTTCGCATTGAGCAACGTCTCATTCCGCGTTTCAAGCCCATCGCCCATGCCGTCATTATCGGGGTCGACTCCATGGCCCTGCGTCTGAAACAGGGACTCGAAAGCGAATCCCGCCTGCGCACCCGCGTACTCGGCTTCCTTGACATGAACGACCCTGACGAAGACGTTGCCGTTCCCTCCGCCCACATCATCGGTTCTCTGAACGATCTCGACGGGCTCTTTGCGCAACGCTCCATCGACATGGTGCTCCTCGCCGATTCCTCCATTCACCGCGATCAGCTTGTTCAGATCATGCTCGAATGCGAACGCCGCCTTATCGGTTTTTATCTCGTGCCCGACATCTTCCGCGTCATGACCAGCGGCGTCCTTGTGCAGACCATCGACGGCATCCCGCTTATCGGTGCCAGCCGCTGGCCGCTCGATTACTTCTGGAACCGTCTGCGCAAACGCGCCGAGGACCTCGCCGGGGCCCTCCTGGGGCTGCTTCTCTCCGCGCCCGTTATTCTTCTTGCCGCCTGGTTGATACGTCGCGAATCTCCCGGCCCGGTCTTTTACCGGCAAACCCGCTGCGGCGAGCGCGGCAAACCCTTCACCCTCTACAAACTCCGGACCATGTATGCCGATGCCGAGAAGGATACCGGACCTGTCTGGACCGCTCCCGATGATCGGCGACGCACCAAAGCCGGCGCCTTTCTGCGCCGTTACAACCTCGATGAACTCCCTCAGTTCTGGAATGTGTTCACCGGCTCCATGAGTCTGGTCGGCCCTCGCCCCGAGCGCCCCCATTTCGTAGAGCAATTCAAAGAAGACATCAGCCGCTACATGTGGCGTCACCGCTCGAAGCCCGGCATGACCGGATGGGCCCAGGTTAACGGACTTCGCGGCCAAACCAGCCTAAAAGACCGCATCAAATACGATCTCTACTACCTGGAAAACTGGTCCTTCTCCCTCGACTTCAAAATTCTTCTTCGCACCTTCTTCACCCGCGAAAATGCCTATTGATCCCTTCCTGCCCATGCCGCACCGCCTTCCCAAAATCCCGCGTGGGCCTCACGCAAACACACCCTAACAGAAAAGAGCTTGCCAACACCGCTTCGGCGTGAATACTATACCGGTATACGGTCTGTTGGGGAACAGATGGTTGGAAACCGTTAACTTTTTGCGCGGCACGGAACGATGAGTTTCTGCGACGCAGGATATGTATTCGGGGAGAAGTCGGATCATGAGATACCGCCAGGGGTTGTGTGCCGTAATCGGCTCGGTACTAATCATGTTTTCATGCCGGGGACAAGTCATCACGCAAACCAGGGAAGTTGTTCCTCATCTGCCGGGCGCAAGCCGTACGCTGTCCTTCGATCGGGTCAGCGAAGAATTCATGCTCCAATCCATTCAACTGATTTTCAGCACGTGGATGTATGGCGGACGCATCGAGTGGGACAATGATTCCGAGGAAAGCGCCACCGTGGGAGGCGTCATCGGCACGAAGGCTTCTCTGACCTCCACAGACGTCACGCTGAGTGACGGCTCACAGAACCCCTGGATCAACGTGATAAACACCTCCACCGCCACGCTGCAGGCAGGGCCAACCACGGGCGATGCTCTAGGTGAATTCAATCAGACCTTCGAGGCGGATCATGCCGTATTGAGCGGCCCGCAGCAGGCGTTGGCGCAGAAGGTCTCGGTCTCGGCCTACCTGGCCCCGGAGTTTTGGAGTGACTTCATTGGTTCGGGCGTCTTTTCCATTAACTATCGTGATTGGCAAAGCCAGAGTTCCTGGACCGACGGCGCCACCTATTCAATCTCCACCCCTTCCGCCGGTTATGCCGGCGTATCGCTGATCTACACCGCCGTTCCCGAGCCGGGCACGCTCACCCTGATCGGTTTGTCCGGAGCGCTTGTTTTTTGCGGTGTTATCCGCCGAAAAACGGCCTGATTGCTCCCTGTCCGGCCTCTCCCCTCAGACCTTGCTCTCTGATCAAAGAAGAGCCGCCGGGCCATCGTTTGAAACCCCGCATGAAACGCCCTCTCTTATCCTTCCGGCATTTTATGTTACAATGCCCGCCTCTTGATTCTGATTGCTATTTCCCTGTTCCGTTTTAAAGTGTTTCCGATCAGTCGGGGGTATTTTTATTGAGTTCACACGCCGCTTCGCCGTGTATCCGAAAAAGCTCTTGCTGTTTGGGAGGTGCTGTATGACTTCGTATCGGTTTGATTTTTCACGACGACTTTTTACCGCCGTCTTGTTCGCCCTGCTGCTTGTTTTGTCCGTGCCGTCTCTCTCGCGGGGTCAGTCGGTTCCGATCTTCACGGCATCCTATACGAACGCCGCCCAGGTAGAGACGGATGCCGGACAGACTCAATACGCGCCGAACCTGGAACCAACGGAATACACTAACGCCATCGGCCCGGCGGAAGTGACCAATGCCTCGCAGCTTTATGTTCAGTTCTTTTCAGACAGTCTCGGCCACACGAATCTTACCGACGCCACAGCAGCCACCGGGTTTAATCTGGACGGCACAGGCTTCACCAATCTCACCGATGAGGGCGTCCGAAATCCGCCCCCCAATCCCAACACCAATAACCTCTACTATTCCGCGGTTGGAAACCCCCTCGACAACCAGGTGTGGCTCAAACTGAATTACACCCCCGGAACAAACGGCACGGCAGTCAGCTATTTCCTGCAACTCATCGCAGTGAACGGAAACAACGACCTGACCACCAACTGGACGGCCACCAATCTGACCCTGACGGTACAGCCGGCCCAACCGCTTCCGCCCAGGCTCGAGGTGCGCTTTTACAATTACAGCACCAACGCACCCGGGCAGGTCTTCATCCTGCCCACCGCCAAAGGACTTCAGGGCGGCGGCTTCTCCTGGTCGAACGCATTGGGCGCCAACACCTGGACGAACTGGATGGCCACCACCACCAACATGACCGTCTCACTGGCGGACATCGGCATCTCGGGCTCCAACACCCTGAATGAGCCGTATTATGCCGTATACACCACCAATTTCCCGAATGCGGCCTGGTTTGTTTCCTACCACGGTGGGCATCTCTCCGCCCCCACCAATGCCGCCGGGCAATGGGACGGCACCACCGATCTGGCCGGGCCCAACCGGGAGCAACCCACCGCTTCCAGCACCAACGGCCTCTGGTTCGGTTCCGAATGGAACGCCTTCGAACTCACCCTCGATGGAAATCCCGAAGATGTGGGCGACACCACCTACATCAATCAGTTCTCCATCCCCATGCAGATGCGCTCCTTCACCAATAACGCCGCCGACGCGTCCGCAGGTATCTATACCAACCGCGATTCATCCCGGTTTTATAAAGTAGGCGGATGGACGAATTTTGACCTGGGGCGTTTCAGCAATGTCGTCACGCATATGCTGGCCTCTTTTTCCAATGCGGTCATCCGCAATGCGGATGGTACGCCCGTGATGGTAGCCGGCCCAACTTCCGCAAGCAGCGGCCAACTGGCTCCGACCCGGGGCGACCCCGTGCTCACCAACAACGCCCAAAACGCCTGGCCTGCCTTCACGACCTACTTCGAGACCGTAAAGGCCGCCCAACCCGCCCGCAAAGCGAAAATCAAGGATTCCATCAGTCTCGCCGGCGGCAAGACCGACCCCACGTATTTCTTTGATTACGACTTTGATCTGACCGTCACCGAGTCCAACGCCCTGCGCTTGGAAGGAAGCATGAGCGTCACCAGCGCCCCTGCCTCGGGCGGTACCTACTACACCAATGCCGCCCCCCTCATGATGGAAATCGGCGGCGATGCCGGGCCGAACGACAACTGGGCCAGTTGGAGCATCTACGGCGCTCCAACCCCCGCCAACCTCACCACCGTGCAGGATGTGTGTGATCTCGCCACCGGGCTCCCCTCCGGACTCATCACCAATATGACCGCCTATTCCGCCTATGCCGAAAACGGACTCGGAGGAACCCCTGTTGTTCTTTCGGGCAGTCATTTTCTCGGTGCGGCACAAGTGGCCTTTTGTGCAGAAGATAACTCCATCATCCCGGCGCCTTACACCGTCCACAGCGACACCAACCTCACAACCTGGGTGCCGTATGGCGCCGTCTCCGGTCCCATCATCGTGACGACCCTGAACGGAAGCGGAAAAAGCGCGACGGACTTCACCGTGACCGGCACGGCGATCCAGGTCGGCCCCGCCGTGACCCCCTCCGGCGAAAGTCCCGTCATCACCTCGTTCGCCCCCTCGTCCGGCGCCCCCGCCCAGCCCGTCTTAACCATCAGCGGCGACTGGATGTCCATCGCCCAGGGCACGCTCACCGGCCCCGCCGGCGGCGCGCCGACGCACATTGATCTCTACCGCAGCGCCTTTGGTTCCGCCGTCATGGGGCGTATTTCCGGCGATCTGGCCGCAGGCTTCGCCCTTGGTTTTATTAACAGCAGCGTCATCAATCCAGCCTACTCCAATCAGCCCTATGGCGAAAGCCCCAGCGGTTCCTGGTGGGGTGGCGACCTATATCCCAAAGCCAACACCAACCGGCTGGCGTACAGCGATGTCAACACCAACGCCAGCCTCTGGGGATCCCTCATCTATTCCGGCACGAAGGTGACTTACGGGCATCCCATTTACGACCGCATGAAAATCTACGGCGAAGCATCTACCATCGAAGTTATTCAGCCTCCCGTGGCCATTAACGGCACACCCAACATCTGGATGGTCGAAATTGATTTCTACAGCGGTATGGCCTCCGTCGTCACTCAGGGAGAACACGATTTCTACACCCTGATTTACCGCGCCGGCGCCGGCGGACTGATTTCGGGCGTCGCCACCCAAACCGTCGCATCCGGAGCAGGCGGAACCCAGATCGATGCTGCCGGCGTCGATACCAGCGCCTTCTTTCACTGCTGGAGCGATGGAAGCCGACAAAACCCCCGCACCGAGACCAATGTCCAGGCCAACGCCACCCTCTACGCCTTCTTCCGAAGCCGGGGCGGCGCCGACCTGGATTGGTACGCCGGGTACGGTTATTCCACCGGCATGGTCGGCATAACCGAATGGAGCGACCTTGATGCCCTTGTCATCACCAACAAATCCAGCACCCTCCTGCAGGAATGCATCGCCGACACCGATCCCGCCGATACCGGCGATGTCTTCCGTACCACCGGCATCTCGGCGCATCCGCCCGCGACCATTCGCTTCGCACCCGCCTCCACCGGACGACTCTATGCCCTCGAATATGCCGTCGATCTGAATACGGACCATTGGACCAATCTGCCCGGCGCTTCGCCGCGCCCCGGAACCGGCGGGGAAAACGCCATGCAGGACACCAACGTTTGGACCAATGCCTTTTATCGGGTGAATGCGGAAATGACGCCCTGAGCGGAATCACTCTCCATTCGCCGGGGCGCTTCTCCGTTTTAGTACACCTCCCCGCCAATCAGACGATTGGCGCTCCCGGGATCGCCGATCGTCTGATCGGCCATACAGGCGATGCACTAAATCGCAGATGCGCCCTTCGCCACGCTTGATCACATTCTCGGCTTGTGGCATGGCATGCCGTGCCTTATAACCACAGACATTACACCACATCTGTGATTCACCAACGCCTGGAGCCAAACCATGACGTACAGCCGCTTTTTTCATCTCTTATTCGCCATCCTGATTCTCGCCGCGCCCCTTCAGGCACTCGCGCAGGAGGAACTCCCGCCCCCGTCATCGCCGGACCGCGCTGCCCTGCTTGAAGCCTCCGCCCTCGTCACCGACGAGGCGTATCCCGATGCCGATGCCGTCGTTCTCTACGACCACACCGAGGTCATCTATCAGGAAACCGGCGCCTACACCCACTGGAATGAATCCTGGATCAAGGTCCTCACCGAAGAAGCCCGTCGCAATTTCAGCAGCCTCTCGAGTTACTACACCATTCCCTATCAGCGCGGCCCCGAAGACTGCCGCATCGACCTCGTTGAAATCATCAACGGGGCAGGGGAATCCCGTCTGATCGAGGTGGAAAAGCAGAGCCGTACCATGATCAACCCCGGCAGCATGGGCCAGAATATCTACAACCCGAACGACAAAATCATCCAGGTCAATATCCCCGGCCTTCAAATCGGCGATGTCCTGCATTACCGCCTATACGACCGCATCGTCCAGCCCCGCATGACCAACACCTGGTGCGACTGGTTTGTCCTCGAAGACACCATGCCGATCCTTCTCAAAAGCCTTGCCATTCACGCACCCCTTTCGCTTCCGCTTCGCGCCACCGCCCTCAAAGCGCCCGCATCCGGAACCGTCGAGGCCTCCGCCGAAACCAATCAAACCGAAATCGTCTGTCAATGGACGGCCCGAAACGTTCCGCAATTCTTCCCTGAGCCGAACATGCCCGCCGCCTACACCGTGCTGCAACGCCTCCTCGTCAGTACCGTGCCCGACTGGGAAACGATTTCCCGCTGGTATTGGAACCTCTCCGAACCGCATTTTGAAATCACCCCCGCCATCCGCGAAAAAGTGCGGGAACTCACCGAAGGAATCGATGAACCGCAGCGCCGCATCGAAGCACTCTTCCGCTTTGTCGCCCAGCAGATCCGTTACATGGGCATTACCATCGAAGCCACCTCTCCCGGCTATGAACCGCACGACGTGAAAGACACCTTCGACGCACGCCACGGCGTATGCCGCGACAAGGCCGCCCTCCTCGTCGCCATGCTCCGAGAAGCCGGCTTCGATGCCTTTCCAACTCTTATTCACAACGGACCCAAAAAAGACGCCGAAGTCCCGCAGCCCTATTTCAATCATGCCATCGTCGCCGTGCTCAACTCCGACGGGGACTATCAGCTCATGGATCCCACCGACGAAAGCACCGCCGAATTGCTTCCCGCCTACCTCAACGACCGCAGCTACCTCGTCGCCACCCCCGAAGGCGAAACACTCCGCACCTCGCCCATCATTCCCGCCGAAGAAAATCTCATGCGCATACGCACGACCGCCCGCCTTACCCCCGACGGGCGCCTCACCGCCTCCACCGATCTTCAGTTCGACGGCATCAACGACAATGCCTACCGAAGCTACTTCGCCTCGCTCAAACCCATCGAACGAACCCGCTACCTTGAAGGGATACTCAAGCGCGCCGTACCCGACTGCGTGGTGGATGAACTCCTCATCCAGCCCGAAGACATGATGGACTCCGCCACGCCCCTTTCCGCCACCCTCCGCTATCAGGCGCAGAATATGCTCATTCAGGGAAAGGAAACCGCCATGCTGCCCATCCCCCGCATCGGCCTCTCCCTCGGCCTTGCCAACTTCATCATCGGCAAAACCGGACTGCGCGAGCGGAAATACCCCCTCCTCACCGAAATTGCCTGTGGCGTTGATGAAAAAATCCTCATCGAACTGCCCGATGAACTCGGTTCGCCGCTCGCCATCCCCGAATACGACGCCGTCCAAAATGAAGGAACCACCTGGAACATCACCTGCGCCGTCACCGGCCAAACCCTCGCCGCCGCCAGCCGCTTCACCCTCAACCTCACCGAATATGCCCCCGAACAATACCTCGCACTCAAGAAAACGCTCAAAACCATCGAACGCGACCTCCGCAAAAAACCTCTCTTCGCCATGCCCCCGGATCAGGCCGTCGAGCCCGCCTCACGTATTCTCGCCGCCGACGTCCGCTACACCGTTCACTCTGCCAACGCCTGGGAAGAAACACGCACAATCCGACGCGAAATCCTGACCTATGCCGGAAAAAAGAACAACGCCGAGCTGAAACTCGCCTACAACCCGGCCTGGGAAACCGTCACCCTGCGACACGCCCGCGTCATCGCTCCAGACGGCTCCGAAAAACCGATCCGCGACGAGGAGATCAACCGCATGGACGCCCCGTGGGTTGGCGCCGCCCCCCGTTATCCCGCCGGAAAAATCCTCGTCGCCGCCTTTCCCGGCGTGGAAATCGGAAGCATCCTTGAATTTGAACTGACCCGAACGTGCAGCAACCGCCCCTTCTTCAGCACCCTCGAATTCTTCCGTCTCCCCGATCCCATCCAGGAAAAAACCGTGAGCCTGACCCTTCCTGAAACCCTCACCCAGCACCTCTACCCGCAGCTCGCCGATACCATCCTCGCGTCGGACCGACTCGATGAACAGGGGCGCCTGCACACCTATGAATGGAGCGTCCGTGACGTACCCGCCGTCCGCGAAGAAGATCACATGCCGCCCTGGTTTGCCTTCAATCCCTCCCTCTTCTTCTCCACCGGCGATTGGACCGAATACGCCGCCCTGGTACACGCCGCCCTCCAACGGGCCGCCACAGGACAACCCGCCGCCGAATCCAAAGCCCGCGAACTCATCGTCGGCATCGAAAATCCGGAAGAACAGATTCGCATCCTGCGCGACTTCATCGCCACCCGGATACGTCCCGTTGGCCCCGCCCTCAACGAACTCCCGCTCTCTGCAATCACCCCCGCCGATCAAACCCTCGCCGATGCCTACGGAAATCAAACCGACACCGCCGTCCTCTTCCATGCCATGCTCACCGCCGTCGGGTTCCGACCCGACTTCCTTCTCGCCTCGGGAACCCCCTTCATTGAAGAACTCGTCCGCCCCTATGCCGTCGCACCCGCCGCCGATCTCTTCGGAAGCGTACTCGTGCGCGTGAAACTACCCGATGCACGCACCTGGTATCTCAATGATGGAAACCAATACAGCGCTCTCGGCGCCTCCACCTACGAAGAAATGATCGCCCTTGATCTCGCCGATGCCGCCTTTGGGAAAATCACCCCCGAACAACCCACCACCGATGAACGCAGCTACACCCTCCGCATTGAAAGCAATCAGACCGTCCGCATCGCCATCCTTGACACCCTCCTTGGCAACCGCTTCGGCATCGAAAATCAACGCTACTCCGAAATGCAACCCGAAGACCGCCGCCGCCACCATCAGGAACTTACCGCACAGGTCTCCCAAGCCGCCCTGCCCGACGGCGAACTCCTCACCGACTTCTCTACCTATCCCGGAAAAATTGCCTATGCCGTCCTGATTCCAGACTACGCCATCACCGCCGGCCCCTGGCTCTACTTCGACCTCCCCGAAACCCTCGGACGCCTCTTCCGACTCCGTGACGACACCCGCACCAACCCCCTCTATCTTGCCGCGCCGCAGCGCCGAAACCTCCGCACCCTCATCGAACTGCCCCATGCATACACCGTCGAAAGCGCACCTGAAAATTTCACCCGCAACGGCATTGCCAACGCCCCCGTTTCCATCAGCATCCAGGCCGATACGGTCACTTCTCAACAGCAGAAAACCCTTGTCATCGATGCCCGCCTCGAAGCCGAGCCCGCTCTCATCGAGCCCACTCACTACGATGAACTCCTCCGCCTGGAAGGACGTCTCGAAAGCCCCCGCAACGACACCCTCATCCTTCGGGCCACCGACCCCGTCGATTAGGATATAATCCGGAACCAGGCAGCCCCGCGGGGGGCATGCAGGGAGGGGCGTTCATGCAGAGCAGGCCGTTGTCTCAATGAAGGGACCGGCCTCGGCATTTCTTTCGGCAAAGACGTTTTCAGGCAGTCGGGGGCTGCGCGATCAGGCGGTTGATGCGTTCGGCAAAGGCGGCGGGGTCTTCCAGGCGGGAGCCTTCGGCAATGACGGCCTCATCGTAGAAGAGCCGCCCATACAGTTCGACCCGTTCGTCCTTGCGGTCTTTTTCGTACAGATCAAGCATGGCCTTGACGGCGGGATGCTCGGGGTTGAGTTCCAGGATTCGCTCGGCGGTGGGGACGTCCTGCCCCATTTTGCGCATCATTCGCTCCATTTGGGCGCTCATGCCCTGTTCGTCGACCACCAGACAGGCCGCGCTGTTTTTCAGTCGAGCGGAAAGCCGGACTTCTTTAAGGGTATCCAGCTTGCCTTTGAGGAATTGAAGGAGACTGCTGAACAGTTCCTGATTCTGTTCCAGGGCCTTTTGTTCCTCTTCGCCGGCTTGGGCTTCGCCTCGGTCCACGGCCTTAAAGGTTTTGCCTTTGTATTCATGAAGGGCGTCAATCATCCATTCGTCGACAGGCGAGGTGAGGAGAAGCACTTCTTCGCCTTTGGCTTTGAAGGTTTCCACATAGGGGGAGGCGGCGAGGGCGGCGAGGTGTTCTCCGCAAAGGTAGTAGATTTCCTTGCGGTCTTCGCTCAGGGTGGAGAGGTATTGTTCCAGGGTGACGTATTGGTCCTGCTTGTCTGCCGTGGTGGAATGAAAGAGCAGGAGGTCGGCGATTTTCTCCCGGTTGGCATAATCTTCGTGAACGCCTTCTTTGAGTACATCGCCGAATTCCTTGAAGAATTTGACGTACTCGTCGTAGTTTTTCGTTTTCATTTCGGCCAGCTCGGAGAGCGTTTTGCTGACGAGGTTTTTCTGAATTTTGGCGAGGACGGCGCTGTGTTGGACCATTTCGCGCGAGACGTTGAGAGGAAGGTCGGAGGAGTCCACCACGCCTTTGACAAAACGCAGGTAGCGGGGCAACAGTTTTTCGCAGTGATCCATAATCTGAACGCGCTGAATGTAGAGTGCCGGCCCGGTCTTGGCGTCGCCAAAGAAGAAGTCAAGCGGACGCCGGCCCGGCAGGAAAAGGAGGGCTTTGAACTCCAGGGTGCCCTCCGCGGCATAGTGAATGACGCGTGCGGGGTTTTGGAAGTCGTGCGAGATGGCTTTGTAGAATTCGTTGTAATCGTCTTCCTTGAGTTCGGACTTCGGGCGAATCCAGATGGCCTTCATGGCATTCATCACCGGGTTCGTAATAGCCGGAGAGTCGCCCTTTTCATCCACGAGTTCCAGGGAGATCGGATAGGCCACAAAATCGGAATATTTTTTAATCAGTTCGCGGATGCGCCATTCATCGAGAAATTCTTTGGCGTCCTCGCGAAGGTGGAGGGTGATTTCGGTTCCGCGTCCGGATTTTTCGGCGTCTTCCAGCGTATAACCTTCTCCGCCCGAGCAGGTCCAGCGGACGGCGGCCTCCTGCCCCGCTGCGCGGCTGAGCACGGTGACTTGGTCGGCCACCATGAACGCGGAGTAAAAGCCGACGCCGAATTGGCCGATCAGTTCGGGGCGTTCTTTGGCGTTCTGCTCTTTGAGTTGCTGCAGGAAGTTTTTGGTGCCGGAGCGGGCGATGGTGCCGAGATTATCGTCCATTTCCTCGCGGGTCATGCCTTTGCCGTTGTCGGCGATGGTCAGGGTGCCGTGCTGTTTGTCGGCCATGACGCGGATGCTCCAGTCGGCATCGTCGCCGGTAAGTTCGGGCTGCTGTATGGCATCGAACCGCAGGCGGTCCACGGCATCACAGGCATTGCTAATCAGTTCGCGCAGAAAGATTTCCCGATGGGAGTAGAGTGAGTGAATGATGATGTCCATGACCTGTTTGAGTTCCGCTTTGAATTCTTTTTTTTCTTCTGCCATGGTTTTTCCCTTTCATGTGACGTTGGTTGCGACGGAGCATCTCCGCGGCCGGTGTTCAGTTTTTTGATTAATCGAGCGTTTTTTATCGGAACGAATGGTTGATTCGTCAAGCTGATTTATCTACTCTTTCCATCTGTAGAACAAGTTCGTTTCCGCTGTTGCTGTATGGATACAGATTGGCTGGCTTATGAAAGTACTGATCGCAGAGGATAACAATACGGCCCGGACCTATCTGACCGCCGTGGTTCAGCGACAAGGCTACCAATGGTTTGCGGCGCGGGATGGGGTAGAAGCTCTTGAGCTGTTCGAGAGCGAGTCCCCCGACCTGGTGATTACAGATATTCAAATGCCGCGAATGGACGGCATTACCCTTTTGCAGAACATTCGCGAAAAAAACACGGATGTGGTGGTGATTATCATTACGGGGGAGGGATCGGCAGAGTCGGCCTCGCGGGCGCTTCATTCGGGGGCGAACAATTACCTTCAGAAACCGGTGTCGGACAAGCAGCTTCTGCAGTTGCTGCGCAAATATGCCATCGTGATTTCCGAGCGGGACGCCGGGCATGAATTGAGCCGAATGGTGCTCGAGCGTTCGCTGATTATGCAGATGGACAATCGCGTGGAGGCCACCACGCGGATGGCTCAGTATCTGGTGGCTCAGACCAAAATCGATTTTACCGAAAAGGAGCGGCTGGACCTGATTCTCGGGCTGGATGAATTGCTGAGCAATGCGATCGAGCACGGCAATCTGGGCATTACGCAGCAGGAAAAAGAAAAGGCGCTTTATGAGCCGGAGGGATTACGCCTGATTCACGAGCAGCGTCTGTCGGATGACGTTCGGGCCCGTCGCTTGGTGACCATTGAATACCACGGAAACCGGAAAACATTCTGTGAATGGATTATCCGGGATGAAGGGGATGGTTTTAATTGGCGGGAAGTTCCGAATCCGTTGGCACCGGAGGCGGTTTATAAGCCCTGCGGGCGCGGCATTTTTCTGAGCCGGATGATTTTTGATTATGTGGAATATCGTGATCGGGGCAATGTGGTCTGTGTGCGCAAGAACCTCCACTGAGTTTCCATACGGAAGTAGCCGTCCCGCCCGCCGAGCGCACGGAGGATGATCGTTAAGCGATAACGAACCGCTGTGGAACTCGGCGTGCACCACTTATTATGGAGAGTGCCTGTTGGATTGAGCGGCATCCAAAGTCCAGCGGATGTTCAGGCAGGGGGAGTCTTCTCTTCTTCTTTTTCTTTGTCCTGTTCGGTGCTTTGAGTGAGTTCCCGGACGACTTCATCCTTGCCGCGTTTGAATTCGCTGAGGCTTTTTCCGAGGGCGCGCGCCAGGGCGGGTAGTTTTTTCGAGCCGAACAGAAGCAAGGCAATCAGCAGGACCAAAAGTATTTCCAGCCAACCGGGTTGGCCAAAGGCTAAACAAGGGATCATAGGACACCTCTCTTTTTCGAGTGAACAGGCTGGAAATTTATGAGCTTTTAGTTGAAAAGTAAACACATTGATTGGATAACCGGTGCGGGAGGTCGATGAGTATGGTTCGAACAAAAAAAACGGATGGCGGCAGGATGTTCGCCGAGGTGGTGGGCAGTCCGGGTGTTCGACCGCGTTTTGTCGGTTTCATGCGGGGCGTGTTTCCCCTGCTCCTGTTTATGTTTCTGGCGGGATTTTTCTTGCGGGCCGCGTTTCCATATCCGGCCATGACACGTTCGGTGGCCGGGTTGTTGCTGGTTGGGTTATGTGTTGGTTTGGCGCTGGTGCTGTATGCGGGTGAAAAACGTTTGGCGTCGTATTTCAAAGGAGCGCAGGGGGAGGAGCAGGTGGCCCGTGCGCTGCATCTGTTGCCGCCCGGATTCACGGTCTTTCACGGGCTGCTGTTGCGCGGTGCGGTATCGGATATGGACCATGTGGTGGTGGGGCCGACGGGTGTTTTCGTGGTGGAAACAAAAAACTGGGCCGGCACGATGTCCGTGGTCGGGCAGGACATTCTGTATGATGGTCGGCGCCCGGACCGATCACCGCTTGAGCAGGTGAAACAGGCTGTTGGCGCGCTGCAAAAAAGTCTGTCGGAACGATGCGGGCGGAGCATACCGGTCAGTCCGATTATCTGCTTTGCCGGAGGCCGGCTCGAAGGGGGGGTGCAGGGGGTGGCCGGGGTGATGCTTTGCGGGCCGGATGACTTGCGGCACGTGCTTACCGAACCGGGTGAATTTCCCTTAAGCGAAGCGGAGGCCGCCGCCGTGGCGGGTGAACTCAGGCACATGGACAGGAGGAATGCATGACCAACGTGGTGGTACCTTTGGCGGATGGCGCGGAAGAGATGGAGGCGGTCATCGCGGTGGATGTGATGCGCCGGGCGGAATGGGATGTGGTGATCGCAGGCCTGCGCGATGGTGTGGTTATCGCCGCGCGCGGTACGCAGCTTCTTCCGGATTGCCTGCTCGAAGATATCGATCGTGATCTGTTTGATATGATCGTCATTCCTGGTGGTACAGGCGGCGTGGAGCGTTTGTGCGGCAGTGAGTTGTTGCGCGAGTGGGTTGTGGATTTCAGCGAACAGGGAAAGCGCCTCGCGGCCATCTGTGCCGGACCGAAAGTACTCTACGATGCCGGAGTGCTTGCGGGGCGGCGTTGTACCTGTTATCCGGGCCTCGAGCGGGACATGCCCGCCGCGAATTGGGAGGATGAGCCGTTTGTGGCGGATGATGTGTTTTTTACGGCCCGCGCAGCGGGAACCTCGTTTCTCTTTGCTCTTCGTTTGATCGAGTTGGTGGATGGTTATGAAAAGGCCGCCCGCATCGCCAAAAGCATGTGTTTCGACTTTACGCCATACGACGGGCCGATTCCGGTTCATCTCGCACGAAAATAAGCAGTTGTTTGTTTTGGCGGACGCAACAGGGCGTCCGACGGGAAGAGAAAAAATGAAAATTCAATATACTGTGGATATGGAGGATGTGGCGGCATTCAACCGGGATTGGATGAGAACCAGTCCCTATATCCGCAGGAGGAAGATCGGTTTTGTGTCGGCATGAGTTGGAGCTGACGGAAGCAGGGCTTGTTGAACGAACGGATGTGGGAGAGCATCACGTGCTGTTCCAGGGCATTGAACGGGTAGACTCCACGGCGACGCACTCTTACCTCTTTATCGGAACCATGCAGGCACATGTCATTCCGCATGCAAAAATCACCGAAGGGGATCTCTCCGCGTTTCTCGATGAGCTGAAGCGCAGGATGAAAGGCGTTTCGCCCGTCAATGAATCCGTTTCGTAGTATAATTCCGTCCGGGTATTGCGCGAAAGAGAGGAATAGGCTATATCCTTTGCAATCATGACAGGCCAACCCCCGCAACCTATCCCGATTGAATTGCTCGCGCCCGCAGGCGACGAGGAGGCTCTGCGTGCCGCGATTGCGAATGGCGCGGATGCAGTCTATTTGGGTACGGGCCGCTTTAATGCCCGGTTGCGCGCGGAGAACTTCGAGGGATCACGGCTGGAGGAGGCTGTGGCGCTTTGTCACCGGCATAATGTGCGGCTCTATCTGACGCTGAACACGCTGATCCTGCCGAATGAATGGGATGAAGCGGTACGGCTGGCCGAGGTGGCGGCGCATTCGGGGATTGATGCGGTGATTGTGCAGGACATCGGCCTGGCCGACTGGATTCACCGTCGGATTCCTTCGCTCCCGCTGCACGCCTCCACGCAAATGACGCTTTCGGAGCCCGAGGCGATCCACTGGGCGCAGGAGGAACTCGGTATTGCGCGCGTGATTCTTCCGCGCGAGCTGAGCACCGAGGAGATTCACCAGATTCGCGGGCAGACCTCCGTCGAGCTCGAGGTGTTTGTGCACGGGGCCTTGTGTATTTCCTATTCCGGGCAGTGTCATGCCAGTTTTTATATGGGCGGACGCAGTGCAAACCGGGGGGCCTGCGCTCAGCCGTGCCGTCTGCCCTATACCCTTTGTGAAAACGGCGAACCCCTCGAAACACCCGGACGGCATATCCTCAGTCCAAAAGATTTCTGCGGACTGAATTTTGTGCAGGAGCGTATTAAGGCGGGCGTGACCTGCTTCAAAATCGAGGGACGTCTCAAGAAGGCCGATTACGTGGCCGCGACGGTGGCCGCATACCGGGATGCCATTCAGGCCGCTGTGCGCGATCAGGGGGTCAGTACCGAACGCCACCGTCAGGCGCTGGAAATTCTTTTTGCGCGCGGGCAAACCGCCGGCTATGTCCATGGTGATGAGCATGCGGAGCTGGTCGACTCCCGTCTCGTGGGACATCAGGGATTGTTTCTTGGTACGCTGGCCCGCGTTGGCGCCCGGTCGGTTATTCTGGAGGCGGCGAAGGACCTGCTCTTTCCACCGCAGCCGGGTGACGGCCTGGCCTTTGATTATCCGGATACGGAGGGGCGCCGTTCCGGCGCTCGTATTTATCAGGCGCGGCTGCTTCCGACGGACAATCGCGGCGGAGAGGTGTATGAACTGGGTTTCGGGCGGGAGGATGTGGATCTTTCGACGCTGCGTCCGGGGATGACGGTTTGGAAGACGTCCGACCCGGCGCTGGATCATGTGGTGCGCCGGTCGTATGCCAAAATCACCACGCCGCATCCGGTGCATTTGGATTTTACGCTGTTTGCGGAGGCGGGACGGCCTCTCCGCCTGTACGGGCGTGATGCGTCCGGTCACGAGGCGGAGGTGGAGTCGCAGCATGTGCCCGAGCCCGCGCGCACCCGCCCCCTGACGCACGAGGTGCTGGCCGAGCAGTTGGGCCGACTCGGCAATACGCCTTATGCCGCCGGTGTGATTACCCTGGCCGGTGGTACGGGGCCGGTTCAACAAGTGGAACTCATGATCCCCAAAAGTGTACTCAACGAGCTGCGTCGTCAATTGGTGGAGCGGTTGATGGAGCAGCGCCTGCATGCAGAACGGCACATCGTCCTTCCGGAAGAGCCTCTCTCGGAACCCCGGACACCCGATGCGAAGATGCCCGTCCTGAAGTGGCTGGTTCGTTCCGGGGAACAACTCGAGGCGCTGATTGACCACGCGGCGCGCATGAAGACGCCTTTGGGCATCTATTTGGAGCTTCCCGGCGGAAAGGCCGTGCGCGATGCCTTGGTGCGGGTGCGCGAGGCGGGCCTGCCGGTGGGGCTGACCAGCCCGCGCGTGATCACCGAACCGCAGGCGCATATTATTGAAGAACAGGCTGCGCTGGAACCCGATTTTTATCTCGCCCGCACCTGGGGCGCCTTTCGGCGTATGCGGCGACTGCACCCGGCCTCCGTGATTACCGGTGATTTTTCTCTCAACCTGGCTCATGCCGCCGCCGCGAAAAAGGCGTTACGCTGTGGATTGTCGGCCCTGACACCCGCGCTCGAGCTTGATGAAGAGGCGCAGGCGCTGCTGGCATGCCAAACCGGCGCGGGCTGCTGGGAATGGCTGGTGTATCATCATCCCACGCTTTTCTTCACTCAATACTGCCTCTACGCGCATCACATCGGCACAGGGCGCGCCTCGCCCGGGTGCGGCGAGCCGTGCGGGTCGCACGAATTGACCTTGGAAGATCGTAAGGGCGTGCGGTATCAGGCCCTGCGCGATCGGGTCGGGCGTATTCAGATTATTCGCAATGAACCGGAAAGCGCCATGGTTCGGCTCGAAGCCGATGCCTTTCGCGGTGCCGCCGCTTTTCGCATCGAGCTGCTGCAGGAGACCTATGATCAAACGGTGGATTTGGCGGGCGAGGCCGTGGAGCGCCTGTATTCTCTGAAAGGAGAGCAGCCGGAATGACGAACCGCGAGACGATTCTTACAGCGCTGCGCCTGGCCACCGATTGGCTCACCGGCGAACGGCTGGCCGAGCAGCTTGGAATCAGCCGGATGGCTGTGAGCAAACAGGTCGCCACGCTGAACGGAATGGGCTACCGCATCGAATCCGCACACCGCAAAGGCTATCGCTTTCATTCTGCGCCCGACCTGTTGCTGCCTGAGGAAATACGCTTTCAACTGCAAACAGAACGCTTTGGGCAGGAGGAGATTCATTACTTCGGAGAGCTGCCCTCGACCAATACGGCGGCCAAGGAGGCCGCCCTTTCCGGATGTCCCGAGGGCACATTGTTCATCGCGGAACATCAGACGAACGGCCGTGGCCGGCGTGGGCGAACCTGGCTTGCGGAGGCTTCGCACGGCCTGTGTTTTAGCCTGTTGCTGCGCCCGGTTTTTTCTCCGCGTCAACTCACGCTGTTGCCGCTGTTGGCGGCCGTGGCCGTTTCCGAGGCGATCGAGAACGTCTCCGGGATTCGGGCCGAGGTGAAGTGGCCGAATGACCTGATCATCGGCGGAAAAAAAATCTGTGGGATTCTGACAGAGGCCGGCTTTGACCTCGAGTCGATTGATTATGTGGTTCTGGGCATCGGCCTCAATATCAATACGCCCGCCCAGGCCTTCCCGTTGGAACTGCGGGAGATTGCCACCTCGCTTGCCATGGAGACCGGCGCACCGCTCGACCGCAGGGTACTCGCCCGCGCAATTCTTGACTGTTTTGAACGGCGCTACACGCAAGCCTGCGCGGAAGGATTTGATGCGGTGCTGGATGCTTGGTGCGAACGGAGCTGTACGTTGGGACGAACCGTGACCATCCGGCAGGAAACGGGCACGCTCCAGGGCCGGGCCGAGGCCATTACGCCGGAGGGAGCGCTCGTGCTGCGCCTGCCCAATGGTTCCAGCCAGGCCGTTGTTTCCGGTGATCTGATCCAGTCGTCCGGCAAGGGCCTTAAGGTTTAGAGAGGGTGAATGTTTTGGATGCGGGTGGCGACGTGGCCGAACTGCTGGAAGCGGTTGTTTTTCACTTTGATGTCGCACGGGTTGCACTGACCGAAGAGGTTGCAGGGGATAAAATCATCGGTTAGGGCGATTTGGGGGTCGTAGATCGATGCGATGGGTTGGAGATGACGGTAGCAGAAGGTGTGACAGCGGTGGATGGAGCCGTCTGGCGCGGCCAGGAGTTCGGAGGTGGCGCATTCACAGGCGCGGGGGGGCTTTCCGTCGCAGGCGTCGGGGTGGGTGTATCGTCCGTGGAGTTCGCCGTGATGGCGTCCGAGAAAAGGTTTGAGGCGGAAGTCAATGCCGAGGGTTTTGCAGGTTTTTTCGGCCTCCTCCATAAGGATAAGCTGGTCGGGGTGTGTCACGCCGTAGAGTCCAATGCGGAATCCGGCGTTCATGAGGCGGAGAATTTTTTTGGTGATCACCGGCAGGGAGAACTGTTCTGGATGGTAGCTGACGCGCACGGGGGCGTAGGGGGCGGGGCGATTGATGCGGGCGGGATCAATCTCGCCAATAAAGCGGTCGAGATCGAAGGCCAGGTTGGTAAGGATGTCGACGGCATGAAATTCGAGGGTGTCGCGTACGATGGAGAAGAAGTTGGGGTGGAGCCCGGGTTCGCCGCCCTGGAGGGTAACGGGGATGTCATTGACAGGGAGACGACGGAAGAAGTTCACCCAGTCGGTGCCGGAGATTTCGGGGTAGTCGAGGTGGATGCCGCTGCCGTATTGGTTGATGCAGTAGGAGCAGTGGTAAGGGCAGCGGAAGGTGAGAAAGATTCCGATGTAATTAAATGATTCGGGGATGGTGACCGTTTTCGGAGAGGCCATGGGATACCTCAATGCGAGTCGGCAGGGATCAGGGTTTCAGGGGTGGGGGCCCGCAAAGTGGCTGGACAGCGTCGCCGACTGGAGCTGATGGTGGAGTCGTTCATCATGTTGAGGATGGCCTGAAAGACCATGGCCGGCTGAATGGCTTCCATGCAGGCCGTGCCTTTTTTGCATTGCGGCTTCATGCAGGGCAGATCCATGCAGGACCAGTTGGCTCGAATGATGAGGCCGCGCCCGTACATGTAGATACCATCCGAAGGGGTTGGGCCGAAGAGTGCGGCAACTTTCTTTTTGAGGGCAATTCCCAGGTGCATGCCGAGGCTGTCGCAGGTGATGATGATGCGTCCGGCGTTTATCCAGTCGATGTATTCTTCAATATCCTTTTCGCCCCGCTGCCAGCTTACGGAATAGCCCTTTTGTTCACAGAGGGCGGCAAGTTTCTGCCAGTGATGACGGGGCCAGGCTTTCGTGGGCCATTTGCTGCCGACGCGAAAGTTGAGGCCAATGTCGTATTTGGCGATTTTTTTGGGGGTATAACCGAGGATGTAGTCTTCGCCGTTCCAGTAGCTGGCCACCATTTGATAGAGCAGGGCCTGAATGGGGAGGAAGTGATCTTTTCCATTGGCGATGTCAAGGGCCGGTTGGGCGTTGGGATGAGCATCCACTTTTTTCCCGTTCCATCCGAATCCGTAATAGACTTTGGCCGGAATGCTTTTGACAAGGTGGCAGATGGTGGGTGCCTTTTCGATGCAGATAATTTCGTCAAAGTGTCGCTTTTTGAGTGCCTCGGTCGTCTGTTCATCATACACCAGCAGCTCATGGATGTAGGGATTGCCGCGCAGGAGGGGGATGGCGGATTGACTGGTAAGCCATGTAACCCGCTCATTTGCATAGCGATGCAATAAAACCGTGTGCCGAAACACATCCCCGAGGCTGGGCACGAACCCCTGCTCGTTGACCAGCGTTTCACAGTATCCAAGTTTAATGATCAGTATGTTTTTCTGCATAAAAAAGGACTCCCGTCACGCAGATAAAGCATAAGCGGTGCCAGCTCGATGGCAAGTCTTGATTTTGGAAGGAAAACGCTATCGGTTTCCTCTCTATCCGGGTATCCTTTGGCACTTTTGATCCCAAGAACCCGAAAAACGGAGAGAGAATAGGCAAGATGGTTAGGCATAACATCCCCGAATGGGCGCGCGACGCGATATGGTACCAGATTTTCCCGGAACGGTTCCGCAACGGGTGTCCGGGAAGCAATCCCGAGGTGTCGGATTTTTCGGAGGAGCCGATTCCGGGGTGGCGGATTTCACCATGGGGGATGGATTGGTATGATCAGGACGAATGGGAAAAGACGTCGGATGGGTCCGGACGGCGTGCGGTGTTCAACCGGCGGTTTGGGGGCGATCTGGTGGGCGTGCGCGAAAAACTGGATTATCTCGAGGAACTCGGGGTCAACGCCCTTTATATAAATCCGATTTTTCAGGCGCAGTCGCTGCATAAATACGATGCGACCTGCTTTCATCATATCGATCCGGCGTTTGGTCCGGACCGTGTGGGAGATTTGCAGCGTCTGGCCGCAGCCGGCGAAACGGAGGATCCCGCCACCTGGATATGGACGGCGGCTGATCTGTTTTTTGTGGAGTTGGTGCATGAAATACATCAGCGCGGCATGCGGATCATTATTGATGGCGTGTTTAATCATACCGGATGCGCCTTTTTCGCCTTTCAGGATTTGCTGAAAAACGGCGCGGATTCCGCTTATCGCGATTGGCATACGGTGGAGCGATGGCATCGGGATGGTACGTTTGATTACATGGGTTGGTTCGGTGTGCGGTCGCTGCCCGAGTTTGGTCGTGCAGAAGGCAATTTGGTTGCACCGGTTCGGAACTATCTTTTTCATATTACACGCCGCTGGATGGATCCGCACGGCGACGGCGATTTGACTTGGGGCGTGGATGGCTGGCGGCTGGACGTGGCATTCTGCGTTCCGCACCGCTTCTGGAAGGAGTGGAGTGCGCTGGTCAAACACATCAATCCCGAGGCGTATACCACCGGCGAGGTCGTCAATCTGGCCACGGAATTTCTGCTGGGCGACGAACTGGACGCCGTCATGAATTACATGTGGGTCTATCCTGCACTGAGTTATTTCATTCGCGGGAAACACGCCATCGGCGTTTCGGAGTGCCGGCTCAAGCTGCAGGCCCTGCTGGATGCCTATCCTCCGGAAGTGAACGGGATACTGCAGAATCTGTTCGATTCGCACGACACCGGACGGATCCTCTCCACCATTGCCAACCCCGACCATCCGAAAAAAACCTGGGATGATTATTTTGCCGAATTCCGTCTGGGAGATCATCCGGAGCTCTTCACCCGGCAACCCGGTGAGCGCGAGAAGAATCTCCTGAGGCAGCTGGTGGTGATGCAGATGACCTATCTTGGCGCCCCGATGATTTATTACGGAACGGAAGTCGGAATGTGGGGTGTAAATGATCCGGATGATCGGCAGCCCATGCTCTGGGATGATGTGACCTATGAGCAAACGGAGCGTTTGCCCGGGGGAGGGGTCTTTCCGGTTTCCCGCGCAGTCGACCATGAGCTGTTCGCGTTTTACCGAAAAGCCATTGCACTGCGTCGGAAGTATCCGGCTCTCTGCCGCGGCGAGCTGCATTGGTGGACAAAAAACGAGACCGACGAGGCGCTTGGCTTTGTGCGGACACTGGAGGCGGAAAAGGAAATTGCCGTGTTGTTTAATGTGCAGGAACGAACGATTTCGGCGCTACTGCCCTTCACGGGGATGGACGTGTGGAGCGGACGGCGTATCAGCGATTCCCGGCAGGACATTCCGCCGCACGGATGGCTCATTGTTCAGTGCGCGGAGTAGCACTCTGCCGGGCCTTGGCCGGCCGGTCACCCAGTTAATAAAAGCAATTAAAGCCCGACGAGTTGCCGCGTTCCAGTGGTCGGAATCAGGCGGGCGGGTCGTTGCTGATGTCAATCAAGCCGCCCACATTCAGGATCAGGCTGACCTGCCCATCACCCAGAATAGTACAGCCGGATACGCCGCGCGCGCTTCCAAGATAATCCGACAGCCCCTTGATGACCGTCTGATGTTGGCCGAGTAATTCATCCACAAAAAGGGCCACGCAGTCCTGGTCGCATTCCACAATGATCAACAGCCCCTGATCCAGGCTGGTGTTGTCGGTCTTCTTATTGAAAATTTTATGCATCCGCAGCACGGGGATCATTTCTTCACGCACGCGCACGATTTCCTGTCCTGCCGGGGTCAGGGTGATTTGCGAGCGGGTTGGACGAAGTGTTTCGCGGATGGAAAGGAGTGGAATGGTATAACGGGCATCGCCCACGCGGATCAGCATGCCGTCGATGATGGCCAGCGTCAGTGGGATGTGCATAATGAAGGTGGTTCCTGCGCCGGGTTTGCTGCGCACCTCGACACGGCCCTTCAGCTTTTCAATATTCTTTTTTACCACGTCCATGCCCACACCGCGCCCGGAGATGTCTGTGACCTTTTCTGCGGTGGAAAATCCGGGCTCAAAGACCAGCTTAAAGACCTCTTCATCTTTCATGTCGGAGGCCTGATCTTCCTGAACCAGGCCATTAGTAACGGCTTTTTTCAGGATGCGTTCGCGGTTCAGGCCTTTGCCGTCGTCTTTGATGATGATCCAGACTTCGCCGCCTTCGTGGCGTGCTTCGATGTGCACGATGCCGTTCTCGGGCTTGCCGGCCGCTTGGCGTTCCTCGGGGTTTTCGAGCCCGTGGTCAATGGCGTTGCGGACGATATGTACCAAGGGATCGCCGATCTGTTCGATTACCGTTTTGTCCACCTCGGTATCTTCGCCATCGAGTTGCAGTTCCACCTTTTTTCCCGCTTTTTTGGAAACATCATAGACCAGGCGCGTCATTTTGCGGAAGGTGGCGGAGAGGGGCACCATGCGCACGGACATGGCCACATCCTGCAGATCGGCGGATACGCGGTTTAAGTGATGAATGGCCCGTTCGAGCATTTCGTCTTCCATATCCATGACCGCCGGGTTACGCACCACCATGGCCTCGGCGATGACCAGTTCGCCCACGAGGTTGATCAGGCTGTCGAGCTTGTCAATATCCACGCGGATGCCCTGGCGTACCGCTGCGGTAGCAGTGGGTGTCGCCTTGATCGCGCCTGTTCGCTCCGCCTTCGGAAGGCTTTTCTCCTTGGGCGCGGGGGCGGGAGGTAGCTCTGCCGCTTTTTCCGGTGCGGCGGTGGGTGGCGGTTCTGCTTCGCCGAAAGTCAGTTCTTCTTCTTTTTCTGCGGGGGCGGGCTGAGACGTGGGGGCTTCCGCACTTTTTTCGGGCGTCTCATTCGGGGTCATGTCGTTCAGCAGATCCAACATGCCGGGCAGGCCAAGAATTTTGGATTTGCCGTTTTCGGCATAATTGGTCAGGCCGTTGCGGAGGAAGTCCACCATTTTAAGCAGTAGGCCTATCGCGTTTTTTGAGCCGTCGGCTTCGCCGTGGCGCATGGCATCAAGGACGGTTTCAACCTTGTGACTCAACTGCTCGAAATCAGCCAGGCCGAAGAATCCACAGTTGCCTTTAAAGCTGTGCATCATGCGGAAGGCCTCGCCGATGTAACTTTCGGCGCCTTCCGGGTGTTTATCAATCTGCAGGAGGTCTTGCTCTGCCTCATCGAGCAGGTCCATGGATTCCTGTGTGAAGCGTGCGATCATGTCGGGTGTTATGGAAAGTTCAGGAATGTCGGGCTCGGGTGGCGGTGGTGGCGGTTCTTCCACCGGTTTCTTTTCCGCCTGCTTCGTTTTCCCTGCGGATTTTTTCTTTTCTTTTGGTTCGGGTGTGGGCTCAGGCGTGGATTCGGGCTCGGGTTGAGGTGGTGGGGGAGTAGGCTCGCCGACGGGCGTTCCCTCTTCATCTACCAGCACGCTGAGTTTGCCGTAGATTTCGGAAATATCCATATCGTTGGCGGCCTCAATTTCATCCAGCATCTGATTCAACTGATCCACGCCTTCCAAAAGGACATCGATGTAGCGTTGCTCGGGCTTTTTCTTGCCGACCTTGATTTGTTGCAGGAG
>JAQVYB010000046.1 GCA_028708815.1 Kiritimatiellia bacterium | reverse complement strand
CGGATCATTCACTGCCGCGCCTTCCGTCGCCTCGAATACAAGACTCAGGTGTTTGTCAACTGGACGGCGGATCACTATCGAACGCGCCTCACCCATACGATTGAAATGGCCGCCGTGGCACGAACCCTCGCCCGCGCCCTGGGTGCCAACGAAGACTTGGCCGAAGCAATTGCCCTGGCTCACGACATCGGGCACAGCCCCTTTGGGCACTGCGGCGAGCGCGCCCTGGATGAACTGATGAAACGCCAGGGCGGATTTGATCACAACATTCAAAGCCTGCGCTGGGTCGAAGAGCTCGAATCCCCCTACCCCGAATTCACCGGACTCAACCTGACCTGGGAAGTCCGCGCGGGCCTGCGCAAACATCTCGCCGCCATTCCCGGCGCACAACTCGATGATCGCCCCATCGGCCCGTTTCAATATCTCGAAGCTCAAATCGCCGATGTCGCCGACGACATCAGCTACCACGCCGCCGATGTGGACGACGGGCTCGAGGCCGGGCTCGTCACCGACGAGCAGCTCGGGCACCTCAAACTATGGGATCAAGCCCGCCAACGCGCACGCGAGACCTATGGTGATCTCCCCGAAAAGGAACAGGTACACATCACCATCCGCAATCTCTTTGATGCGCAGGTCGAAGATGTCATCCGAACCGCCGGCGAGCGCCTCGAAAAATACAATCCTCAATCGCCCCGTGAGATTATGAATGCGCCTGAACGCCTGGTGGATTTCAGTCCCTCCATGAAAGCACTACTCGAACCCTACCGCGCTTTTCTCTTCAAAAACATCTACTGGCGTTTCGATGCCACCTCCATGGATGTGGCTGTGCAGATGATGCGTGCGCTCTTCCTCTACTATGTCGAACATCCCGAAGAAATGGGCGGAAAGGCCCGCAGCCGCATGGAGCGTTTTGGACTCTGGCGCACCGTGTGCGACTACATCTCCGGCATGACGGATCGCTACGCCATGGCCGAATGCGAACGTTTTGGCCTTTCCCAGCAGCCTGTCGGGCCTTAGCCCGCCATCCTGCCGGATTGCTGCAATCCAGCAGTGGACTTTTGGCCCGCATCCTGCTTTACTCAAAATTATGACGCTCCGTAAAACAGCCGTAATCACCGTGGGCCGATCCGATTTCGGCATTTATCGTCCCATCCTGCGCCGAATCCGCCAGGAACCCGGCCTCAACCTGTGTCTGATCGCCGGCGGCGGCCATCTCGACGAAAACACCGGATACACCATCGACCAAATCCGAGCCGAAGGCTGGCCCATCGCCGCAGAATTTCCCATGCCCCTCTCCGCTGACACACCCGAAGCCACCGCCCATGCCATGGGCACAGGCATCGCGACCCTCTCGGCCATTTACGCCCGAGAAAAACCCGACCTACTGCTGGTTCTGGGCGACCGCTACGAAATGTTCGCCGCCGTGGCCGCCGCCGTACCCTTCAACCTGCCCGTCGCACACATTCACGGCGGAGAACTCACCGAAGGCGCCATGGACGATCAGTTTCGCCATGCCATCACCAAGATGAGTCATCTTCATTTCACCTCAACCCCAGACTATGCCCGGCGCGTCATTCAACTGGGCGAAGCTCCATGGCGCGTCACCATCAGCGGGGCCCCTGCCCTCGATAATCTGAACGAAATCAACTGGCTCGAAAAAGACGAACTCGAAAGCGCCCTCGAAATAGAATTTTCCGCCCCGCCAATCCTGGTGACCTTTCATCCCGTCATCCGCGAGGCCCCCCCTGAAGAGCAAATCCGTACGCTGCTCAACGCGCTGGAAACGCGCCGCGAACCCATCCTCTTCACCTATCCCAACGTGGACCCCGGGAGCTCCGCGATCATCACCGCCATCCGGGCTTTTGCCGCAGAGCATCCGCAAACGCGCATTTTCCGAAACCTCGGCGTGCAGCGTTACTTTTCGCTCATGAAAATCGCCTCTGCCATGGTGGGCAATTCCTCGAGCGGCCTGATCGAGGCCGGCTCCTTCGCGCTCCCCGTGCTCAACATCGGGATTCGGCAGGATGGTCGTATCCGAGGCCCAAACGTACTCGATGTCCCCTGCCACGGCGATGCCATCCGTCAGGGCCTCGCACAACTCCTCACACCCGCCTTCCGCACCTCCATTCAGGGCATGGCCAATCCCTATGGAAACGGAAAAGCCGCCGACCTCATTGTCGAGCGCCTCAAAACCGTCAAACTTAACGAACACCTTCTGCGCAAACGCTTTTTTGATCTGCCCGAACCCAAAACCGGAATCACATCCCCATGAACACCTCCACCCTCCAAGGAAAAAAAATACTCCTCACCGGCGCCAGCGGCGGCATTGGATTTGCCCTCACCAAACGCCTTGCCGAATCCGGCGCAACCATCCTCGCCTGCGGACGCAATCAACTCCGACTGCAAAAACTATCCGCCGCCGTACCCGGCGTCCTGATTGCCTGGCTGATGAGCGACCTCACAAAACCCGGGGCCGTTGAGGCCATCTTCGATTGGATCGAAACCCACTGGGACGGCGAAATCGACGCCCTCATCCACAATGCCGCCACCCCGGTCAACAGCGCCACTGTCGATGCCCTTTCCATGAAGGATATCGACGACTCCTTCACCGTCGGACCCGTCAGCGCCCTTCATCTCGTTCGCGAAGCCGCCCGCCGAATGCGGCGCGGGTCACGCATCATTCTCACCTCTTCCGGGGCCGGACACAACGGATTCGCCGCCATGTCCTCCTATTGCGGATCCAAATTCGCACTCGAAGGCATCTGCCAATCCGCCGCCGAAGATCTCTGGAAATCCGGCGTCACCATCAACACCGTGGCCCTGCCTTCCGTAAAAACCGAATTCAGCAAGGCCCATTTCACGCCCGATGAATACGAGCATTTCCCCGAACCGGAACAAGTACTCGAACCGTTTTTCCACCTCCTGTCCGACCGCACCCCACGCTTCACCGGACGCTCCGTTTTTCTGCATGAACACATTTCCTCCAGCGACTCCACCCTTCCGCCCATTCGTAAATACCGCTGCCTGCAAACGCCTCTGCTCCCCGAAACACGCGCCGATCTGATCGAACAGGGCTACGCCTCCGACATGGCCAAGGTCGACCTGGGCGAAGCACCCTTTCCCCCATCCCCCAACGTAAACGAAGCCGTCACCCGCTGGATGCAGGGACCGCACACCCAGGAATATCCTGATCCGAAATGCCGCCTGTTGCGCGAGCGCCTCGCCGAACGCCACGGCCTCACCCCGGACCACATCCTGCCCGGCCCCGGATCCTCCGAAATTCTCGGATGGATTCTGGATCAATGCGTAGACCCCGGCACCGATACCCTCGCCGGAAACTACTGCTTCCGCGTATGGAGCTGGATGGTCCAAACGCGCGGCATCCGCCTCATCACCTATGATAACAAAAAGACCTCCCACGACCTCATGCAGGTATTCACGCGCATCACCCCGCAAACGCGCCTGATCTACATCGACTCGCCAAGCAATCCCATGGGCGACGTGATACAGACCGACACCTTTCGCTGGTTTATGGACCGTCTCCCACCACACATCTGGGTCTTGGTCGATCACGCCTATCAGGATTTTGTGGTCGAATCCGGCGGCCTCGACACCACCACCGCCGACTGGCTGCAAGACCCCCGACTGCTCACCGTACGCACCCTTTCCAAGAGCCACGCCTTGGCGGCCTGGCGTGTCGGCTACCTCGCCGCCCACCCCGACACCATTCGCGCCATACAGGGCGCCGTCACCCCCTTCTCCCTCTCCGAACCTACTCAAGTAGCCGCCATCGCCGCTCTGGACGACCACGAATACTCCGCCCACCTCATGGCCCACTACCTCTCCGAACGCCGACGCATCCGCGCCCGCCTAGATGAACTCGGCATCCCCTACTGGCTCGGAGAAACCAGCTTTAACGCCGTCTACTGGCCCAACGTCTCCTCCATCTACGAAAAAGCCACCGCCGAAAACATCGCCATCCCGCATCCCGACAACGACCTCTTCTTCATTGCCGCCATCCGCGACACCGAAAGCAACAACCGCGTACTACGCTTTCTGGAAACCCATTATCCAGCGCAACACCGCGCGCATGCGCCATGAAAAAACCTGTCGCACTCCTCTTTAAGGACCACTCCCAATATGACGTGCTTGGGCATTTTGCGGAGGCCGCCACCCTCGGATTCACCAACGCGGGATACGATGTAGACATCGTGGACTTCCGCTCACCTTCCATAAAAAACGATCTCCAATCGGCCCTGAACCGACGTCCCTCGCTCGCCCTCGCCTTTAATGCGATTGGCTACAATATAAAGGATCGTTCCGGCCAATCCATTTTCGATGCCTGCAACGTGCCCTTCTGCTGCTTTCTCGTGGATCATCCCATGTATCACCTCATCCGACTTGACGAGCCCAATCAAAACAGGCTCGTCCTATGCGTTGATCCCTCCCACCTCAACTTTCTTGAACGCTGTTACGACAATATAAGCGCCGCCTGCATTCCACACGGAGGGCTTCCCTGCTTTCTGCCCGAAATCCCCTTCACCGAACGTGACATTCCCCTGCTGTTCTGTGGGAGCGGCTACCAGTACGACGGACCCGAAAAAATACTCAAGAACCTGCCGGAAGAACCCCGGCACTTTCTCACCGCCATTTTGGAAGAATGCCTGACCCGGCCTGACGCCGCCCTGACGGATGTCGCTGCGCAGCATCTAACCGCACGCCGCGGCGATGTGCCTCGCCGGTTATTTCGGAATTTCGCCCAGGGGCTCATCACCGTCGATCAGTTCCTCATCGCCACCCGACGCAACCAACTGCTCAGCTCCCTGCACCGCGCAGGCATCCCCCTCCAACTCTACGGCAACCACTGGGAACACTCCCCCTTCGCCTCCTCCAACCTCTTTCAGATTCATCCCGCCGTGGATTGTTCGACCATGCTGCAACTGATGCGACGCGCACGCATCGTCCTCAACATGGTGCCCAGCTTCCCATCCGGCACACACGAGCGAGTCTTTACCGCCATGCTGCACGGAGCCGTAAGCCTGACCCATCGCGGCACCTTGACCGAGGAACTCTTTACCGACCACCAGGACATCCTGTTCTACGACTGGAACCACCTCGACGCATCCATTGAGCGCCTGCGCCCACTCCTGAACAACGGTCATGCACTCGCGGAAATAGCCCGTTCGGGAACCGCCGCCGCGCGCGAACAAACCTGGGGCCATCGCATCGCAAGCCTGCTGGAGATCATTCAGCGATAGGTTTCCACCTCCAGCATGTCCAGAGGAAGCTCCGTGACAAAACGCGAAGTCATACAACGCTGCACCACGCCGTCGCGCCCGCGACTCGTTTGCGGCACCCCCAGAAAAAGTTCATCCTTCGCCCGCGTCACCGCCACGTAAAACAACCGCCGTTCCTCCGCCTCCCCGCCCGAATCATCCAACGACTTCCCGGAAGGAAACTTTCCATCCACCATCCACAGCACAAAAACCACCGGCCATTCCAGACCCTTCGCCTGATGAACCGTCGAGAGACGCACCACCTGCTCCGTATTCACCGACCCCGTCAGCCGCGACTCCTGATCCAGATTGGTCTGAAGCGCCATCTCCTCCAGAAATTCCTGCAGCGTTTCATACTTCGACGAAAAATCAATCAACCCATTCAGATCTTCCCGACGATTCCGGTAGTTATCAAACGTCGCCACCGCATAGCCGCCATAAAAGGCATCCACAAAAGCAGCCAACAGATGACCCGGCGAGCCCTCGGCATCAAACCGTATGCACTTTGAAAAGGTGCCCGCCATGCGTTTCCAATTCTCGCGTGCCCTTTCCGGAAGCAACTTGCCCAGCAGTGCCAACTGCTCCGGTTCCCAGGGATCAAAGCGGCGTCCGAGCTTCACCCACAGCTTCAAAGCCGTCTTATCGCCCACCCCCTTCAATAAACCCAACAGGCGCTGAAAGGCCAGTTCATCCCCCGGATTCCCAGCCAGCCGCACCACCGTACACACATCCTTCACATGCGCCTGCTCAAAAAAGCGCACGCCCGAGGTTATGTCATACGCCATCCGTTCGCGGTTCATTTCCATTTGCAGTTCCATCGCATGAAAATGCGCCCGGTAGAGCACGGCAATCTCGCTTCCCTTGTAGCCCTCACGCCGCAGCCGGTGAATCTGCTCCATCACAAAACGCGCCTGATCATAGCCCCCCGTGGTACGCACCAGCACCGGACGCTTATGCTGTCCGCGCATGGCCCGAAGCACCTTTTGAAACTGCTCGGGATTCCCTGCAATACACCGATTGGCGATGTTCAGGATGTCCGGCGTACTCCGGTAATTTGTTTCCAGCTTGTACACCTGCGCATCCGGGTAGCGCTCCGGAAACGTAATGATGTTCCGGAAATTCGCACCGCGCCACGAATAAATACTCTGAAAATCATCCCCCACCACCAGCAGGTTCCGATGGCGCTGCGCCAACAAATCCACCCAGGCCCCCTGAATGATGTTCGTATCCTGATACTCATCCACCAGCACATGCTGAAACTGTTCCTGATACCGAACCCGAATCTCTTCGTGCTCCCGAAAAAGGCGAAGCGCATTCACCAGCAGATCATCAAAATCCATCCCGTTCAGCGCCCGCTTCTTCTCCTCATACCGACGATGCACGCTGAAAACATCCGCCAAATCCACCTGATGATCACTGAAACGTCCCTTCGCCAACTCCTCCAGCGAAAGCGACTTGTTCACCGCCAGACTGAACAGACTCTGCAACACCGACGCTTTCGGAAAATCTTTCGACTTCAACTTCAGTTCATCCACGCAATTCTTTACCATTCGCTGACTGTCGTCCTGGTCCAGAATCACATAATCGGGCCCGTATCCCAACAACTTAGCGTGCCGTCGGAGCAGGCGGTGGCCCATGTGGTGAAACGTACCGCCCCACAAATTACTCACACCCGAACCCACCAGCACTCGCGCTCGCTCCAGCATCTCGTTGGCGGCCCGATTGGTGAATGTCAGCAGGAGGATTCGGTGCGCGGGAATCCCCTGCGTCACCAAATGGGCCACCCGGTAGGTCAGCGTACGCGTCTTACCCGTGCCTGCCGCCGCAATCACCAGCACCGGCCCATCCGGCGCCAGCACCGCCGCCTGCTGTTCCTTGTTTAAATCCTGTTCAATATCAAACGTATGCATAGCCCGGCATTATAGGGACCCGTCGCCCGCATTCAACCGCCAATGCGTTCTTCCATGCAATATCTCACAGGCGCGGAATAAAACCGCAAATTCCACGAAGCATGGCCTCTCACGTTATGGCACTGCTGCCTGTGTGGTGAGATTGGTGGTGAACCACTGAATATCATCCATCCAGAATGCGTGCCAGGTGCGTTACGGTGTCGCTCCTGAACGAGCGTAGCGAGTTCGGGCTGTATCGGACGAATGTACTGATACACAGAAACGACCGTCACTCTTTGTCATTTCTTAATGCCTGACCCTGAGTCCCCCGCTGAGTCCCCAAATGGATTAGCAACATCTAGAGGGTAGCCATGGGCGAGACGATTCTCTAGCAGATTCTTGCCATGAGCAATTCGCTCCAATGCTTCGTTATTCCAGGACATTTTGCTACTCAACTCAGCAAAGACCTCCCTCATCATATTTGTTGCACCTAATACTGCATAAACTTGAGCTAATGTACTCCCCGAATAAAGAAGTGCCTCCAGATCAGGCTGATTCTCCGCTTGCTGAGTATTAAAAGCATCTTTCGCAAGCCTAATTGCCTCAGCACTACGTCGATCGCGTTCTGCAACATCAAGATCAGCGTCCAAGCGAGAGGAAAGAGCGTACATTACAGACAGGTTTAGCTGGTATGGGAGATAGTCAGGATCAGAGGAGAGCTTTGACTCATAAAGTCTGATAAGCTCCCGGCATCTCCCCTGTTCAAGAGCATCTTGCAGGGTTAATTCATGATCTGCTCCATGACATGCAACAAGTAGCGTCAGGGCAAGTAAAACCACAGTAGCCTGAAAATACGTTATTTTAGGATGCATTCTAAATTTCCTTTTTTGCTCATACTACTTCGGCGGACCCTCAGAAGAGCAAAAACTCCTAGGATCTAAGGGAATAGGTGCGTTGAATTGCAGCTTCCTGTACTGCTTGTCTTTTTCCGTTGAAACAAGCTTTTCCGATTCTGCTGTTCCGTCATCGACACTTGTATGAACTGAATTTGGACAAACACAAATGGTAATCACAAGATACGCATAGAATCGCTTGTATTGACGATATTTCTTGATTGTTCTATCTCTCTCCCAAACACAAACATAAATATAGCCTATCAAGTCATTATATCCGTGATCTTGTGCATCAACCAAAGTCCAATTCCCGTACTTGTATTCTTTTCGACTTCTTGTCGGAATCGTGAAATCGTAAATCTTTTGTCGCGTCGTGGTACAGGCAAGCCCTAACAAGTCCCAGCTATTCACTGGGGTATTTTTTGAAAAACAACTAAGATTTTGTAACTCATCCTCTGGAAAGTCACCTGCGATTTCGAGTTCCAAAAGGAATGGAATAAATGCTGGATCTCCGATCGGATCACTTGACACCCACCGTCCCATTTCTGGGGAGTAGAATCTGTAGCCGTAATAATACAGGTCGGTTTCGGTATCGAGGTATTTGGTGGAGAAGCGGTAGGGCATGGAGTCGGCCATTGCGCCTTGAGCGTGGGTGATGTTTCCATAGGGGTCGTATTGGTAGTGGGCGACGAGGGTGCCGTTGGTGTCGAGGTAGTCGGTGATGTTGCCGTTGGCGTCGAAAGCAGGAGTCAGAAGTCGGGAGTCAGAAGACAGCATGAAGAGGAGGCCTCCCACTCCGCCAGCGCCTTGGAGGGTGCCGGAGAGGTCCAATCCCCAAACATAGTAATTAGTGCTGACTTCTGAATTCTGGCTACTGACTTCTGAAAGTAGATTCCATCCGTCATAGATGAAGGTTCGGCTCGTCAGAGTCTCGCCCTCCAGGGTTTCTTTCCTGATGCGGCGTGACATGTAGTCGTAGGTGTTGTGGACGACGGTCGTGCCGTTGGAGGCTGTGAGGAGGCGGTTTTCGGCGTCCCAGGTGAAGGTCCAGCCATTGGCGTTGGTGAGATTTCCGTCGGGATCATGAGAGAGACTATAGACCGTAGACTGTAGACTAGAGGTGATTGCAAGGTATTGGTTGAGTTCGTTGGCGACATACAGATTCGTGCTGACTTCTGCATTCTGACTGCTGACGGCTACACGCCTGTTTCCTATCGGATCATATTCGTATTGGTAGTCGTTGGTGCCCATAGCCGCCTCAATCAGTTCGCTGCGGAGATTGTAGTCGAAGAGATTGGTTTGAACAGCGGATAATGCGGCTAATAATTGATCGCTCCGCGAGGTGCGGCGTCCAACGGCGTCGTTGAGGTAGTCGAATTGGGAGATGAGGTTGGTTCCGGCGGTGTTTTGTATTTGGATGATGAGGTCACGGTTGGGGTCGTAGGAATATCCAATATCCAACACGGAATTTCCATCGGATGAAATGGTTTTACTTTCGAGGAGGGAGGAATTGGGGAGATGAGAATAGTTTACCACGGAGGACACGGAGAGCACGGAGGAGGAAACGGAAGAAAAACGTCCGTATTCATCGTATCCGTAGGTGAGGGTGTAGTCGGAATCCAGAGCGATGCCGGAGGGGCGGCCGAAGGAGTCATTGCTTCGGGCGAGGGATGTGCCATCGGGTAGCATTTCGGCGGTGAGCTGTCCGAGGGCATTGTATTCATTGGTCCGGGTTCCGAGGGCATCGGTGATGGTGAGTTGTTGGCCCATGCGGTTGTAGGTGTAAGTGACATCAGGGGTGGTGTCGGAATAGTTGATATTCGTGAGCTGTCCGAGAGTATCGTACGTGTATTCCGTGACGACGCCACGCGCCCAGGTGCGGGAGGCGAGCTTGCCTTCGGGGGTGTAGGTGTAGGCGGTTCCTTGTCCATCGGCATAGACTTTGTTGGTGAGCAGGCCGGTGGAGGGATCATAGAACCAGGAGGTTCTATCGAATGATGAATGATGAATGATGAACGATGAATCGTTGGTGATTACGAGGGAGGAATCGCGGGTGGTGAGCATGGCGGTCATTCTGCCGGAGTCGTCGTATTCATAAGCGACGGGATAGGTGGCTCCCCATTGAGCGATCATGCGCCCGAAGGCATCATAGGCAGTATGAGTGGTGTTGCTCAGGGCATCGGTGACGGCAATGCGGCGTCCGTAATCGTCGTAGGTGTAGGTGGTGCGGTTGCCTGCGGCGTCCTGGGTGTAGTCCACCTGTCCGATGGTGTTGTAATGGGTGTATATGCCGACAAGGCGATTGGTTCCGCTGTGCTGTTCGGTGGCGACACGGCGTTCGAGGGCATCGTAGGCGAAGGTGTTGGTGACGGACTGCGCGGAGACGGCTTGGGAGAGGAGACCATTGACGACGGTTTCGGTGATGTTCTGCGTGGAGTCGGGGGTATCCACGAGGGATCCCCTTACTTTGTTGGCACGGTCCAGGTGGGTTTGCGCGATGGTTTGATTGCCGAGACGGTCTTGCTGGATGGCTTCGCGGACGAGTATGCCATGGGGTGTTGTGGTGCCGAGTCCGGTGAGTCGGTTGCGGGTGATTTGATTGGTAACGGGGGTGGCGCTGTTTTCGGGGTAGGAGATGCTGAGGTTGACGGCATACCAATCTCCCGCGATGTTTTCGTAGAAGAGGTTGCGTGTTTCGCTGATCCGATCCGATCCGGCGAAGTCCACTTCGCCATTGCCGTTCACATCCTGCACGGTGAGAATGCGTTCGCCGAGTTCGTTATAGGTGTAGAGGACGGTGTTGGTCTGGTCGCCGCTGATGTTTTGCACGGAAGACATTTGGCCGAGCGTGTTGTAGACGTAGCAGGTTTCGACTATGCTGCCGGAGAAGCCGGTCTTTTCGGTTTTAATGATGCGTCCGATCATGTCGCTGGTGGTTTTGGTCCAGGCGGGGGAGTTGGTTCCCTCGGGGCCTTGATAGGTCATGGTCCAGGTGGTCCCATCGGTGTTCACGCCGTAGATGTAAGACTGATCCAGCACACCGTTGTTGCTGACGGATTTGGTGCGTCCGTCGCGATAGCGTTCGACGGTGTTTGTGCGGTCCGCGTTGATGGTGGCGCGGATTCTTCCCCCCTCTTCGTAGGCATATCGGGTGGATATGCCCTGCTCATTGATCTGTTCGGCGATGCGCCCAGCGCCGTCGTAAACAGATTGGGCCGATAAGGAAAGCGAGCCGCCGGTGATTTCCTGCCGGAGCACTTTACCATCGGCATTGTATTCTCTGGCGACTATCCGCGAAGTGGTGCCGGTGGTGGCGATTTTCACTTCTGCGATAGCACGACCGAGGGCATCGTAGGAATAGACGAATTCCGAGCCGTCGGCTTCTGTTTTGTTGTCCATGCCACAGCAACCGGTGCCCCAGGTGGCCGATTGAAGAGTACCATCCGATTTCGCCTCGGCCACGGTATGACCAAAGACATCGAAGGACTTGACCGTCCATTGGATACGTTCAAAGCCCGCTTCGGTGCAGACATAGACTTCTTCGAGGGCCTTATTGTTCACTGCATCATAGACCGTGACTTCTTTCGTGCTTTTCCCCGGGATACCGCCGGGTGATTCCACGGTGGAATGCGTGATGGACACGCACCAGGCAGAGCCTTCGGTGTCGGGTGTAAACGCGGACAGCGCGGGATTAGCATTGGTGGTGTAGAACCCGTATTCGTAGATGTGTGTGTCGAGGCGTCCATCCGGATATTGGACGGACTTCAGGCGACCGGTCAGGTAATTCTGCACATTCGTGCCATAATACGTTTTGACGGTTCGGAGGTTGCTTGCATCTCCATAGCTTGCGTTCTGCACGGAGGCTTTTTCCTCAATTTCGAATGTTTCGCGATTGTCACCGACAGGATAGGAGAAATAGGTGATGGCCGTAACGATATCGCCGATTTTTTCCGTCACCGTGCGGGGACGGCGATCATTCAGCCCCGGGGTGTCGGTGGAATCATGGGGGGTATAATCGGAAATACTGGCCTTCACCATGGAATCGGTCGGCGCGGAATCCATCCAGGGAGATGATTCCGACGCATCATATCCATTAGCAAAATAATCGTAGAGTTCCCAGTCGCCGCTGGCAAACGACTGCAATTTCATCAAGGAATAACGTCCGAGATCCGCCGGATTTTCGTAGTATGCATAGGCATCAATCAGTTCAACGTCATCGAACCCGACAATTTTCCGATACCAGCTCTCTCCCCATGCGAATTCTTTGTAGTGAACCACTGATTTCTCAGCCATTTGGTCTTCGCTGTCCGTGACGATGTAGGACTCAAAGCGCTCGGTGTGATCATCGTTGCGCATGCTTTCCTTCTTGATGATCTGCAACCCGCCGCCCTTGATCAGCGTCCAATCCTCGACGGCTTCCACATAGATATAATCGAAATTCTGCGTGCTTTCACCGATGGTTTTTGACGCACGAAAATGATTGATGTTCCCCTGTTCAGGATTTTCGAAAGACCAGACTTCGATCGGTGTTTTTCCGCTCAGAATATCGTAGCGCCTATTGGCTGCGTCATACGAGGAAATACTGTCCAGTGTGTATAGCCGAAGTTCGTACTTGATGTCGCTTATGGTAACGATGTCAGCGAACAAGGACGGCCCCCGCACTTGCTTCAGAATGCCACCAGCAGTGCGAATGACGTGCCAACCTGTATTTGCTCCGAAGACTTTTTTTCCCTGCGCATTCTCGTATTTATAGAGACTCATGTAGTCTGGCGAATCTTTGTCTGCTACAAAACTGAAGCATTCCCCATTGCCGGGATAGAGGTTGTAAAAGGCCGGGTCATTTGTGGTGGCCCATCCTTCCGCATCGGTCATGATCAATATGGCTTCGCCAATTTTCCATTCTTGCGAGCGGGTGTATGCGATGGACTCACCTGTCTCGAAAATAAATTCTGCCGGAACACCCGTTTCGTTGACCAGCAAAACCCTTGCCGGTGCACTACTTCCGTTAAGGTCGGCGGAAACAGAATACATAGCCCATCCCAGCGTCATTTCCAGACTCTGCGGTGTAGACAGCAATTCCGAAGGCATTTCGGAGCGAATCATGAACTTACCGTTGGGAATGAACGAATCGGGGGCCTCTTGTCCCATGAATATACTTATCCAAACGCACCCATTGCCCGCCCCGCCCGAATCAGGGCACCCGCACGTTTTTGATGTAATGCATGCCGGAGCATTGTTTATGGTCGTCTTTGACCCCTTGCTTGCTCCCCATACATCAGGAGAAGCCACAAACAATACAGCCAAGAAGCCAAGAGTTATTATTTTCCAAGTGATTATTCTACTGTTCATTCTGTTTACTCCGTGATGCTTATTCCGTTCTGATAAAATTCCGTGGTATGGCAGACCGATGTTTTCGACTCGGCGGACTGGATCATGTGATAGGTATAGATGCCGTTTTCATCGAAGTCTGCGGCGGTGAGTTGTCGGGAGATGGTGCCATCATCAAAGGTGACGCCGCCGACAAAGATGTTGAGTCGCACATCGAGGTCGGCGGGGATGTTGCCGAGGCTGAGTTTGACTTCGACCATGCGGCTTCCGTCGGCAAAGGTATGGATGACTTTCCAGTAGGATCCGTTGTCGCCGTAGACGGTGGTTACTTCGGCATTGTCCAGCACGGGACCATCCTTCCCGAGACGAGCCACGAAGTGCATGGTCTCATCTATCCACGAGGTGAGGGAGAAGGTCATACCAGTGGTGGTCTTGTCGAGTATGGCTACGTCGAGATGGTCATCCCAGGCGATTTGCGCCGTTTCTGGCAGATTCGGGCATTCCCAGGTTCGTTCATCGCCTGCGACACAATACGGATTGCCATTGAAGAAGGCGTTGACCACTTCCACGGTCACTACACCCGAAGCGATGGCGGCCCCGTTGCTGTAGGTACCGGTAACGGTGAAGATTCCCTCGTTGGTGAATCGAACGGGATAGGCTTCGCCCGCATTCAGCGTCCAATTGGTGACACCAACGACTTCCAAACTGGAGACGCCATCGTTTGTGCCTTCCGGGTGCGCCACGGGCATCAGAGCATCGTTCAAACGAATCAGGAAGCGATTGGTTTCCACATTCAATAGATTCAGGGGAACCCAAGAGACTGTGTTTACCGTTGTATCGGGTTGGTTCGGCTCGCCGATGCTGATTTCTGTGACCTCGGTCGGTGACAGTTCCACATTGGCGTACCAATCAATGCCAACACCGCTCCGTGTGCTGACGACCCCGCTGGTAAGACCTTCCGGAATATAGGTGGATTCAATGTGCAGCATATCGGGAAAATGAGCGCTCCCTTCCAGACAGACCGGGGAGATGATGGATGATTCGGGGAGATCGGCAACCGACATGACATTTACGCGCCGGGCATCGAGCCAGTCAGGGATTCCGTTGGTATTGCTGTCGGGGCCGCTGACATCAAGCAGGCGGAGGGCATTGACTTGCAGGAAGGTATTTCTATCAATATTTTTCCATTGCAGGCGCAATGCATGTTCTCCCCCTTCAAGAAGAGGCAGAAAGAACCATACGGTTCCATTGGTTCCATAAGGCGCTGCCAACCAATTTCTTCCACATGCAAAACCATCAATGGAAAGATTCAGTTCAAACCACTTTTGTGCTGTGAGCGGATTATGCTGTGTGCCTTCCACCTCAAGCACATAAGAGCCTGTATTGGCAATGGTCAGTGCGTATTCCAGATACCCGCTGCGTTCACGGGCATAAATGGATGAACCCTCTACGGTCCAGTTTCCAAGCCGGTTGGTGGCTTCCGAGCCATTGATCGTGTCAAGCACGACACTTTCGCCGAAATCGGCGACGGACGGATTGCTCAGCGCGAGGACGACTTCTTCATAGTCCCCCACTCCATCGCCGTCGGTGTCGGGGTTATTGGGGTTGGTTCCGGCGTGGTATTCTTCGAGGGCGGTGAGGCCGTCGGCATCGGCGTCGGATAGGGCGTCGGTGGGGTCTTCGGGGTTGAGGGCGTGGAGGATTTCCCAGGCGTTGGGAAGGCCGTCGCCATCGTTATCGAGGAGGGATGGTTCCTGGGTGGTGGCGGCAAGGGCGTCCCATTGGCTGCTGCCGGTGAGGGGTGAAGAAGGCGGCTGGATCATGGCGACGCGGGCGAGGTGTCGCATGGCTGGGTCCGCGAAAGGAATATCTTTGAAGACGCGGACGCTGTTGATGTAGGCGCTGCAGGTTTTGTGGTGGTAATCCAGTCGGAAGGTGATGCGGGTCCAGTCGGCGGGGTCGATCTCGAATTGAAGCGGCGATTCCATCCACTTCGATTCGGCACTGTTCCACGCGCAGAGGAGGCCATCGGGATTGACGGCGACCAAGCCCGAGGCATTGCCGGCAAGGGTGGCCGGATCGGGCAATGTTCCTTTTTGCAGTTTGGCGTAGGAATCAAACCAAACGATTTTTTCCGGATAGGTCCCGAAATAGTTGATGGCTTCGGCACCTTCGGGGTCGGCCTGAAAGGCCATGGATTGTCCGCCCTGATGGGCATCCGTGGTTTCCACCAGCACGGAGGAATCGGCCTGCCATCCGTTTTGCCCACTCAAGGGGCCGGAGGTGAAGCCTTCGGCGCTTTCAAAGCCGGTGCTCCAAGGGAGGCGGCTGAATACATTGCTGATGATGGAATCAAATCCGAAAATCGGCTCCGTGCCATCCACCATGCCATCGCCATCGGTATCGGGATTCCTCGCATCTGTTTCCCCGGCATCGACGATTTCATTTCCATTGGCATCTTCCGTAGCGTCGGGCAGCCCGTCGGCATCTTCATCAATCGTAACGGGTTTCTGTGAATCGATATTCAGGTCGTCGAGGGCATCCCCGAGGGAGCTTCCCCCTTTGAGCGCAAGACGGACCATTTGCCGAAGACCGGAATCAGCAAAGCCCATATCACTCAGGATGGGTTCATTGTTCCAATAGAGGGACCAGGTGGCGTTCTGGTAATCGGCGCGCACGGTGAGATGCTGCCAGTCCTGATACTTCACGGTCGGGGTATTGGAGATGATCACCCAGCGTTGGCTTGCGCAATCGTAGACGGCGAAGTGACCGGAACTTTCGAGCATGAAAAGGGCGCTGCATCCGGTTGTATCCGTGGCGGTCGGCAAGGGAGCGGGAACCAGTCGCAGTTTCATCTCCGTCCACACGACGGCACCGGTGGCACTGACGCACCAATGTTCCACCGAGGCGGTTTCAGCTTCAGTATTTTTCAGAACGAGACTGTTTGTTCCGGTCGCGGACGACGCGCTTGTTATTTCTGCAACGCCCTGCTCCACCATCCAATCGTTTTGCGCATGGATGTTGCCATTGCTGTATCCTTCTTCTGCTTCAAATCCGACGATCCAGGGAAGTTGCTGATACTTATTGCTGAGGGCCGGATTTTCCGACCATTGGATTTCCGTGCCGTCGATCATTCCATCACCATCGGTATCGGCCTGAGACGGCTGAGTTCCGGCGGTATATTCCTGGACATTGCTCAGTCCGTCCGCATCGGTATCCACGGAGGCATCGGCGGAATTTTCGGCGTCGAGTCCCTGTGCTTTTTCCCAGACATTGGGCAGGCTGTCGCCATCGTCATCCAGATGTTCCGGCTCTTCATGCACGACGCTGACCTGATCGAGCCAGGCTCTGCCCAATGTGGAATTCTTCCAGCGGGCATGGGTCAATTCCGGGGTCGCGTTGTCCTTGAATCCAATATTTTTTGCGGCGAGCACTTCATTGATGTTGAGACGCCATGTTTTCAGGGCGTAATCCAATCCCATGGTCACGCGAAGCCACTGACCGGTGGCGGCGGGAACGTTTGTCGGCGTTATCCAAGCCTGAGTAACGCCGTCGTATGCGGCCATACGGCCTGCCTGATCGGCGGCAATCAGGGCGGCGGCTCGAGTAGAGATTTCCTCTCCGTTCGGCAAGGCGCCCGGCTGCGGGATCAGATACATGTCGATCCAGACATTGGTGTGTCCAAAGGCGCCGAAGGTTTGCAGCGCTTCGTCGGTGGATACCGAGACGGGCAACTCGAGTCCTTTTTCTCCGAAGGCAGTGTGATTGGTCTGGACAAGCGCCGTATCGGCCTGCCAGTTGTTTTGACCATTCAGCGCGCCTTCGGACAGGCCTTCAAAGGCTTCGCTCCAGGGCAGTACGGCATAGCCATTGCTGGAAAGCGGATTGAACGAATAATAGATTTCGGAACCGTCGGACATGCCATCGCTATCCGAATCCGGATCGAGGGGTTGCGTCAGAGAAGTCAGCACCTCGTATCCATCCTCCGCCCCATCATGGTCGCTATCCGCATTGTTGTCATCGGTCCCGTAGAGCAGTGTTTCGCGGGCATCCGTGAGTTGGTCGCCATCGGAGTCCGTCTGTTCGGCGGCCACATACAACCGAATCCGCACATTGGTCAGAAGGGTGTCGTTCCAGCGCACTTCCCCGCCACCGCTCAGATTCTCGCCTGCCACAACCCAGCCAGCCGTGACCTGCGGGTTTGCACCATGGGAGACATCCTGACGAAACAGTTCGATCTGATCGTGATCCGACCCGTTTACAACGATCTGGACGCTTCCGTTTGTGACGACAATGCCGGTAATGACCGGCTGACCGGTGGAGACATTCAACGCCAACAGACTGTTGTCCATCGTCCATTCCAGTTCATTGGTGGCCCATCGATGATACCAGAATCCTTCGCCCGCATGGAGTATCGCCGTGGAGATCGTCCCTGTACCCGTCACCCAGTTTCCATCCAGCGGATGACCGGCGGATTCCATCAACCAGTTGGTGGTTCCGTCGGCCTGAGTCAGCAGGTCCGAGATTTCGGCGGAGGCTCCTCCATGTGCGCCGGATTCCAGCAGTTCTGCGGCATTCAAATCCTGTGAACCGATCTGCGGAAGTCCGATCAGATTGAATCCCGGCTGCATGATCTTTCCCGACAGCGACTGTGTCAACAACCTGCCGGGAATGATGATGGTTTGCGGGCCGTGCCGGTTTTCGACAAAGAAACCATCACCCAGTGTGATTTCAAACAAGGCCGGAACGGCACTTGTGGTTCCCGACAGCACCCATTGATCGTCCTCTGCTTTATAAGCGACATCGTATTCCTGTGCGGAGGCGTTCCACATCAGTACGCGGTCCGCGGCATTTTCGTTCGCATCTCCCGTGAGCTGATCGGCAAAAACACCGGCAAGCGTTCCGTCGAACGGCACGAAGGGCATGGAGGCCATCACGGCGGCATTGCTCTCCACGGAAATCCGGACAATACCCGCCGGCTCCGACACGGCTCCCGCCAGTATGCCCGTTGTCATCGCCGTGAGCAATGACCCGGCCGTCAGTCCGGCCCGAACCGCACTGAATCGCTTTTCCCTTCGTCCTGTTTTCATACAATCTACTCCCCGGTTAGGTGGCTGTTCCACGATTTACAAACGCGCTGTCATCGACGGTTTACGCGGCGTGTGTGTTCCCGCGCCGGGAGATGGCAAACAGTGATGCAACCAGCAGCAGACCCCACGACACGCCGGAAATCACAATGACCGTACCGGGCTCCGCAACGACCGAAACTTCATCAAACTGCAAGGCGCCGTTTCCGCCCACATTATCGGCATACACCACGACCCGCACCCAGGCCGTGTTTTCCGGCGCGACGGCCTGAATGGTTTTCTGCTCCCAATTTTCCGTAATGCCGGAAATGAGATTCGTAACCACGGTCAGCGGCACAGAGGAAACCGCATCATAAAACTCCAGCTTCATGCCCTGCTGCCCGGCGGTCCAGTTCGCATCGGCCCAGAACCAGGCCGAAGCGGTATAGGTCACACCGGCCTCGCCGGAAGCCTGCTGCCACCAACCACCGGCAACATCCCCGGCCCACGTTCCACGAATGGTCGCCTCCCAGGTTCCGGCATAGGCCCGCCAGGATTCGCGGGAGGCCGTACCCCACGTGGAGCCATTCAGATCCGGATTGGCCCAGCGCCAGTACAAAGCCTCTGTTTCACTCGCTCCGGCTGTTTCAAAGCCGCCGTTCTGCAACAGATTGGCAAAAGAACTCGCCGCACCCAGCACCAGGATCACCGCTATCAATGCTGTTTTCTTCATGATTTTTCCTCCCTCGGTTTGTGGATTAACTCTCATTCTTCTGATTCGATGACTCATTCCTTCTAAAGCGGGTGCCCCGCAAACCAATCAACGCCCATGGATTCTTCCCGCATCAACGATTGAGCTATCGTTTGTTTTCTGCCCGCTTTAGTGAAAATCGCCGGTGCGATTTGGGTAAGACGAGTGCAATCAACATGATCCCCGATGGCACGGACGCTTGGTCTGTGCTGTTCATTCCGGTCAGAGCAAACCTCCGACCCATTTCCCGGCTTTCTTTCAGAGTTCCTGATTTCCATGAAATTTTTCTCTTTTTTGCAGGGAGTGAATTTTTAAGGTACTATAAAAAGCCTTCCAGCGCCGCCTGGGCAGAGGTGCGCAAACGAATATCGCTGTTTTGCGCATAGTGATTCAGGATGGGTATATCGGTTGGAGCGCCCTGCGATCCAAGGACCGCCAGGGCCGACATTTTCAAGTGGGCATCGCCATCGGTATTAAGAAGGGAACGGGCGATGGTCACGGCCCGCGTATCGTTCAGCAGGGCGCAAACCTGCAGGGCGGTGACTCGAACGGAGGGTTTAATGTTGGGGTTTGATGCCGCTGCATAGACCGCCTCTTTCAAGGTCGGCGTGTCCACCAATCCGCGTTGCGCATTGTAGTACAGTGCCAGAAAAGCTGTTCCGGCCCTGCATCCCGCCGTTTCCCGTGTTTCCTGCCAGAGCATTGGGACAGCAACTTCGCGCCTGTGCTCACTCAATGCCGGCAGGATACTGCCCAAATGCTGAATACAATAGTCGCGCCAGACGTCGGTTTCGGCTTCATCCTGCGCCATGGACATCAGGTGGCTGCCTAACTCATCCATCTCGATCGGGGATTGCTTCAATGCGTTCGCCACTTCATTTTTCAGGGCGTGGGTATACTCTTCGGTCATTCCCGTTTGTGCGGCTGAATAATGAAGGAATTGCAGTAATGCATGGGCTTCGTTCGCATCCAGGCTCTGTAAGCGAACCTGCTCCAGACAAACCATACGCTGCGCATACGGCAGGGCGGGATTAAAAAGCGGGATCAGTCGATCGGGAACCAACTCGGTGGGCAAAACCCGGTAATCCACCCGGATGTTCTCCTTTTTCGAAACCGGCGCGAGGGTTGCCGATTCGTCCTGCACCTCTGGAGCAGCATTTTCATGGGTAGGCGGTCGAGGGGAAACTCGCCCCTCCATCTCCACGCCGACCACCTCCGCGTCGGCAGGGTCTTTTTTACAAATAAGGAGGGAAATCAGCGCGACAACAACGAGAAACAAAAGGAAGGAAGGAAGGACTATTTACTTTTCTATTTTTTTTGAAAACCATCACTAGTACTCCACCGGGATCACTCACGCTGAAAGCGCTTATCCGCCACATTACCCCGTGGCGTCAAATTTTTTCTTCATTTTTTTTGAGCGGCATCCATCGGAGTCCTTTTCATGATGGCCCTTTCGGCTTACGGAATGGTTGGCCCTGCCTGAAAAATGAAGAGAAATGTTGAGGCGTTGGATTGCGAAGCCTGGCAATCCGTCGGACTTCAGGTACTCTTATACCCGACCACGCTGCTCAACAGTAGTGATTTCGATACTATCCGGGACATCATGACGGATTGCTTAATGCAAACAATAGTTTGCGCAGGACGCGTTAAACAAAAGACACACCAAAAACGGATGCACGCCGCATGTGCGGGTGAGAGTTGTCAAATTCCTGCGAATTTCAGGTTGAACAGTCGTTTCATGTTGTAGCTCAGGGCAACAAGGTCCCATTCCCCCTGAACTGCCGCGAGACCTCCTCAAATCCTTTGTTAAAAAGCTATGCGTTTACACGATCGACTGAACTCGTTCGTGCCAAGCCACAACAGCGTATCCGCTGTTGTTAACCAGCAGCCTGTCTCCTTGAAGATCGTTCGCACCTTGAAAGACTCAAAGTGACAGATAGATTATTGCAGCACCGAAAGACCGACAGGCTGCTAGGCAAGAACCACGTACAAGAGACGGGGTCATTTTCCAGATGCTTACGTTGTTTCCGTCAGGCTCATGTCTAACCCTTCGGCGAATTTTTTCCAGGCTCGCTAAACGATGCCTATCTCTGTTGCATTTGAATCTAGAATGCGCCCCATTGGAAAAATACTGTGCGTTTTTTCCAATCAGTGGAAACTTCCGGAATGCTTGTTGAATTATCTCGGTCTTTTGTTTTATCATGGACCACATTTATTCAAGGAGAATTATCATGAAGGCCCTACTCATCTCAGGAAGTCAACGTAAAGGCGGAAACACCGAAATCATGCTGCAAGGATGCGCCAAAGAACTCGAAGCGCACGACATCGGCACCGAAATCCTATCCCTCTCCGGGAAGCGCATCAAAGGCTGCACCGGCTGCGGATGGTGCCGCGAAAACCAACAGGAAAAACGATGCGTCATGCAGGATGATGATTTTCTTCCTATCTTTCAGAAAATGCTGACCGCCGACATTATCGTGGTCGGCTCACCGGTTTATTTCGGATCGGCCACGCCGGAGTTGATGGCGCTGCTCGACCGCGCGGGCTATGTGGGGCGTCCCATCTCCGCCTTTTCCCGAAAACTGGGCGGGGCCCTCACCGTCGCCCGACGCGCCGGACAAAACTTCACCCTCGCTCAACTCATGTACTGGTTTCTCCTAAACGACATGATTGTGCCCGGCTCCACCTACTGGAACATCGGGTTCGGAGCCGCCAAAGGCGACGTGGAACAGGATACCGAATCCGCCAAAGTCATTACCCGCTTCGCGGAAAATCTGGCCTGGCTCGCTCATAAAATTCATACGACCTGACGCCGGGCCGCCGCGTGCCGCATGAAGATACCGATCACACAGAAAATGCTGATGGACTGGGCAGGCGCCCGGGTCTATCAATACGGCAAAAATATCTTTGAAGAAAACCGCGTCTCCTACGTCCGTTATGAGCATCCCGTGGTGGAAGGCATCCTGGACCATGGTCCGCGCGGACTGCACTGCCGTTTTGAACTCCTCCCCGATGGCTCGGTCGATAATCTCTGCCCCTGCCGCGACAACCGCGACCGAGGCATTATCTGCCCACACGTGATCGCCGTTTCCATGGAGCTGATCCGACGCAATACCGATCCCGACCGCGAACGAAAGGCCCTCGAGGAACTGCGACGCGCGGAACGGCTGGCAGCGGAACAGGCATCCTACCTGGATCGCGTCGCCGCAGGCACCCCCGGCGCGCGACCCGCCGAACTGCGTCTGACCCTCGCCGAAGACTGGCGCGAATCCGTCGCCACAGGCCGCGCCCCCGTGCGCTGCGATCTGGCTTGTGATCATTCACTCACACCGGTGGACGAGGCCAAAAGCGACCGCCCCTTCGCCCTTTCCGCGCAGGATGAAAACCTGCTCTTCGTGCTGGAGGATATCTGCGGAGGCCCCGCTCGCGCACAGATCGAGCTGCCCATACAGGACTTTCTGAACATCCTCGAGCTGCACCGGGGAAAGCCTCTCCTTATCGAAGGCACAAAAGACCCAGCCACCGTGAATGCCGTCGCCATGAACTCTGTCCTTCATATGGACCTCGACCGGGAAAACGGCGAACTCATCCTGATGATCCACACGGAACTGCCTTTCATGAGTCCACACGCCTTCCCCACCTATATTGTTTCCAACCGGGGCGGCTGGATCTATGATGCCGGTCACTTCTGGCCCCTCGCCAACATTCTCCCCCCTCCGCTGCACGGCATCTATTCCCAACCGGTCTACGTCGAACGCAAATCGATCCCGCACTTCATCAAAAACGAACTCCCCCTCATTGCACAGCATATTCAGGTCATTTCCGACATCACCGAAGATCTCTTCACCATTGATCCAGCGGTACCGCGCTTCAAACTGCTCATCCGCGGAAGCCCTGCTTCCCTCGCCGCCACGCTCTATGCCGTCTATGACAACCTCGAACTTGTCGCCGCCAAACCCGAAACCACCGGCCACTTCGCCCTGCCCGATCCCGACGATCTGATGCGCTATCTTGTGCGCAATCTTCCCGGAGAAAATCGTGCCCTGGCCCTCCTCGCGCAGACCGGCCTCATCGGCGCGCGCGGCGACCAACTTGATCCCATCGTCGGCTGCGATCAGGTGCTCAATTTTCTCGGTGGCGGCATCCCCCCCCTGCGCCGACTCGGTTGGAAAATCGAACTCGAAGGGCGCATCGCTCCGTTCATGGAGGAACTCGACTTAGCCCTGCCCGTGGTGAATGTCCGACAGCCGGAGGGCTCCAAATGGTTCGAGGTGGGCTTCCAATACGAAGGCGCACAGGGCGAAAGCCTCTCCGAGGCCGACATCCAACGCGCCCTTCTGAAAAATGAATCCTTCATCCAGCGCAACGGGAAAACCATTCTGCTGGACGCCGGCGCCATTCAGACCGCACGCGACGTATTCCGCGACTGCTCCAGCGGCGAGGGCTCTCAACCGGGCACCTTCCGCATGGGCAACATCTATGCCGCCTACGTCCAATCCTCTCTCGACTCGCTTGACGGCGTGGATGTGGAAGCCTCCCCCGCCTGGCTTCAGGCCTCGCGCGTTCACAATCGGAAAGACACCGTCTCTCCCATCCCCATCGCCCCCGCTCTCGAAACCATCCTCCGCCCTTACCAGAAAGACGGAGTCTACTGGCTCCACTTCCTCGCACGAAACGGATTCTGCGGCATTCTCGCCGACGAAATGGGCCTCGGGAAAACCCTCCAGGCCCTCATCTGGATTCAACACCATCAACAGGCCAACCGGGAACACCCCAAACCTGCGCTCATCGTCTGCCCCACCAGCCTCGTCGAAAACTGGGCCGAAGAATCCGCCCGCTTTACCCCAAACCTCCGAGTCCTGCTCATGAGCGGCGCCGAGAGGCATAAATACTGGGAGGACGCCAAAGCCGCCGACCTCGTCGTCACCTCCTACGCCCTCATCCGACGCGATATTGATCAGTACCGCGAAATCGAGTTCTCCATCATCCTGCTTGATGAAGCGCAGCACATCAAAAATCACAGCACCCAAAATGCCGTCGCCGCCAAACAACTGCGCGGCGACCACCGACTGGTCCTGACCGGCACCCCTATTGAAAACAGCGTGGCCGACCTCTGGTCCATCATGGATTTTCTCATGCCGGGCTACCTTGGTTCGCACCGCTCCTTCCGCGACAACTATGAAC
>JAQVYB010000045.1:8944-24689 GCA_028708815.1 Kiritimatiellia bacterium | reverse complement strand
GGCGCATCGGCCAATGTGGTAATCGCCCAGGTGGCACGGAAAAACAACTATCCGCTGACGTTCCGGCGTTTCACCTGCTACGGCTTCCCGATGATGCTTCTGACACTGGTGATTTCGTCGGTTTATCAAATGCTCGCCGAACCGCCCGATCCGGATGTTCCGCGTATCCGTGAAGCCGCCCGCAGCGACAATCTGATTGCGGATAGTCTGATTGAATGCGCCGCCGAAGGGGCACTGTGCGAAGCGCATCTGCGTCTGGCGAAGGCTATGGTGCGGGACGGGAACGCGGAAGTCACGCGCTGCGCAGATCAGGTGATGCAGGCCGGCGCCACTTCCGGGTCGGATTGGCTGACAGGCCTGTGCATGACGCTTATGGAGGATTTTGACGTAACGAAGGAAAGAGGTGCATAGTGTGTATATCCGGTAAGATTAAAAAGGGAGCGTACTACGATTCGGTGGCGCTCATGAATGTGGGCAAGGCGCTTGCGGGGTTGCCCGGCGTGGTGGATGCGGCCGTGGTGATGGGGACCCGGGAAAACGCGGGCATTCTCGAGCGGTCGGGGCTCTGGCAGGAGCTGTTTGAGGGTACCACGGACAGCGATTTGCTGATTTCCGTGAAGGCGGAAAATGAGGAAACCGCCACGGCTATGCTCGCCGAGGCGGATGAATTGCTCACGGCTTCGCTGAAGAAGGGTGACTCGGGCGATACCGCGGTGACGCCGTGGAGCCTCGAGGGTGCGGTGAATCTGTTGCCCGATGCGAATATGGTGCTGATTTCAGTGGCGGGCCGCTATGCGGCGCACGAGGCGCTGAAGGCGCTCGAACTCGGGCGGCATGTGATGCTCTTTTCGGATAATGTGTCGATCGAGGATGAATTGCGGCTCAAGCAGGTGGCGCATGAAAAGGGTCTGCTGGTGATGGGGCCGGACTGTGGTACGGCGATTATCAATGGCGTGCCGCTGGCGTTTGCCAATGTGGTGCGGCGCGGCGGGATCGGGGTGGTGGCCGCTTCGGGTACCGGCCTGCAGGAGGTGACCTGCCTGATTTCCAATGAAGGCGCAGGCATTTCGCAGGCGATCGGTACGGGTGGCCGCGATGTGAAAAAGGCGATCGGCGGCATCATGTTTCTGGATGCGCTGCGTGCCCTGGCCGAGGATGACGAAACCAAGGTCATTCTCCTGGTCTCCAAGCCGCCGCATGAATCGGTGGTGGCCGAAATTCAGAAGCTGGCGGCCAGCCTTTCCAAACCGGTCATTTCGTTCTTTTTGGGCGCGGATACAGGGGTCGAATCGCTGGAGGCGGCAGCGCTGCTCGCCGTGGCGAGCGAGCGCGGTGAGCCGACCGAAACGGTTGCGGAACGTCTCCGCGCGCGTGATGCGGAATTGGAGACGCTTGCGAAGACCGAAGCGGCGAAGTGCCGTCCGGGACAGCGGTATGTGCGCGGTCTTTTCAGCGGCGGCACGTTTTGTTCCGAAGCGCAGATTCTGTGGAAGGAGTCGATCTCGCCGTTGTATTCCAATGCGCCCGCCGGCAGCGCGGTGAAAATGAAGGATGTGCTGCAAAGCGAGGCCAATACGGTAATCGATCTGGGCGAGGATGAATTCACGGTCGGGCGTCCGCATCCGATGATTGATTTTTCGTTGCGTAATCAGCGCATACGCGAAGAGGCGAATGATCCGGAGACCGCCGTGATCCTGCTGGACGTGGTGCTGGGATACGGCTCGAACATGAATCCGATGGAGGAACTCGATGCGGTCCTTCGCGAGGCGGTGGGGAAAACGCGGGTGATCTGTTCGGTGACAGGAACGGACCAGGATCCGCAGAACAGAAGCCGTGTGTCGGCGGCGCTGAAGGCGTTGGGCGCCGTGGTGTTGCCGTCCAACGCGGCGGCGTGCAAACTGGCAGGAAACATCATTCGGGAATTGGGAGCGTAACATGGCCATTGGCGATTTGTTTAAACAGGAACTGAACGTGATTAACATTGGGCTGGTCTCCTTCAAGGAGGGGCTCGATTCGGTGCATACGCCGGCGGTGCAGGTGGAGTGGAAGCCGCCCATCCTGGTGAGCCCGGAGGCGACGGCCCGCCTGAAAGAGCGCCGCGTGGCGATTGAGGCGGCCAATGCGAAGGCAATGGAAATAATTCTGCAAGGCGTGCCGCTGTTGGTGGATATGGGTGTCGCACGCGATGTGGTGCCGGGCATGACTGAAAATACGATTCTGCATGCGGGGCCGCCGATCACCTGGGAGCGGATGTGCGGGCCGATGCGCGGTGCGATTATAGGTGCGCTGATTTATGAAGGCAAGGCCGTGGACCCGGAGGAGGCGGAGGCGCTGGCGGCTTCGGGAAAGGTCTGTTTTTCTCCGTGTCACGAGCATGGAACCGTGGGGCCGATGGCGGGCGTGGTTTCTCCCTCGATGCCGGTCTTCATGCTGCGCAACGAGACCTACGGCAATCAGGCGTTCTGCACGATGAATGAAGGCCTCGGCAAGGTGCTGCGCTATGGCGCGTTCAGCGACGAGGTGGTCGAGCGTCTGAAATGGATGGAAACCGTCCTGTTCCCCGTGCTGAAAAAGGCGCTGAAAAAAACCGGGCCGATCAATTTGAAGAATCTGATTGCGCAGGCGCTGCACATGGGCGATGAGGTGCACAACCGAAACCGGGCGGGCACCTCGCTGCTTTACCGCACCCTGGCTCCGGCTATTGTGCGCACGGCGCCGGATACTGAATCGGCGGCAAAAACGCTGGAGTTCATTCAGAACAATGATCACTTCTTCCTGAATCTGTCCATGCCGGCCTGCAAGGTGACGCTCGATGCCGCTCGCAACATTCCGGACAGCAGTGTGGTGGTGGTGATGGCGCGCAACGGGACGGATTTCGGCGTGCAGCTTGCCGGTACGGGCGATCAATGGTTCACCGGCCCCGCCGATGTCCCCGATGCCCTCTTTTTCCCCGGCTTCACAAAAGAGGATGCCAATCCCGACATCGGCGACAGCTCGATCACGGAGACGAACGGACTCGGTGGGTTCGCCATCGCCGCCTCTCCCGCGATTGTGCAGTTCGTGGGCGGCAATGCGTCGGATGCGATTCGCTACACGAAACAGATGTATGAAATCACGGTGACGGAGAACAACGTCTATCAGGTGCCCTATCTGAATTTCCGGGGGACGCCTACGGGGATTGATGTGATCAAGGTGATCGAGAAGAATATTCTACCCTTCATCGATACGGGGGTGGCGCATCGTCTGCCCGGTATCGGGCAGGTGGGGGCGGGGGTGCTGAGCGCATCGCTTGAACCGTTCCGCAAAGCGTATGAAGGTTTCGCTAATACATAAAGGAGGACGAGAATGAAGAATGAAGAATTCCTGAAGTTCATGGACCAGGTGCGGGTATACGATCTGACGCAGCCGCTGAGTATTCACACGCCGCCGTGGCCCAGTTACATGCCGCTTGGCATTCAGTATTTTAAGCGCATCGCGGGCGCGCATCAGGGTCAGGGCGCCAATGGGCAGATCATTACCACCAGCAACCATGTCGGTACGCACATGGATGGCGAAATTCATTTTCACGCCAGCGGACGCTCGATCGGGCATGTGCCGATCGGCGAATGGATTGGCCCCGGCGTGATTGCGGATATTTCGGATGAGGTCGGGGACTATGATCTCTATTCGCCCGAAATGATTACCAAGCGCGTGGAGGTGAAAAAGGGCGACATCCTCATCATCAATACGGGTTACCATAAATATGCCTGGGATCAGAAGGGATCGGATGAGGTACGCTACTTTGTGAAGCATCCCGGGCCCGACCCCGAGTTTCACAAATGGGCGCTGAAGATGAAACTGAAATGGATCGGCGTGGACTGCGGCAGTGCCGATCATCCGATGAATACGATCATTCGCGACTGGCATCCCAAACGGTTTCAGGAGGCCGAAGCCAACGTGCAGAAGAAGTTCGGAAAAAGTTGGGATGAACTCTTTCCCCCGGACATCTACTACCAGGTGATGCACCTGAAGCTCTTCCCGAAAAAACTGGTTCATGCGGAAAATATTGGCGGCGACATCGAGAAACTCAGCAACCAGCGCGTGTGGATCGGTTGTTTCCCGCTGCGCGGTATTGAGATGGAATCATCGATGTGCCGTATTGTGGCGCTGCTGCCCCCGAAATGATGGAGGTGATTCATGACCATTGCGCACCGGTTTGACTATGAACGCCCGGATACCCTGAGCGGCGTGCTGGACGCACTCGCCCGCTGCGGCGGACGAGCACGCGTGCTCGCCGGGGGAACGGATCTGATCGGATGGATACGGGAAGATCTGATCGCACCGGATGTCTTGATTGATCTCAAGGCGCTCGATGAGCTTAAAGTCCTGCATTGCGCCGACGGCGTTCTGCAGATTGGTGCAGGGGTCACCTTCAATCAATTGCTCGAATCCGACGCCGTGCGCAGCGACTTTCCGCTGGTGTTTGAAATGGCGGGGCGCGTTGCGTCGAACGGCGTACGGAATCGGGCGACCATGGCGGGCAACATCTGCTCGGCCGTTCCCTGTAACGATTCAGGGCCGGTGCTGCTGGTGTATGAAGCGACGCTGCATGTGGCCGGACCAACCGGAACGCGCGACCTTTCCGCACTCGAGTGGTTTCTCGGACCGCGTAAAACAGCCCTGCAACCGGATGAGGTGCTGACGGGCATTACACTCAAAAAACCGGAAGGGCGCCACGGCGGATGCTGGCTCAAGCTCGGACGCTATAAAGGCGAGGATCTGGCGCAGGCCAGTACGGCCATCCTGATGCTGGAGAATGGTGAAACACGCATCGCCTTTGGATCGGTTGCGCCTGTGCCGCTGCGTGCGCCGGCGATGGAAGCGCTCCTGAAGGGTCGGACGCCCGATGCGGCGCTGATTGCTCAGGCGCAGGCCATGCTGTCGGATCTCATTACGCCGATCACGGATGTGCGCGCGAGCCTGGAGTATCGCTTGCACATGGTGGGCGTCATGTTGGAACGCGGTCTTCCGGCAGCGGCGGAACGCATGAATGGAAACGGGCCGGACTATGGAACCACGCTGATTTAGCGGAAGGGAGAAGCGTATGAAAAAACACACGATTACATTCCGTTTGAATGGCGAGCCCTGCACCCTGGATGTGGAGGCCAATGAATTGCTGCTGGATGTTCTGCGCGACAAGGTGGGCGTGAAGAGCCCCAAAGCCGGATGCGAACGGGGAGACTGCGGTTCCTGTACGATTCTGCTTGAAGGCAAGAGTGTGCGGAGCTGTCTCATTCTGGCGGTCGAGGTGGACGGGCAGGAAATCACGACCGTCGAGGGCCTCTCGCGCAATGGACTGACGCCGTTGCAGCAGGCCTTCCTTAATCACAATTCTTTCCAGTGCGGTTTCTGTGCGCCCGGCATGGTGCTGACGGTTACCGAGCTGTTGGAGAAAAATCCGCATCCATCGAAAGAGGAGATTCAGGAAGCGATAGCGGGGAATCTGTGCCGTTGCACGGGCTATCAGCCCATTATTGATGCCGTACTGGAGTTGACAAAAAAGTAATCAGCATCCCGGGTTTTGGAGGTTGTCATGGATGATTTCAATGTAGTCGGAACATCGCCCAGCCGGATTGACGGACTGGATAAAATCACCGGCGCGGCGAAGTATGTGGACGATCTGGATTTCGGTCCGGGTCTGCTGTATGCCGAGATTGTCGAAAGTCCATACGCTCACGCGCTCATCAAAGAGATCGATACCTCGGAGGCGGAAAAGTTGCCCGGAGTGGTGAAAACCGTCACGGCCAAGGATTTTCCGCACACGTTTGGTCTCTACATGAAAGACCGGTACATCTTTGCGCGCGACCGGGTTCGGTTTGTGGGCGAGCAGGTGGCGGCGGTGATTGCGCGGGATGTTGGGACGGCCAAACGGGCCGCGAAACTGGTGAAGGTGACTTATGAGCCGCTGACAGCGGTGTTGGATTTGTCGGAGGCACTGAAGCCGGACGCCGCCCTGGTCCATCCGGATCTCGAGAACTACGAGCACTGCCCCTGGTTTTTTCCGCGTCCGAAAACGAATATTGCGCACTGGCGCAAGACGCGGCGGGGTGACGTGGAAAAAGGATTTGCGGAAGCGGATGTCATTCTCGAGGATACGTATACTGTGCCGCGTTATGCGCACTGCGCCATTGAGCCGCATGTGATTGCGGGCTATTACGACGCGGCGGGTCGGCTTACGCTGTGGGCTTCGTCTCAATCACCCTACACGCAGCGCAACATCATCGCCGAGGCGCTTTCGCCGATGGGGCTTTCGCACAAGGACATCCGTGTGATCACGCCATATGTGGGAGGGGGCTTCGGTGGCAAGGCGGGTGTTTCCATGGAAATATTCGGGGCGGTGCTGGCCATGGCCGTGAAGGGGCACCCGCTGAAAATCCGTTGGTCGAGGGCGCAGGAATTTTACAACACGTCACAACGTCAGGGCGTGATAGCGCATGTGAAAATGGGGGTGAAAAAGGATGGAACGATCACGGCGCTCGAACACACCCTGCATTGGGATGCCGGTGCCTACGCGGAATACGGCGCCAATGTGGTGAATGCGGCGGGGCTCTCGGCCACGGGGCCTTACCGCATACCGAATGTGAAGATTGATTCCGTGTGCGTCTATACGAATCTTTCCCCCACAGGCGCCTATCGGGGCTTTGGCTATTCCGAGTTTCACTTCGGCCTCGAATCGCACGTCACGCGCATCGCTAAACAAATCGGCATGGACCCGGTGGAGTTCCGCCGAAAAAATGCGATTGCCGAAGGCGATACGCTGGCGTATGGCGCGAAGATGAATCCCGGCAATATGCAGGAGGCGATCAATCGGTGCGCGAAGGCTATTCACTGGGGAAGAAAAGAAACCTCGGAGCATCCGGACCGCGTGATCGGAAAGGACATCTCCCTGTTTTGGAAAGCGCCTGCAATGCCGCCCAACGCCAGCTCCGCCGCTTTTGTCAAATTCAATGAAGACGGCAGTTTGAACGTGATGGTCTCGGGCATGGAAATCGGGCAGGGATATATGACGGTCATGGCGCAGATTGCGTCGGAAGTGTTGACGGTGCCCGTGGATCAAATCCGCGTGGAGACACCCGATACCGACCGCAATGCCTATGAATGGCAGACGGTCGGCTCGCATGTGACCTGGAGTTGCGGCAACGCCGTGAAAAATGCCGCATTGGATGCGCGGGGAAAAATCATTACCACGGTGCATCGTGCGCTGGGGTTCCCGGAGGAGTCCATTTATCTGGAGAATGGGCAGGCCAAATGTCGAACGCAGCCGGACTTCGCGCTCCCGTTGTGTGACTTTGTGATCAACGGAATTCAGACGAAAGATGGGACCTTCCGGGGAGGCCCGATTATCGGCAGCGGCATTTTCATGCCCGAGTTCACCTCCGCCACCGGTGACCCGGAGACGAGTCAGGGCGGGCATCCCAATGTGCACTATACCGTAGGCGCCGCAGGCATCATCCTCGAGGTGGACCGCAAGACCGGTAAGATGGAGGTGTTGCGTACGGTTCTGGCCGTGGATGTGGGGCAGGCGATCAACCCCGTTTTGGTTGACGGGCAGATTGTGGGAGGCCTGTTGCAGGGGTTGGCCACGGTCATGTATGAGGACATCCGTTACGATGCCAACGGCAAGCTGCTGAATCCCAATTTCACGGACTATAAAATTCCGACGGCCCTGGATGTGCCGCTGGAAACCATCCCGATCATCCTGGAAACACCCCAACCGGACGGCCCGTTCGGGGCACGCGGTGTGGGAGAACATACGATGATTCCAGCCGCCCCCATGATTGCCAATGCCGTGGAGGACGCCCTCGGCATACGCATCAAAACCATGCCCGTGATCGCTGAAAAAATTGCTTTGGCGAATTTGGGCGTGGATTATGATGCGGTCAAGGGCGATACCATGGGCTTCTGCTATGCGAAAAAGCCGGAGGACTACCCGTTTGGAATTGGCGATTAACCGGATGGCGGGCCATAGCCCGACAGCCTGCCGGATGCCCACGTTTATCCGATAATACCGAGGCTGAACGGCGGTGCCGGGATTCGTTTACACGTTGTCGAGCGTGAGCGTGCCCTGCATGTTGGTTGAATCAGGATTTGCCTGGGGAGCGGGGAACGGTTAATCTACCGGTGTGGCATGGGCAAACCTGCCACATGAAAACGTGGAGGATACCGTGAAAATAAAAGGTCTATTTGTTCTGGTTATGATGGGGATGATTTCACTGCCGTGCCGCGGAGCGGAAGAGGAGGCTGCGCCCGACGTGGAACCGTTGTGGCAGCATCAGGCCGTGGTCGAGTTGGATCTGGATGAATGGGATGCGGCCCGGAAAACAGCCAAAACAAACCGGAGAGAGGAACGCACCCAGAGCAAAATCATTCTGATGGCCGCCGATTTGCGGGAGTATGACAGCAAGCATGATAAGCCCGCACTGGTTTCCGGGAAAACCGCCTACCGGGAACTTAACGACGAAGTGACGATAAAAGATGCGCAATTGCTGAACGATCTTCTTGAATTGGGCGGAAGGCAGCTGACGGTCTATACTGAAAGACTGCTGGAAACAGCGGTCAACAAGGTGGGGGGGGCGGAAGATGTGGAATACGTTCTGGTTGCGCTGGATACCCTGTCGGATGATCAGAAGCCGGACGTTATCAATGCGCTGGGCGTCTGGTTGGCATCGGAACGGGAAAAAGTGAACGAGGGGCGTGCGCTGGAAGAGGACGTGCAGGCGGTCTTCACGAATCAAGTGCTGCTGGAAACGCTCGTGGATCAGATTCAAACGGATAAACCCATGAAGCAAAAAGCCATGGATATGCTGCCGGATAAGATCAGGCGTATCGTGTCGAGTGCCTCGGACACTTATGATGCGGCCGATTGTTTGATTCTGATTGAATCACCCGCATTGCCCTGTGTGCAGGAAAATCTGGCCCGCCTGGGGCCGATCGGCACCACGTTGGAACAGGATATACGCATTGCCGTCAGTACGCGTGAAATCCGCTACCCCGGATCCGTGTGGTATTCTGCCAGCCCGCCGAAATAACGGCGCCGACAATCGGTGCGGGAATTTCCTGTGCCATGGATTCCGAATGCCGCGGCACCCCGGCTTGATCCGCCAGAAAGGTACATGCCATGAGAATATTGCATCCGTTATTCGAAAATAACCGTCGATGGTCCGAAAAAATGCGGCAGGGCGATCCGGAATTTTTTCGGCAATTGGTCAATCAGCAGAAGCCGAATTATCTGTGGATCGGATGTTCCGACAGTCGGGTCCCCGCCAACGAGATCGTCGGCCTACCCCCCGGCGAACTCTTTGTGCACCGGAATATTGCGAACCTGGTCATTCACACGGACATGAATTGTCTTTCCGTGCTGCAGTATGCCGTGGATGTACTCGGCATTGAGCATGTCATTGTGTGTGGACATTATGGTTGTGGAGGAGTCAGGGCGGCATTGGAGGGGCACGCACACGGCCTGGTGGATAACTGGCTGCGTCACATTCGGGATATTTATCAAAAGCATCGGGCCCTCTTGGAAGCGGAGGCTTCGGAAGGCGCGTGCTTGCGCCGTCTTTGTGAATTGAACGTGATGGAGCAGGTGATCAATGTGGGGAATACCACGATCGTACAGGATGCCTGGAGTCGTGGGCAGGCGTTGGCTGTGCATGGGTGGATTTATGACCTGAAAGATGGGTTGCTTAAGGGGCTGGATGTGTGCGTGGCCTCCGGGGAGGAACATACGGCTTTGCAGGGGCGGGACGTGACTTGTGCTTCCTGAAAAGTTCGTGTAGTTTGCGTGCATGAAAAAACACTTTCCATCAAAAAGCGGGTCGTCGCTGGTCAGCCTTGCCGCGGGACTTTTCACGACGGTTTGGTATTTTGTCACCTCCTGCCGGGGGTTTGACCCTATGCTTTCGTGTAAGACGGTGGTCGAACACTTGGGCCTGGCGCCGTTTCCTCCGATGCAGCATCCGGTGTGGGGGTTCGTTCTGCGCTCTCTGGACGCACTGCCGGTCGGGTTGGCGCCTGCGGCGCATCTGTTCAATGCCCTTTGCATGGGTGTTGCTTCGGGACTGCTTTGTTCGCTGATGCAGGCGTGGCGCTGGGATACGCTGCCGGAAAAGTACCGCTGCAATCGCCATGAGCAGGGACTTTCGCTTTTCACGGGCATGCTTGCCTCGGTGATTTTCACGCTGACTCTGCCCGCGTGGTTGGCGGGTACGCGTGCGATGCCGTTGAGCATGGGTGTGGCCGGGATACTGATACTGTTCCGTCTGCTGCTGGCCTTTTCGCGCCACTCGTCCAGATGGTTGGCTGCGCTCATTTCGCTGCTGTGGGGCGTGGGGATTGTCGAGTATGGATCGTTTGCGGTACTGCTTCCGGTGGTGGGAATTCTTTTTCTGCTGCTGCTCTGGCGTGCGGATATGCTTCGAATGAAAATGCTGTTACTGCTTGCGCTTTGCGGGCTGGCCGGGCTTTCGCTGTATTTGTGGGAGTCGTTTGCCTACATGCGTTCGCCCGCCTATGGCTGGCGCGAGTTTGAAGGGCTGCATCAGGTGCTTTGGTATCTTTGGCGTGAGCAGTATCTGGAGCTGAAGGCGGGCATGGTTTCGGCGGGTTGGCTGCTGGCGTTCACCATGCTGATCGTTCCGTGGATCACGCTGCTCTTTCTCCCGCTCACTCAGCGGCGGAAAAGCCGTTTTCAGGCGCCCTCGTGGTTTCTTTTTCTGGTGTTCGGCCTGATGGCGGTGGTGGTGCTTCTGAATCTGCCGCCGGCGCCGTGGGTTTTCTCGGGGGTTTATCCGCTCCTGGTGCTCCCTTATCTTTTCTTTTCATCGTGGGTCGCTCGATTGGTCGGCACGGTTTTTTTTGCGCTGACCTCCGGGCGCCCGGATGCGCCCGGGCTTTCGGTTCCCCGCCGTGCCATGGTGGTTGTGGCGGGTGCGGCGCTGATTTCGTTTCTCGGCGTGACGGCTGCGCGCAATTACGCCATCGTTCAGCCGGCGGCCTCCAATCAGATTTATGAGTTGGGGTGCGGCATGGCTGAGCCGCTGCCTGATGGCTCGTATGTGATCGCGAATGGGTTGCTGGACCACACCATCATCCTCGCGGCGCATAAAAGCGGAAAGACCATCCACCTGATCAATCTCCCGTACTGCATCAGCAAAAGCTACCGTCGTTATGTGGGCTCCCTGTTTGATGATCCGCGCCTTCAAAATCTGGCCGGTATCGGATGGCAACCGTTTATGCAGGAATGGAGCAGGCGGGATACTGAGTTCGGGAGACGGGTGCATATCCTTCAGCCGCCCGATCTGTGGTCGCGCCTGGGCTATACGCCGGTGCCTAACCCCGTGCTTTACGCCGGAATGAATGAGGAGTCCCCCATGGATGGGGATACGTTGAAAGGCTCTGCCGCCTATTGTTTGAATCTCGCCACGAACTGGACCGCCGCCCTCCCGGAGTCCAATCTGGGATTGGCGTGGTATAATGCGGTTCAAACGCTTCTTTCCCAGGTCTGCAACAACCTGGGTGTCGTGCTCGAGGATCATGAACTCGCCGATGACGCGGATGCGCTTTATCAGGCATCGCTCCGCCTGGATGAGCAGAACATTTGCGCACTGATGAACCGCATTTCTCTGCTTCGCCCGCACGATGATGTCGCAGCAGGGGAACTGCAGAAGCAATTGGATGAAAGGGTGGCCGCCCGCAAGCAGCGCTTTTCCTTCTGGCAGTTGTCTTCGCGCTATGGCTACATCCGCAATCCCGGCTTCTACATGGCGCAGGGCTATGCCTGGGCGATCTCGGGGAAGCCCTCTGCCGCAATACGTGAGGTTCAGCGGGCCATTGATCTCAGTGGCGAAACCCCGGCCATGAAAACCCTGTTGGCGCACCTCTATGTCAATGCGAGCGAACCCGAAGAAGGGGAAAAACTGTATAAGAGTCTGTTGGACGAGGATCCCGCCAATACGCGCGCTTTGGCGGGGTTGGCCCACCTCGCCCTGGCGCGGCAGGATGCCGAAGGCGCTCGACTTTATCTGGACCGCCTTCGACAACTGGACGTGCCCGAAGCGGATGGGCTGGAAGAAGCGATTGTGGCTGTGATGTCCGCCTACTCGGATGACTATGCGGAAACGCGCGACCTTCTCAAGGGCCTGTTAAAGAAGAATCCCGGCAATGTCAGGCTTTGGGCCACGCTGGCCCTTCTGGCCGGTGAGAATGAGGATGAAAGCACCACGCGCGAGGCCGAGGGCGTCCTCGAAAACGCGGTGCAGGATAATCCAATGCTGGCCCTGGCCCTGGCTCAGTTGAATCTGCGCTCCGGCAATTACACACAGGCCAAACTTAATCTCGTCCGCGCCATTCGGTTGCGCCCCGGCGAAATCCGCCTGCACGAGCAGTACCTTCAACTGCTTGTCAACATGCGCTTGCGCGATGAGGCCGAGGAAGAATGCCGGGTGATTCTTGAACTCAATACCGAGAATGCGCTGGCCAATTATGTGATCGGCACCATTCAGGCCAGTCGGGGCGAAGAGGCTCTCGCCGAGAATTCGTATCGCACCAGTCTTGCCGTCAAACGGTCTCCGCTTGTGCTCAACGATCTGGCCTGGCTTCTCGCCGGGAAAGGACGTGCCGATCAGGCGGAAACTCTCGCCTATGCCGAAGAAGCCCTGCGCCTCGATCCCGAGAACCCCAATACCATGGATACCTATGGCTACATTCTGATGAAACAAAACCGCCTCGCGGAAAGCGAGCAGCAGTTACGCCGGGCCCTGAGCAGCCAGCCTGACAACCCGGTACTGTTGCTGCACCTTTCCGAGCTTTATGAAAAACAAGGCCAAAACGAATCCGCCCTTCAACTGGCCGAGCCCCTTCTTCAGCGGATGTCCGAGCTGAGCCCGGCGGAATATGTCACGTTGCGTGAGATGGTCTTCCGCATACGCACCGCCCTGAAAAACACGCCCGAAGACGTCTGACACGCCGGAAATGAAGTTGACTCGAATCCCAAACACCTATAAAAAGACACTGCTGATTTTTAAACCCCTATCAGAAGGAGACGCAAAAAATGATCGTATCAACCAAGAAATTATTTGAACATGCCTATGGGAAATATGCCATCGGCGCATACAACATCAACAACGCCGAGCAGATCATGGGCCTTTTCCGCGGCAATATGGACAGCAAGGCCCCCTTCATCATCCAGCTTTCCAAGGGGGCACGCTCCTACACCGACAAACGTCTCCTCGAAGCCATGATCCGTGCCGCCGATGAAATTTTTCCCGACGCTCTCTTTGCTGTTCATTTGGACCATGGCGATGAAGAGGCCTGTTACGACTGTATCAACAGCGGTTTCTACAGCTCGGTTATGATTGACGCTTCCCACGCCTCCTTCGATGAAAACATCGCCATCACCAAGCGTGTGGCCGATGCCGCGCACGCGAAAGACATCGTGGTCGAGGCCGAACTGGGGCAACTTGGCGGCGTGGAAGAACACGTCAAAGTGGATGAAGCGGACGCCAAGCTGACCGATCCAAGCCAGGCTAAAGAATTTGTCGAGCGCTCCGGCTGTGACAGTCTTGCCTGCGCCATCGGCACCTCCCACGGCGCCTTCAAATTCTCCGGCACTCAGGGACTGCACTTTGACGTGCTCGAAGATATTCAGAAGCGCCTGCCGGGCTTCCCGCTTGTCATGCATGGTTCCAGCTCGGTACCGCAGGAAGAAGTCGAGCGCATCAACGCTGCCGGTGGCAAGCTGGGTGGTGCCAAGGGGGTGGATGAGAAACAATTTCTCCCCGCCGCGAAACTCGGTGTGACCAAAATCAACATTGATACCGATGGACGTCTCGTGTGGTGCCGCGTGCATCGCGAAGGTTTCCGCGATCAGCCGGAAGTGTTTGACCTGCGGCCCTTCGGAAAAGTCTTCATGGCTGAATATGCCAAATACATCGCCCACAAAAACATTGTGCTTGGCAGTGCCAATCAGCTCGATTCCGTGCGCGAGTTCATTAAGAAATAAAACCTTATCGGGTCCCCGTCAAAAACCCGGCAGCGAAAGCTGCCGGGTTTTTCTATGTCGACTCGTGTTTTCCCCGTTTCCCCATGGAATATCGCGTGTTTTGTCGTTAAAAATCGGTCTTGTGATCTTTGCCGATGGATTCGCCGGTCATTCCTTCCCCCTGCATTTCGATGAGATGGACGGGTGCGATCTCGCACAGCAGATTTTCCGGTCCGGGAAAGGTGATGGGAAAATACCGCTCGCCGTGCCCGGTGCAAAGACCGTCGACGGCCTGTTCCACAAGAACCTCTTCCCGCATGCCGATGAGCGATTCAAAATAACTTCTGGCGAGTCGTTTGCCAAGGTGCTGCAACTGTTCTGCGCGCCTACGCGCAAGTGGTGCAGGCACCTGGTTTTTCATACGGCTTGCGGGGGTGCCTGGACGGTTGGAATAGGGAAAGACATGCAGCCCCGAGAATCCGGTTTTTTCGATAACGTCGCGCGTGGCTTCAAAATCCTCTTCCGTTTCTCCCGGGAATCCGGTGATGACGTCCGTGGTGAAGGCGGGCCGATCCAGAGCATCGCGAAAACGCCGGATGGTTTCCAAAAAAGATTCCGCCGTATAGCCTCGGCGCATGGCTTCGAGGAGGCGCGTGGAGCCGGATTGCAGTGGCAGGTGCACGTGAGGCATCATCCGCTTTGTGGAGGACCAGACGGCCAGCAGCTCATCGCTCACCTCCTGCGGATGCAGGCTCGACATGCGCAGGCGTTGGATGCCCGGAATGCGCAGGAGTCCACGCAGTACGTCCGACAGGGCGGGGCCGCCACCCATCCCGTAGAGCCCTACTGAAACGCCGGTGATTACCAGTTCGGCATAGCCATTCGCAGTCAGACGTTCCGCCTCGCGCAGGATTTCATCGAGCGGTTTATCGCGTGAGCCGCCTCGGAGCGTCGGCACGATACAATACGTGCATCCAATGGAGCAGCCGTCCTGAATCTTCAGGAAGGCCCGTTTATGTCCGGAGAAGTGTTCCAGACCGATCGGACCGTCCGTTACGTGCGAGGGAGCATGCCTGAGGGCGTCATTCACACAGGCTTCGAGATCAGGAAGCCAATGTTCACCCGAAGGCGCCACGAGGCACTTTTCCGCCGTTGGGTCAAACCCGCTGATGGCGCTACCGCAGCCCGACATGATCAGCCGTGCGCTCGGATGGTCCGCAGACAGTTTGCGCAGGGCCTGACGCGATTTGCGCGCCGCCAGATTAGTGACCGCGCATCCGTGCAGGATGGCCACGTCTGCCGTTTCACCTGCCGTTGCCGGAACGAGACCCAGGCGGTCGAGCAGATGTTCGATCTGGCAGGCCTCGTACTGGTTCACCTTGCACCCGAGTACCCGCACGCAATATCGGTTCTTCGTTTCTCCGTTCATAACGGTTCGGCAGTCTCGATCGGCCCGTTGGCTTTTTGCCGTTTCACTTCACTGTTTGTTCGCTCGGCGCGGCCACGGGCTCGGGCGTGGGTTTTGGGGTGGGTTTTTTTCTTGGTTTTGGTGTTGGGGTGGGCGGGATTGGAGTGGGGGCCGCAAGAAGTCCGGCGGCCTTGAGTTGAGCGACGGTTATGGGCTGCGTGAAAGGTACGGGTGCGTCAGGCGCCTTCGTGGATAGTTGTCCGGCGTTGATTTGTTCGATGGCAACGGCCCGTTGCGCGGGATCCCAGTCGGCGCCGGTG
>JAQVYB010000045.1:0-8934 GCA_028708815.1 Kiritimatiellia bacterium | reverse complement strand
GGCCTCCAGGTTGCCTTCGCATGTGTTTTCGATGTAATCCACGATCAGTTCGCGAATGGAGAGGGCGTTCATGGCCTCGTTTTCGTCGCTTCGAGCGAGGAGGAGGGGGAGTGATTCGCCTTCGGAAAAGATCGGGCCGTGTGAGAGGAGGAGGGTGTTGGCAAGGTGATTGTTGACAGCGACGACGAGTGTTTCGTTGTCCGTGATGGGTGAGCCGTCGGCTCGGGTGAGTTTCTGAATGCGGGAGCCGAGGGGTTGGGCTACGTCGATGCCATAGTGAATGCCGGCGGGCATGTTGTAGCTGTATCCCCAGCGCTCGGGATTGAAGGAGAGGGTGAGGTCGCCGGGTTGCCAGATGTTGAAATAGGCGGCGTTCCATTCGAGAAAACGTCGGAGCTGGGTGCCGGTCAGTTCCAGCAGGTAGAGGGCGTTGTCGTAGGGATAAATGAGCGCGACGTCGGCAAAGCGAATGGGACCTGGCTGCAGGTTGGCCTGATCGACGAAGGCGGGGGAGAAGGAGGCGTCCACGGTTCGATTCGGGAGCAGGCGTTTTCCGGCGTGCATCTGAACATCGTTGATCAGGGTGATCAATGCGGTGGGCTGGATGCGGGCGGTGTAGAGTCCGTTAATTTCATTGGGCGGAACCAGCGGGCCGCCCTCGAGGGAGCCAATGACGCGTTCGGCCCGCTCAACGGCACGCTGGTGGAAGGGTTGCAGTATGTCAAGCAGGTCGGCATCGGGCTGGATGGTGCGTTCTTCGGTCTTTATGAGTAGATTGGTGGATTGGATGTCGCGGGCGCGGTCGGCAATATGCCAGCTCCCGGCCTTATCGCGGGTCAGGGTGAAGAGGATACGTCCGATGGCATCGGCCCATTTGCGCGACTCGATGAAGAGCAGGCCTTCGCGGCGGATTTGTTCCGTGATGGCGTCGCCGGTGTAGTTGGTGCCCTCGAAATAATAATCACCGGGCAGGTCTTTGTGGGCGTGGCCGCCAATGATGGCATCCAGTTCCGGGCAGGCCTCCGCGAGTTCGAGCGCGCCGGAGCCGGGCGTTTCGTATTCAGGATAGAGGTCCATGTGTGTCAGGGCGATCAGGAGGTCCACGCGGGGACGTAGCGTTTGGGCGGCCTCGCGGGTTTCCTCGACCGGGTTGGTGACACGGTAGCCGTCCAGGTGTGCCGCGTCCCAGCGGGTGATGTTGGGGGAAACCGTGCCGATAAATCCTACCGTCACCCCCTGCGAGGTGGTCACCACGGTGGAAAGCGGAAAGAGGCGTTCGCCCTCAGGAGCGAAGACGTTGCCGCAAAGCACTCGATCCGGCTGCTGAAATTGCTTCACCAGGCTGTTCAGAGCAGGAATGCCGTAGTTAAATTCATGGTTGCCGAGGGTGACCACGTCGTAGCCGATTTCGTTCATTGCCGCCACCATCGGATTGGCCTCGTTCACAAACAGGTCTTGAAAATTGCCCTGCGCAAAATCGCCATCGTCCACTACGATGGTATTGTGCAGGTACTGTGCCCGAAGAAGGTAAATCAAAGAGGCGGACTGGGCCAGGCTTCCGGCGTCGTTTGGTTCATTCCGGGAATAATCGTAGGGCATGAAGCGTCCGTGCGTGTCGGTGGTGATCAGTATTTGCACCGTGGTCGTTTCCGCCCGGACCTGGGGGACGGATAGAATGAAGGCCGGAAGCAACAGCGAAAGATGAATCATGGTGCGCAAATAGACTGACATAACAACCTCCATACCGTATTCGTTGAGCCTCTTTTTGCTCAATCGTTAACAAGGCAGTAATCATAGGGGATATTCCTTCCGGCGTGAAGGAAGGAGCGCGAATAAATCGTGCTTGAGCATGGTATGGAACAAGAACCATGTGGGATGGCTCGCGGGGACGCCCACCCTCTGTTGGTTGATTGGGACTGTGTCGCTTGAAATTTATTAACAGACCCTGTTGGCAACTGTTGGCAAGTCGTAAAAAATGCGTAAAAAGCGGCCGGCATCCGCGGTGTAACATGTTGTAATAAAACGGCTTGCGAGTGCAATCAGCCTGTTTGTAATTTTTTCAAAGCCTGAAAAGTTGCTAACAATTCGTTTGCGGTTTACAGAAGGGGTGCAGGCGCTTGTCAAGCGGTATAACGCCTTATTTCAAGCGTTTTATGAACCGTTCGAAGCGACTCATGGCCTCTTCAATCTGCTCCATGGAGGTGGCGTAGGAACAGCGCAGGAAGCCTTCGCCGCTGAGGCCGAATGCCGTACCGGGTACGGCCGCCACGGATTCTTCATCCAGCAGGCGCGTGGCAAACTCATGCGAGGTCAGCCCGAATTGTGCGATGCCCGGAAAGGCATAAAAAGCGCCCAATGGACGTATGCAGGGAACGCCCATTTCTTCAAAGGAGGTGTGAATAAAATTACGGCGCGTTTTATAACTTTCGCGCATTTTATGCACATCCAATGCACCGTTCAGCAGGGCCTCGACGCCGGCTTCCTGGCTGGGGGTCGACGCGCACATCACCAGGTACTGGTGAATCTTCATCATGGCTTCGATCAATTCCGGCGGTGCGCACACGTAGCCCAGACGCAGTCCGGTCATGGCCCAGGTCTTGGAAAAGCCGTGCATGAAAACGGTGCGTTCCTTCATGCCGGGAACGGAAGCGATGGAAAAATGAGCGGAGTCATAGGTCAGTTCGGCGTAGATTTCGTCGCTGATCACAATCAAATCGTGTTCGATGGCAAAGGCGGCAATGTCGCGCGCGGCGGCTTCGTCCAGCACCGCGCCGGTCGGGTTGTTGGGAAAATTGAGCAGCAGCAGCTTGGTTTTAGGGGTGACCTTTGCTTCCAGTGCGGAGCGGGTCAGGCGGAATTGATCTTCCATGCGGGTGGTGACGGGTACGGCCACCCCGCCCGCCAGGGTGATCTCCGGCGCGTAAGAAACAAAACATGGTTCGTGATAGAGGACTTCATCGCCCGGCTCAAGCAGGGCCCGCATGGCAATATCCAGTGCTTCACTCACGCCCACGGTGACGAGTATCTCCTTATCGGCGAGGTAATGCAGGTTGAACGTTTTCTGCGCGTAGTCCGCCAGGCCCCGGCGAAGTTTCAGCAGGCCGAGGTTGGACGTGTAGCACGTGGCGCCACGCTCGATGGCGAAGATGGAGGCCTCGCGTATGTGCCAGGGCGTGTTGAAGTCCGGCTCGCCGATACCCAGGCTGATGATGTCCTTCCGCGTGCTGACGATTTCAAAAAAATCGCGGATTCCCGAACGCGGCAGGTCGAGCACCTTGCGTGCAATTTTGCTACGGACTGACTTTGAGGCGTTCGTATTCATCGTGATTCTCCATCAGAACTCCGTGTTCCTTGTAAATTTTCAGCATGAAATGGGTGGCGGTGGAAAGTACTCCGTCAATCGTGGAAAGGCGTGCGCTGACGAAATTGGCCACTTCGCGAAGGTCATGCCCCTCGACAAACAGCAGCAGGTCAAACGAACCCGAGGTCAGATAGACCGATTGCACTTCAGGGAAGCGGCTTATCCGTGTGGCGATTTTGTTGAATCCATCTTCACGTACCGGCGTGACCTTTACCTCGATCACGGCCGTCACCGTATTCAGATCCAGCCGCTCGCCATCCACAATGGCGCGATAGCCGCGAATGATGCCCTTGCCTTCATAGTCGGCAATGCGCCGCAGAACCTCTTCTTCGGAGAGATCCAGCATCTTGGCGATGTTTTCAGGCGTTTCGCGTGCGTTCTGCTCCAGAATTCTCAGCAATTCATCCATGTCAACCCTCCTGACGTTGTTCGGTGACGGTGGTAAGGATTATCGTCTTTCGACATCAAATGCAACGGCGTGATGGAACTAAATGGGATATAAAACGGGGGCGGCGCGTGCGCCGCCCCCGTGGAGCCGTTGAATGGCTTCCATTCGTGTTACTTGGCCGGATAAAACACCATGCCCAGATTTTGTCCGAATTCCGACTTGCGGACCGGCTCGACCTGGCCGATCACGTTCATGCCGATTTTGGGTTTGGGCAGGCGCAGTTGTCCGGTGACGGCCACCCCGTTTTCAAGCTGTACAATTCCGAGCCACAGCGTGGCCACGGCGAAATCGCCGGGCAGGGTGTAGAGTTCGGTGAAGGTGACCAGCTTGCCTTTTTTGGGCAGCGGCACCGGATCGAACTCGTTGTGTTTGTTCTTTCCGCATTTCTTGCAGACCATGCGGTACGGATAATGCAGTTGCCCGCATTTTTTACATTGGTATGCGTAGATTTCCAGAGCCATGATTATTTCTCCCGAATGAAGGTCAGGCAGACCACGTTGTTTCCAAATCCGCCGAAGTTACAGGTAAATCCGATTTTGGCGTTCTTTACCTGTCGTTTTCCGGCATCCCCGCGCAGTTGCAGGATGATTTCATGCGCCTGCCCGACGCCGGTGGCCCCCACGGGGTGGCCCTTGCCTTTCAGCCCGCCCGATGTGTTGATCGGGAGTTTCCCGGTCAGGGCGGTATCTCCGCGCTCGAGCGCGAGATGTCCTTCGCCTTTTTTGAAGAAACCTACTTCTTCGCTTTCCACGATTTCCAGGATCGTGAAGGCGTCGTGCAGTTCGGCGACATCCACATCGGAGGGCTTTACGCCGGCCATTTTGAAGGCCTGCCTGGCGGCTCCGCGTACGGCCAGCAGGTCGGTCGGCTCTGCGCGCTCGTGCACGCAGTGCGTATCCGTGGCCTGACCGACGCCGGCGAGGCGGATCATGGGCTTGCCCAGTTTCTTGGCTGTTTCAGCACTGGCCAGAATCACGCAGGCCCCGCCGTCCGAGACGGGGCAGCAGTCAAAGAAGCGCAGCGGATCGGCCACGAACGGATTGTTCGTCATGGCCTCCGGCGAATCAATGATGCCTTCCACCGTGATAGGCTGATGCAGATGAGCGAAGGGATTCAGGCAGGCATTGCCGTGATTCTTCACCGCCACCATGGCCAGATGGCGCGCGGTCACGCCGTACTTCTCCATATAGAGCCGCGTGAACATCCCGGCAAGCGACGGCAAGGTCACCCCGTAGATGTATTCCGCGAGCGGATGGGTCAGTGTGGCCACGAAGTCGGTGGCTTCCAGGTTGTTCACCTCGCGCATGCGCTCGGCGCCAATCACCATCACCACGTCGTGCAGGCCCGAGGCCACGGCCATCCAGCCCTGCTTGAGCGCCGAGGCGCCCGAGGCCGGACCGTTTTCAATGGTCTCCGCGCCGGCGGGCGTCAGGCTGAGGCTGTCCACCACGGCACTGGCCAGTCCGGTCTGCCCGTTCACCCGTCCGCCGCCCATATTGGCGACGTAGAGGTGGTCAATCTTGGAAATGCCGGCATCCTGCATGGCAAACATGGCCGGATAGGCGGCAATTTCCGAGAGGGGATATTCCAGTCGGCTGAAACTGGTCATCGCCGAACCGATAGCATAAACTTCGCGCATGATTACACCTTTCCTTCCTGCGTCCAGCGTTGGAGCATGAGGCTTGTGCCGGTCGGGTCTTTCAGTGCACGCGTGGCGGCCAGCAGGTCGACCGGTGGTTTGGAAGGATTGGACGGCGGTAGAATGGCGGCCTGCGCTTTTTTGAGCAGGGCCTCGGGAACCGGGCGACGCCCCACCACGAGCGAATCGCGGGCCTTGTCGAACAGTTCTTTGGTCAGAGCCCAGGAGGGAACCCCTCCGAGTTCATGCGGTGTGCCGAAACGCTTCTCGAGCTTGTATTCAATCATCCATCGCCGGAAACCGATGGGCGATTCCGCCACGATCAGCACTTCCTTCTGCTTCAGGAAATCAAAATGATACTCCATTTTTGCCGCGAAGGCGTGTGCGCCGATGCGCAGTCCGCGCCGCAATGCCAGTGTATGCAGAGAAACACCCACCTCCGCATTCATGCTGCGCCCGTTCACAATGGCGGCCAGTTCGCCGTCAATTTGGGCCACAAGCACATATTCATCCTGCATGCGATGCCGGGCATAGCCCAGCAACTCGGCGTATACGCGCGCCGATACAATGTCGTAATAATCCCTTTCCACGTGCAGCAACGGTGCCACGTAGGGAAGGATGTCCGGTATTTCCTCCCGGTCAATCTGACGGATCACCAACTCCTCGCCGCTTGCAAGTGTCATGAGTTTGGGTGGAAACGGCGGTGCCGGGTGGTCCACCGGTCGAAGAATTTTCTCCAGTTCTACAGCCATGATACCTCCTTTCAAGGTATGTATACGCTCTCGGTGTGCCCTTAAGACGCAGACAGTGTAGGCTTATATACCACGCTTCCAAGAAAAAATATATTTCAATTTCAAAAAGACTTGCGAGGAGGCGTTTGATTTCATTGACTTTCCCGCGTTTTTTCAGTAGTAATCATGCAGTACAGTTATTTCAAAGAGTCGGAAAGGGAGGGGCGTGTGATGAACACGGAAAATGACAGCAAACAACCCGGCGCCGTACGGGTGAACCTTCTGGTGCTCAGCACCTCGCGGGAACCGGTTGACGTTTTTTTAAAGAGCATCTGGAGCCCGCTGGTGGAAGACGGGCATGAGCTTCTCCTCGGCGGTGTTCGTGTGGAAATTTCTGCGTTGGCCGGACGCCCGAAGGAACATCCCGACTGGAATGAACAGGTGACCTCCGCCGGTGCCATTATCATTCCGGTGGAGCATGTCGATGCGCTTTCCATGCAGGAAGTTATGGCTGTTTATGATGCGCTGATGGCGCTGAGGCTCTCCTCGCCGATGGCTTTCTTCATTGTGCGCGAGTTGGGTCAGCGGGAATTCAAAGCGAGTTGTCTGAAATGCGGCCAGAAAATCATGCTGCGGGATGAGTATGTGGGCCGTGGCTGTACCTGTCCGAATTGCCGGAAATCGTTTACGATTGTTTCTCAAAAGATGGCCCTGCGTCAGCAGTTACGCCTGCCGATGAACGTGCAGGTGGAGCAGGTGGATGGTTCTTCCGCCGACTTCACGCGGGGAGCCATTGAGCGCCTTGTGGGGGGGGCGGTAGCCGTGCCAGATAGTATGCCGCAGGGGAATCAGGATGCATTGAAACATAGCACCATGCGGATCAATCTTTCCGATCTCGCTCAGTCATGATTCCATGAAAAAGCGTGACGTGAACGCGTGCGCAAATCGGAACCGCGTCAAAAGAGGGGCTGCGCACAGCAAAAGAGGTGCTTGCATAATTCAACCGGATGCATTTACCTTGTAAAAAACGAATTCTGGAGGTGAGCGATGGCAGCATATACAATGGATGGAGTGGTCAAGGTGCTCATGGATGAGCAAACATTCGACAGCGGATTCACCAAACGGGAATTCGTCGTTACCACAAAAGAAGACAAATACCCGCAGGATATCAAATTCGAGGCCGTGAAAGATCGGACCGCCATATTGAACGGAGTCAATCCGGGAGATGAGGTGACTGTGACGTTTGATCTGCGCGGCAATGAATACAAGGATCGTTATTATGTAAATCTTGTGGCCTGGAAGCTCGATAAAATGCAGGCCGGCGGCGCGCCCGTTGCAGGCCAGCCGGGACTTGCCGAGGAGCCGCGCGAAGTTCCGGATGATTTTGACGACATTATTGATCGCCCCTTCTGATCAGGCTCCGACCCGCATTCCCGCCGCTGCAATTTTGCCTGATCCGGATGGCTTTTTATGTGAAACAGCCAGGCACAAATCCGCAACGCCCTTCGTTTGTTCTGCTTCCTTTGACGCTTCTGTTTGAAAACGGAGGGCGCTCAGCGAACGGGGTCGAAAACCACCCTGATTGATCCCTGAAGCGAACGTCGTGCAGCAGCGATTGTTTGAGAGCTTTACTCAGCATTTAAGGGCGGACTCCGACGCGGAGCGATGCGAAGGATGCGCAAACCGAGGTTGTTGTCGCGGTATTTCGGGCTGTTGGAATAGCGCTCGGCGGCGCGGAAGCGGGCGGCGCGGGTGTGCCAGCCGCTTCCTCGGCAGACGCGGGATCCCCCGCGTTCAGGTCCGACCGGATCGGCGAGCGGGCCGGTTTCGTAGCCCGAGGCGTAGTAGTCGGCGCACCATTCCCACACGTTGCCGAGAGTGTCGTACAGTCCCCAGGCATTGGGGAGCTTTTGTCCGACGGGATGGGTTCCGGCGGTTTGGTGGGGTGTTTGTTTTTCAGGCCAGGAGGCGGAGAGCATGCCGCCGGGATACTCCACTCCACAGTTGCCTCCGTACCAGGCAATGCGGCTGAGCAGTGGGGCGTGATGGATGCCCAGCAGAGCAGGCGCTCCGGCATAGGTGGGTTCCGTGGTGCCTGCGCGGCAGGCGTATTCCCACTCGGCTTCGGTTGGCAGGCGGTAGGTGCCGGGCGGTACGCCGCCCAGGATGCAGAGTCGCGCTGTAAAGGCCTGGGCCTCTTCCCAATTGATGTTTTCAACGGGTGCGTCGGGCCCGGCGTTCGGAAAACTCGACGGGTTTTCACCCATGATTTCCTTCCACTGGCGCTGCGTGATTTCATATTTCCCCAGGTAGAAGGGGGCCGTGATTTCCACCTCGGGTTGCGGGTCTTCCATCTCTTCGGTGAGGGGTTGGGATTCGTCGGCGTTGCGTCCTGGCTCGGAGAAGGGACTGCCCAGACGGAAGGTGCCTGGCGGTATGAGACGAAGCGGTATGTGGCCGGCGCGGGTGACAACTTCGAGGGGTGCCCGCGTTGTTTTCGCGAGACGACGTTGGCGCAGCATGGCCTCGCGGCTGCCCGGCGCGAGGGAGTCGGTCTCAATCATTTCGGCATGGGGAACAACATAGAGGTCCTCGATGAGAATGGCGCGTTCGAGTCGTGTTTGGATTTGGGTTGTGGTTCCGGGGGTGAAAGGCGGGAGGGCGAGTGTGGCGGGGTGACATTCTGGATGCCGGAGGGTAAGTTCCAGTGGGTGGAAGGGAGGAACAGTGATCGGATTGCCGGCACTACCGAGTT
>JAQVYB010000208.1 GCA_028708815.1 Kiritimatiellia bacterium | reverse complement strand
GAAGCTTTCTTGCCATAACGCAACCACCCATACGCCCAAGACGTGCTCACGACAAGCATTCTTTGTTATTTCTTAAGGGCTGACCCTGGAATTCCGGTTTGTGAATCCGGTTTTGTATCAGGCATTGATCGCTCAATGGAGTAAGACATGAAGAACGAGAATCAGACGCTGACAGAAAAAGCGGTGGAAGCCATGCGGGCTTCTGTGCGAACTGTGCGCGATGAACACCGTCGCCGCAATCGGCCTTTGGCCACCTGGGAAGACGGGAAAGTCGTTTACCGCGATGCCGACAGCGGACAGACGGTACATGAGGATTCGGTGCCGTACAGAACCAAATCCGAGTAGAATCTCTCAACACCGTTGAGAGAATCGGATTGGAAGCCGCAGTTGCCGCCGAGTCTGCCGGGGTGGGACTAGGGGGAGAATGATGAAGGATGAACGATGAAAGATGAATGGGACATCCGGCGGAGAGTTTCCAGGCATCGGAAGATAGAGGGCTGGGGTTTTCGGGTATTGAGAACTGTGTTTTATAAGTCGTCAGATATTGATAATAATCGCATTATATGCTTCTAACTCGCCGTTTATTACGATAAACGATTCGTGAATGGAGGGCGGCATCATGAAGATCGAAAGTTTACTGACAGAGGAAGCGGTGCTGACCGAGCTGGGCGGTCGGCTGGCCCGGCGCCGGATTGAGCTCGGTTTGGCGCAAGCCGCGCTGGCGGAGAAGGCGGGCGTGTCGAAGCGAACGGTTGAACGAATGGAGGCGGGAGCGACCGCGCAGACGGCAACGCTGATCCGCATTCTGCGGGCGCTGGAGCTGCTGGAGCGGATGGAGACGCTGGTGCCCGACACGGGGCCTCGCCCGATGGATCTGCTGAAGCTGAAGGGCAAGGAACGCCAGCGCGCTCCCCGGAAGAAACCCAAGACGTCCGGCAAGCCCTGGAAATGGGGTGACGAAGCATGAGCACGGTCGCGGAAGTCAAGTTGTGGGGGCGCACGATCGGCGCGGCGGCGCTGGAGGATGGCGCAGAGACCGCGACGTTTCAGTATGATCCGGCCTTTGCGCAGAGCGGCATCGAGGTGTCGCCGCTGACGATGCCGCTGTCGCGGCAGATTTATTCTTTTCCCGAACTGCACTCAAAAACTTTTCACGGGCTGCCGGGGTTTCTGTCCGATTCACTGCCGGACCGGTTCGGGAATGCGCTGATTGATGCCTGGCTGGCCCGTCAAGGGCGCGCACCGGAATCGTTTAACGCGGTGGAGCGCCTCTGCTACACCGGTTCACGGGGCATGGGCGCGCTGGAATATGCGCCGGCAACCGGCCCGAAAGAGCGCAGCAGTTCGCATGTTGAAGTCGACCGGCTGGTGGAGCTGGCCTCGGAGGTGCTGACGCACCGCAACAACTTGCAGGGCTGTCTGCATGAGGAAGGCCGGGACGAGGCGTTGCGGGAAATTTTGCGGGTTGGCACGTCGGCGGGCGGGGCGCGGGCCAAGGCGGTGATTGCCTGGAATCCGCAAACCAATGAGGTCCGGTCGGGCCAGGTGAAGGCCGGAAAGGGATTCGAATACTGGCTGATGAAATTCGACGGGGTGAGCGGCAATAAGGACAAGGAATTAGAAGATCCAAAGGGATATGGTGCGATCGAGTATGCCTATTACCGGATGGCCATGGATGCGGGGGTCACCATGAGCCCCTGCCGACTGTTCGAGGAGAACGGCCGTCGCCACTTTATGACCCGTCGCTTCGACCGGCTGGAGGGCGGGGAAAAGTTGCATATGCAGTCGCTGTGCGGGCTGGCGCATTACGATTTTAATCAGGCGGGTGCAACTGGCTATGAGCAGGCCTTGCAGGTGATCCGCCGGATGAACCTGCCAATGAGCGCGGTGGAAGAGCAGTTCCGCCGGATGGTTTTCAACATCATCGGCCGCAATCAGGACGATCATGTGAAAAACATCGCCTTTCTGATGGATAAATCCGGAGCGTGGTCGCTTTCGCCCGCATACGACATGACCTATAGCTTTCAGCCGAGCGGAGAGTGGACCTCGGCACATCAAATGACCCTGAACGGCAAGCGGGACCAATTTGTTTTGGATGATTTTAAAGCGTGCGCCAACGTGGCATCCATGAAGCGCGGACGGGCCGAAACCATTATGGGCGAGGTGCGCGAAGTGGTTCGGCGCTGGCTTGATTATGCAGAGGAGGCTCGTGTGTTTCCGGAGCATCGTGACCGGATTCAAAAAACACTGCGGCTGGAGCCGTTTAAATGAGGCCGAAAGATTCCAGGAATGGAACGCACCATGCTGATTACCAATATTAACGAAGAACAAAGTCTGCTGACCCGGTTGGACTGCCTGATCGCCGAGAGCGAGGAGATGCGGGTGCTGGTGGGCTTTTTCTATTTCTGGGGCATCGCCGCTCTGCATGGCGGTTTAGCCCATAATAAAGAGTTTAAATTGAAGATTTTGGTCGGGTTGGAGGCCGAAGAACACGCCGGAAAGATTGTCGAGTTCGCCGGAGACCACAGCCCCGAAACGACCGACGAGGAACGCCGCAAGAATTTCCTGAGCAGTCTGCGCTCGGTGATGCGCGGCAAGGAGATTGATACGCAGAAGTATTACAAACGGGTGACGCTGTTTATCGATCTGGTGAAGTCGGGGCAGATTGAAATCAGGAAGACCCGCGAGCCGAACCACGCCAAGCTCTATCACTTCTCGCTGAAAAAGCATTTTGCGCAGACGCTGGGCAAGGAATACTGCTGGATCACCGGCAGCAGCAATATGACCCGTCCCGGTTTGCTGGAGCAGAACGAACTGAATGTCCAACTGCTCGATTTCGGCGGGGATGAGTCGAAGAAGTATTTCGATACCCTGTGGGAAACCGCCGTGCCGTTGACCGATGATCCGGCGACCAAGGTGAAAATCATTGAGCTGGTCGGCGGGGATGAGTCACTCATTGCCGATGTGACCCCGTTTGAAGCGTATGCTCTGGTGCTGAAGAGCTATCTTGAACACCGCGAGCTGGTGAAAGATAAGACGGATTCGATTCTTCGCGTCTTCGGAGAACCGAAGGATGAGAACGGCGATGCAAAATACCGGACACTGGGTTTTCAGATTGATGCCGTGAATCAGGCGCTTTCGATTCTGCAGGAATATAATGGTGTGATTATTGCCGACGTGGTGGGGTTGGGTAAATCGGTGATCGGCAGTGTGCTGGGTAAGGTGAACCGCCGTCGCGGTCTGGTGATTGCGCCGCCGGGTCTGGTCGGGGATTACAGTACCGGCACCGGCTGGTGGGGCTATTTGCAGGATTTCGGGCTGAATGATTGGGTGGCGGTTTCGCGTGGCAAGATGGATGAGGTTTTGGCAACAGTCAACCGTCAGCGTGATTTTGAGGTGGTGGTGGTGGATGAGGCGCATTATTTCCGCAATCAGGATAGCGAGGATTATCACTATCTCTCTCAAGTTTGCCGAGGCAAGCAGGTGGTGCTTCTGACGGCTACGCCTTACAGCAACCGTCCGAACGATATGCTTTCCCTGTTGAAACTTTTTTCTCCTGCCCGGCAGTCGCTGCTGACGCCCGATGGAAATTTGGAAGGGCTGTTCCGCAGTTATCAGGTGAAGTACAGCCGGATAGACTACGTTCTGAAAAATCTGGAGAAACTGGATCGCGCCGGTTCCGTCGAAGGCTATCTGAAAAAGCTCGGGATTCAGTTGGAACTGCGGTCCGGTAATTACACAAAAATCCGCCACGAGGTGAAGGTTCTCTGCAAGAAGCTGGCACAGGAAATCCGGCAGGTGGTTGAGCCGGTGATGATCCGCCGCAACCGCCTCGACCTGAAAGGCGATCCGGATTATGCCAAGGAGGTCGGGAAAAATCTGCCGACCATGCACGACCCCGTGGAGCAGTTTTATGAGCTGTCGTCGGAACAGAGCGTTTTTTATGATTTAGTGATCAGCGAATACTTTGGTGAGGACAGCGAGTTTTCCGGCACGATCTATCAACCGGGGTCCTATATGCCGATTCCTTCATCAGACGATGGAGAGGCTGAAGAAGACAGCGACAATACCTCCGGGCAGGCCAATACCCAGCAGATCAACATGTACAAGTTTATCCGGCGGTTGCTGGTTCACCGTTTTGAAAGCTCGTTCGGAGCTTTTGCCAAGACACTGGATAATCTGATCCGGGTGCATAAAAATGTGAAACGTCTGGCCGTTCCGGCCCCGCTGGGAAGAGGCATTATCGTGCTGGACCGGGGCTTAATGGAGAAGCTGTCGGATATGGAAGAGGCCTCAGAGGACGAGATGAACGATATTCTCCGCAATCTGGAGGAGCTCTACGATCCGGCAGGAGACCATTCCGGGCGTAGAAATCTTCAGATTTATCGGGTGACGGAGGATTTTGACGACGAAGGCCGGGAGCGCTTCAACCGGGATTTACAGGCGGACATTAACCTGCTGGAAAAGGTGAAGCAGGAGGTCGAAAAGCTTGATCTCGTGGCCAACGATCCCAAAGCGCGGAAGCTGATCGCTGAGATCAAGTCGGTCCTGGCCGGCAGTCATCCGGCGCTTGTTTGCCGTACCGCTGAACCGGAACGCAAGGTGATTGTTCTCAGCGAATTCGCTGATACGGTTGATCATTTGAGCGGGTATCTTGATAAAGCCTTTCCAAAGCAGGTGCTGACGATCCGTTCGTTAAGTAAGGAGCTGGCCGCCACGGTTCGTAAAAACTTTGACGGATCATGTCACTCCGGATTGCAGCAGGATCAGTTTAAGATTCTGCTGGCGACCGATAAAATGTCCGAAGGGTTCAATTTGAACCGCGCCGGACTGGTAATCAATTACGACATTCCGTGGAACCCGACGCGGGTTATCCAGCGTGTTGGGCGTATCAATCGAATTGGAACCAAGGTTTTTGAGGACTTGTACCTGTTCAACTTTTTCCCGTCTGAACAGGGCAAGGATCTTCATAATGTCCGGCAGATCGCCACAAACAAGATGTTCATGATCCACACCTCAATTGGGGAAGATGCCAGAATCTTTGATATGGATGAGGAACCGACACCGGCCGGACTGTTTGAAAAACTCAGCCGAAACCCCGACGAGCTGGAAGAGGAAAGTTTCCTGACTCAGGCTAAGCGGGAGTGGGCGGAAATCCGCAAAAAGCATCCGGACGTGGTCGAAAAAGTTCACAAATTGCCGGGGCGCGTGAAAACAACACAGTTCAAAGATCCGGTCGGCACCTACCTTTTTGCGCGAAAAGGAATGACGCTCTTTGCCTTGCGCCGCAATGCGGACGAATCGACGGAAGACGGCATTGTTCACCTTTCCCTTCAGGAGGCCATCGGGGCAATCAAATGCGCGGCAGATGCCGAGCGGTGCAAAGAGTTTTCCGAAAGCTTCTGGGGAGACTATGAGGATCTTCAGCAAAGCCTTTCAGATCGGCGACACAGCGCACCGCCGGGTGCTACCTCGCTGATTACCAAGGCAAGAAACGCACTGGTTGCGGTCATCGCGAAAGGCTCGGGCGGAGTGTTTGCCAAGGTGCTGCTGGATGATTTGCAGAATCACGGCACGCTTTCCGAGCGCACACTGCGAAAAATCATAGATGCTTCCAGAAATGACGCTGAATTTGAAAAACTGTGCAAACAACTCCAGAAGGAAATGGGCGCTGATTACCTCGAAACCCTTAAGCAAAAGATGCCCCCCAATGAAATTGTCATAGCCATTGAGCACCAAGTGAGTTCGCATCAAGGAACGCAGGAGTGCAAGCTGAAGCCTGAAACCTGAACATGGGGTAGATTCCTCTTGTTTCTGTGTCCCGTCTTCCTCATTCCGCCGCTGTGTTCTCATATCCTCTCCCGTTATCAGTATTCCGAAGATGCGGGGGCGGGATTTTCGGCAAGGATTCGTCTGGTATCATCACGCTCCTACACGAGTCGGATTATCGAAAGAGGACGC
>JAQVYB010000207.1 GCA_028708815.1 Kiritimatiellia bacterium | reverse complement strand
GCTGAAACCCATACTCGATGACTACATAGCCTTTGAACATCGGGTGCGCGAACAGATGTTGGTTCATGCGTCACCCTCCTGCGGCATCTGCCCCGCCGTCTGCTGCCGCTACGACATCTGCGAGGAAAGCATCGACTCCGCCTTTCTCTCCCTCATTCGCCAACACACCGCACCGACCGAATGCTTCTGTGAACGCTACGGCTGGCTCACCCCAACCGGTTGTGCACTGGAAGTCGGACGCCCCCCCGTCTGCTATGAATTTCTGTGCGACGATATGCTTCACGCCCTTCCGAACGATGACGCCCGTTTTGCCCTGCGCACGCTTGGGATGCTCATCACCTATATCGGACGCAAGGCCATCGGCACACGCCATCTCGTTGAACTCCTTCACCACGAAGATCTCCTCCGCCTACATTATCCCCGATTCCGAGTACGCCTGCAAACGGCCCAAACGGCACTGGAGATTATTACCGATTATTTTGACTCCAGCACCCTACCGGATGATTCAAAACTGCACCTGCTCAAAATCTGCAAACCCGGCACCGAACTCTATCAGGGACCATGACACGTCCCCGCGCAAAAAGACCCCTCCGTCATAAAACGAGACATCAGACGCCAATATTCACTTTAAACAGACGCTGATCCCTTGAAAACACACATAACTCATGGGCCCGTTCCCTCCTGTGAAAGTTACAAAATATTTTATTTTTTCTCTTGTATATATTCGCTTTCAACCCTATAAGATATAGCATGTTGGTAGAGAAGTTGTGGGAAACCACGCTTTAGTGTGTAACTAAATGGAGGGTACAAAATGAAAAGAGCGGCAATATTGATGGCGTTGTTGGCTGGGGTACTGTCAGCACAGGCGAATCTGTTGACGAATCCAGGTTTTGAGGGCGCGTGGAACACGGGCACGGGAGACCAGTGGTCGGACAGAACTCCTGCAGGCTGGTGGACCTACCAAGCAGGAAATGGGAATCTGGAAACCTGGGCTGCGGAAACGGGCACCAATGGCGCCGCTTTTTACGGATGGAATACTGGGGGCTGGGCTGGGATCGGCCAGGACGTAGGTGTGGATACGGTCGATGGGAATGTCTTCTCGTTTTCCATGAACGTACTGGCGGAGCCCAACTTCTCTTCGACCAACAGCGAACTCTGGCTGAAGATGGAGTTCTGGTCCGGCGGGTCGGAGGTGTACAATACCGGCGAATACAGCATTTATGATGCAGCGAAAGCCGCAGGTGAAACATGGAATACCTATACGCTCACCTACACCAACACGGACCTGTCCATTGACATGGTAAAGCCGATAATAGGATCGGGTGGATGGGAAAATACGGGAGGAAATCAGTCACTGAAGTTGGACAATGCTGTATTTTTACAGTCTGCGGTACCCGAACCGGTCTCGGCTAGCCTGCTGGGATTAGGCATTCTGGCTATCTATGCGTTGCGTCGTAAAATGCGCAAATAGTTCCTGATTTCAGGATTCATTTAAAAGGCGGTCATTACGACCGCCTTTTTTCATGAGGTTTGTTTTATCGTCGCACGCCCCCTCGGCAGGCACGATGATGCAGCCTGATCAGGCCTGGGAGATTCATCAATGAGTGCCTCTCATACCTATAAATGGGCAAAGCACTGCCCAAAAACCGTTCTTTATATTCAAAATGCCCTGGGCCAAAGAAAAAATAATCGGCCCGTTTTTCCTCCATGACCTCCTTGATCAGGGCATAGGTGGCACAGTAACCCGGCGACAGGAAATCCAGGGAGCTGTCCTGTCTGGCCAGCAGGTGCAGGTTGTAGGCACGGCCGGTGTAATATCCAAGCACGGCCACGGCATCCACCCCCCGCTCATCCAGCATGAGGTATCCCTTGGCGCACCCCAGTTCCTCAAAAAGCGTATACGCCTCATAAAAAAAGGACCGATCGGTTGTTGCCCAGTTAGCCCCCGGGAACTGAAGAGAAAAGACCTTCAAAAAACGATCCAGGTGCGCGCGCGTTTGAATCCGTTCCATTTTCAGTCCCCAGCGATCCGCCCCGTTCACGTACCGCTTGAGCTTTTTTTTCATGCTCTTGGAGAGGTGAGAGAAATACTCATCCAGATCCCGAAAAAGACGAAGATCAAGGGCCCAGTTGGTGGTGGTTTGAAGCCGGCTGTACTCCCCGCATCGTTCAACCCCTCCCCCCCCTGCAACCGGGGGCCCAATCACATAACGGCGGAAACGAGTAGGCGATGGAAAAAGCGCATGCGGCATGCCATCCTCCTCTGCCCAGGAATCGCTCCAAAGCAGGTCCGGCAGTATGCGGAGGACGCTTCCACGGGAGGAGGAGGAGGAGACGTCTTCGCTCAATCGCTGTTGAACCCCCAAAGCCAAGGCGGCCCGTCCTTCGACATAGGCCTTCAAGGCCGGATGAGCAGGTTCATGCCTGGAGAGATCGAAAGCCATAATATCACCAGGTAATCCTATGCAGCCCAGTCGGCGAAGGACTGATCAGGCGCCGAAAAGCCGCAAGCAGGGGATGCCGAAATACCACGCTGTTACGAACAAATTTGGACCAATTCCCGCTAACCCCGATACGCGGAAGCACGACACCGCATGCCCCCTGACGTATCGCCCCTTTCTCAACCGAAAACGTATAGCGAAAGCCCAGCCCGCGGGCTGTTTCAAGAGCTTCCGGCGAATAATCGCCCCAAGGCCAGAAAAGCAGCTTCGGACGCTTTCCCGCATAGTGTTCGATGTCCCGCAGGTTCTGCTCCAGGTCACCCCGCACACGCTGCGTATACACGTCCCTGGATTCCTGCGGCATGAGCAGACAGCCCTGTCTGCCGTCACCCGAAAGGGCGTCGTCTGGAACATAGGTTTTTGGCCAGGCCAGGGAGCTGACCAGCGTACCGGGCGGCGGGGCCCCCTCGGGCGTCCGCCCGTCCAGCGCATACGGCAATGATTCATCATTCGGCGAAACAGCATGCCGCAACTTCGCTTGCAGCGATTTATAATGCCGCACATGCCGCGTGCCGTGCGCCTGAAAACACCAGACCCCCGAGGAGGACATCTCCCGAATTTCACGGGGTGTGAGAAAAGCGGAGCAGTCTTTTTCATAGAGTGCTCTTCGGCAGGCCTCCTCCGAGGGTTGGGCCGCATCCTGATGCGGATTCGCCCGGGTTTTCACGTCATGCAGAAAGCCGGAACTCCAGGCCAGAATCCCCTGCACACCATATTCCCGGAGAACCGGCGTGGCATACAGATAGTTGTCATACCAGCCATCATCAAACGTTACGGCGGCACAGGGGCGCGGCGTCTCAAATACACCGTCTAACCAGGCTATCAGCTCACCGCAGGTCAGCACATGGTAATGCCGACGCAGATAGCGTAACTGACTCCGCAGCGTCATCATGCTCACGGCCCCCGGCATAGCCTCCGGAAGCACGCGATGCACCATGAATATGTTCAGCACCTTCATCATTCTGTCCGACGCCGTATCATCCCCCACCCTGCGATTTCTGCCCGGGGAATCAGTTTTCCTTCATTGCAAGCGTAGGTGGAACCGTCAGCCGGTCACAACCCTGCATATAGGGCCGCAACACCTCCGGAAGTTTCACGGAGCCATCCGGCTGCTGTCCGTTTTCCAGAATGGCCACCATCAAACGCGGCAACGCCACGCCCGATCCGTTGAGCGTATGCACATAGCGTACTTTGCCCTGAGCATCCCGATAACGAATCCCCGCCCTGCGTGCCTGGAAATCCTCAAAGCAACTGCAGGAGGAAACTTCGAGCCAGACTCGCTGACCCGGTGCCCAAAGTTCAATGTCGTAACATTTCGCGGCGGCAAAACTCAAATCCCCGGTGCACAACTCGCAAATGCGGTACGGCAATTCCAAACGCTGAAGAATATCCTCCGCATCGTGCAGCAGTTTTTCCAGTTCGTCATACGAGGTCTCCGGGACGACAAATTTAACCATCTCCACCTTGTCAAACTGATGCACACGATTCAGACCACGCGTCTCACGTCCAGCCGCCCCTGCCTCGCGCCGAAAACAGGGGGTATAGGCCGTCAGCGCAATCGGAAGCGGCTGCTGAATAATCTCTTCGCGATAAATATTCGTCACCGGCACTTCCGCCGTCGGGATCAGATACAGATTGTCCAGGCCGACGTAATACATATCCTCCGCCATCTTGGGGAGCTGGCCGGTACCTGTCATGGCCTCCTGATTGCAGAGAAACGGCGGAAGAATCTCCTCGTAACCATGCTCACGCGTATGCACATCCAACATAAACTGAATCAGCGCACGCTGAAGCCGTGCAGCCTGCCCACGCAACAAGGGAAAGCCCGCGCCGGTCATCCGCGTGGCCCGCTCAAAATCAAACAAACCAAGTTTATCGCCGAGCACCCAGTGCGGAACCGGTTCAAAATCAAAGGCCCGCGGCTCACCCCAGGAGCGCGGGTAACGATTTTCAGAAGCGTCTTCACCCACCGGCACCGAGACATGCGGAATATTCGGCACCTGCAGCATTTTTTCGTGCAGCTCGCTCTGGACCTCGCGCACCTGCTCGTCCAACGCCTTGATCCGATCACCCATCTCCCGAACAGCCTGCTGCTCCGCCGAGGCATCCGCCCCGCTCTTTTTTTTCTGTCCGATTTCTCTGGATGAGGCATTTCGTTCGCACTTGAAGCGTTCCACTTCACTCAGCAAATCGCGACGGCGCTGATCCAGCGCCAGCAGTTCATCCAGTTGCACACCCATTCCGCGTTGTTCCAGCGCGCGGCGCACATCCTGTTCCCGTTCCCGTATGACCTTGATATCCAGCATAATCTTTTCGCTTTCCCGGTTGTTCTTCCACTGGAAGAGAAAGTAGGTTAATGGAATGCAGTTTCCATTACAATCCGTATTGCGTTATGACAAGACAATTGCTACCTTTTCATCTCACTGAGCGGTCAAGCGTTCCATTATTTTCGCTTTATGAAATCCTGTTTCCCAGACCAAAACAGGCCGGTTCACCTGGCCCGAAGAGACGCCTTTTTCGAGTGCGCCGTGGAGGTCCTGTATTCACCGCGCACCCCCGGAAACGACTTGCCGTCCCGCCTGGTTCAGGTTGAGCAGGTACTGAACCTGATGCGTCGTGCCGAAAAGCATGGGTTCCTCAGCGCCCATTCACCCAATGCCTCCGCACGCGAACGCGACTTCCTCCATTTTCTCGAACTCATCGCACAAAACGTGCAGTCTGCTCACGCCATGATGCTCAATCAAATGCACCTCGGTGAAGAGGAGAGCTTTCTGCGCAATTTTCTCAGCACGGATAATGATGCCTATACCCTCCCCGCCATGGATTACGGGCGACGGGCCGAGGACATTCTTCAGGGCCTGTGGCATGTGCTGCGCCTGGCCCTGGCGCCTTATCGCACCCTTCAGCGCGAAAACCTCGGCACGCTCGAACAAAGCAGTCATGAACGCTATCAAAAAGCTTACAAGACCGTGAAGGCGGAAATGGCTGCGGAGAGTTCCTGAGGATTCTACGAGCAGACAACCCCGGATTTAACTAACTGTAATCCGGCGGCAACAAGGACAACCCGTAAGACCATGGAGTTTTGATGATCAACCGGCAACAAGAGCTTACCGAACAAATCACCACCCTTAAACGCAACAAAAACGCCGTTATTCTCGCGCACAACTATCAACCGCTTGAAGTTCAGGCGGTGGCGGATGTCACCGGTGATTCACTGGGACTTTCCATTGAAGCAGCCAAAACACAGGCCGACCTCACCGTGTTCTGCGGCGTTCGCTTCATGGCCGAAAGCGCCAAGATTCTTTCAACCGAAAAGAAGGTACCCCTGCCCCGACGCGAAGCGGGTCGTCCTATGGCGGATATGATCACGCCCGAACAGGCCCGCCGAATGAAAGCGGACCATCCTGGAGCACCTTTGGTGCTCTACGTCAATTCCTCCGCCGCCGTCAAAGCCGAATGCGACATCTGCTGCA
>JAQVYB010000206.1 GCA_028708815.1 Kiritimatiellia bacterium | reverse complement strand
TAGCCTGCACGTACGCCTCGTCCTTTTTCATATCCTTAAACAGACGCGTCCCGCGCAAATGCGAGGCCAACGTGAAAGGCCCGCAGAATAAACCATACAATGCAACCTGCTCTCCAACCTCCTTTTTCATGCGGCGGCAGGTATTGAAGGCCAACGGCATGCGTGCCTCATCCGGCGTAATGATCCGGTCCGGGATGTCGTTGGTTTCGCCCAGCACATGCGAGGCCACCGCCGGCGGAACGCCATCGTTCCAGATCAACTTGCATCCCAGCGCCTCCGCTTCCATCTGCAAGTCGAACAGAATAGGCATCCCGTCCGGCTTGTAAATTTTGCATACTTCCATCAGCGATTCAAAAAGCTTCTGTTCTTCGGTGTAGACCTCGCTCGATGAGTAGCCCTTCAACTTGCCCGCATGCACCCCGGCAAAGGGCACCCACGGAACGCGGTCTGTCCGTTGATGGCTCATGGTTTTTTGGATTAATTCTCGACCTTGCATGGATATGCTCCTTGGTATCCGGCAACGGGTTGAACAATTCTCCGTTCGCCGAAGAGGCATAATATAGGAAGGGAGCCTGCTTGATAAGTCAAAAAGCCATATTTTCTTACGGTAATTATGGTTGAAGTATCGTCGTCACCACGATTAAATCACCTCTGCACCAACACAACATGAAGTGCCGCCGACTTCTGCTGAAAGGATTTTTCTGTGAATTCTCTCCTGCTTATCGCACTGCTTCTGCTGGGCCTCCTTTCCCTGGGTCTGCAGCTCGCGCGACTCTTCAGGGAAAAGGACTCTCTACCCGAGCCGGTCCGCCGGGCACTGGCCACAGCGGAAGAGACCGCCCGACGCATCGAGCAGACTCTTCGCGATGAAATCGGACAAAGCCGTGAGGAGTCCGCCAAAACCGCACGCGCCGCACGCGAGGAACTCGCGCAATCGCTCAAAGGCGTCGCCGACAGCATGAGTCAGCAACTCGCCACCCTTTCCCGAAACTCCGGCGAGGCATCCGAACGTATGCGTGAAACCCTCGAACAACGGCTGCGAAACATTCAGAAAGACAACGCCGAACAACTTGAAAAGATGCGCCAGACCGTGGATGAGAAACTGCAAACCACCCTCGAAAAGCGACTCGGCGAATCTTTTCGCCAGGTCAGCGAACGTCTCGAACTGGTGCATCAGGGTCTCGGAGAAATGCAGGCGCTGGCCACCGGCGTGGGCGACCTTAAAAAAGTGCTCACCAATGTCAAAACACGCGGCACCTGGGGCGAAGTTCAGTTAGGCACCATGCTGGAACAGGCCCTCGCGCCCGGACAGTACGCCGAAAATGTCTCCACGAAAGGCGGCGGCGAGCGTGTCGAATTTGCCATACGCCTGCCGGGTAAACGGGATTCCAATTCGGAAGAGCCGGTCTGGCTTCCCATCGACGCCAAATTCCCGATGGAGGACTATCAACGGTTGGTCGAAGCCCAGGAGGCAGGCGACGCCCCCGCCGCCGAGGCCGCCGCCAAACAACTCGAAACACGCGTCCGCAATTGCGCCAAAGACATTGAACGAAAATACATAGCTCCACCCGCCACCACGGATTTCGCCATTCTCTATCTGCCCACGGAAGGCCTCTTTGCCGAAGTGATACGCCGTCCCGGTTTGTCCGATGGCCTGCAACGCGATTGCCGCGTGGTCATTGCCGGCCCCACCACCCTCTGGGCCCTCCTGAACAGCCTGCAAATGGGATTTCGCACCCTGGCCATTCAAAAACGTTCCAGCGAGGTATGGGAATTGTTGGCCACCGTAAAAGAGGAGTGGACCAAATACGGCGCCATCCTCGATAAAGTGCACAAAAAACTCGGGGAGGCCTCCAACACCATCGAAGAGGCCCAGCGTAAAACACGTACCATCGGACGCAAACTGAGGAGCGTCGAAAGCATGCCCGCCGCCGCAGATTCAGCTGATCTACTCCTCGCACTCCCCGACACCGACGATGAACCCGAAGAGACATAAAACCATGCCACGCCCTTACCAAGTCATCCTCCCACTGTTTCTCTCGTTGACGCTGTACCTGCCGGCAGACGAAACCACCGCAACGCATCCATCCATCTGTCCCCCGGAAACCGTTTCCGCCCTCGAAGAGGCACTTGCCGCCCGGGGCATGACGTTCTTCGACTTCACCTTTGAAAAAGACATTGCCACGCCAACCCAGGCTTTGACTATCGCCCGAACCGTACTGCAAGACCCGATGCAGCTTCCCGTCCTGGCCGATGAATCCCTCGCCGCCCTCACCTCGTCTGAACCGGCGGCCTTCTGGCGCTGGGCCGGTGAATTGCTGGACGCAGAATCCCATCCATACACCCCGGGCCACGTGCCGGCAGGCACCGAGCTGTCCTTTCCATCCCGACTTGATCCGGTGCTCTCCCAGACCCTCGCGCAATTCACGATCAGCCTGCTCTCTGTTCAAACCACGGTGGAAGACGCCTTCGCAACGATTCCCACGGAAGATCGCGCCTTCGCTTCCGCCTATCGCCTCGTTGGCCTGTATGATGCCGCTGACACCCCCGAAATACGCCCTAAACTGCTCCAATGCGGCATTTCAGCAACGCTCCTCGATCACCTCATCGACCGCGAAGAAGAGCTGGACCCTCGTCCCGCCTTCGAGCCTTTTTCAGCGGTGCTTGAAAAAATGGATTATGCCTCCCTGATGAATGCCGCACAGGAATTGGAGGCTGCCATAAACACTCTGGACGCTCAACTGGACAGCGTTACGCACTGGCCCGAAGAACCGCTGGTTATCACAACGCCGGCCGGCAACCTGCGCATCGGCACTCTCGGAAACGACCTGCACAACGACCCCTCTTTCACCCTGATTATCGACCCAGGAGGAAATGATCAATATCTGAACACCGGCGGCGCCAACGGACTCCTCGCGCGCCCTCTCTCCGTCATCCTCGATCGCTCCGGAAACGATTTCTACGACGACTCCGCACTCCTCGGCGCCGGAAGCGCGCTCTGGGGACTCGCCTACCTGCACGATGCCGGCGGAGATGACATCTACCGCGCGGCACATGCCGGACAGGCCGCCGCCCTTTTTGGAATCGCCTGCCTGCACGATACCGCCGGAAACGACCTCTATACCGCCGGAATTTTTGCGCAGGCGGCCGCCATCGCAGGTGTGGCACGTTTGGAAGATCTCGCCGGAAACGACACCTTTAACCTTGCCTGCGCGGGGCAGGCCTATGCCGGGGTTGCCGCCCTCGCCGCCCTGGTTGACCGGCAAGGCAACGATGTCTACATCGCCGGACGAACCCTCACGGATTATGACCGCCACTGGAAAAATCATCTTTCCCTCGCCCAGGGCTTTGCCACCGGCATCCGCCCCTTCACCGGCGGCGGCGTAGCCATCCTGCTTGATGAATCCGGCAACGATACCTACACCGCCGACGTCTACGCCCAGGGCGTTGGTTACTGGTATGCCATGGGATTCCTTCTCGACCTCGACGGCCACGACACCTATCGACTTCATGAATATGGTCAAGGTTGCGGCGTCCATCTCGCCGCAGGGCTCCTGGCCGATCTCAACGGCCGCGATGTCTACACCGCGCACAGCCTCGCTCAGGGCGCCGCGCACGATTATGCCGTCGGCATGCTCTTTGAACAAGCCGGAAACGACACCTACACCGCCTCCCATTATGCCCAGGGTCGAGGCATCAACAATGCCTTGGGCCTTCTTGTCGACACGCGCGGCGAAGATGCCTATTTCGCCCGCCAACCCGAAGCCTGCCAGGGTGCCGGACACTATGCGGATATACGTGAATACGACAGCCTTTCCATTCTCCTCGATCAGGCCGACGTGGATGTCTACTCCTCCGGCGCAAGCAACGGCGTCGCCACACTACGCCCTGATTTCGGTCTCATTTACGACGTCTCCACTAACCGCCCCATCGCCTCGGATGTCCCGGTTGACTCCCTCGATCCACCGGATCTGACAAACGCCACCCTCGATAAACTGATGATTCTGGCCGGACGCTACGGCAACACCGAAGAACGACGCGTCGCCCGCGAAGCGGCGTATCAGCAACTCAAAACCCGGGGCGCCCCCGCCCTTGAATATCTCCTGCATCACGCCAACAGCGACAACATGTGGTATGCCATCTACGCCCACCGGATCGTGCGCGAGTCCGATGCCGAAGCCACCGCTCCCGCTCTCCTCCGCGTCGCCGCAAATTCCACCAACGCCCCCGTGTGCAAATCCGCCATTCTGCTCCTGGGTCTCCACGAAACACCCGAATACGCCCCTCGGATTGCCGATCACATCACCAACGAAATCACCGCCGGCGCCACCATGCGTACCCTCGGTAAATGGCATATCACCAACGAGGTCGACCGGATTATTCCCTATCTTCAAAACACGAATGAGCGCAAGCGCATCATCGCCATCAATGCCCTGCGCGACATTGGCGAGACCAACGCGCTGCAACAGGTCATCCCCCTGCTTTCCGACCCATTCTTCACCGTACGGCAAGCCGCCGAACGCGCCTTGACCTCTCCCGACCACTAACCCTCTCCGCCTTCCGGTCGTATGGCCCATGGGCTCCTGCCTTCATTTTCCTCTTATCTCCGGACATTCCTATTGACCCTTTCATCCGGGATCGCTAATGTTCCCGCCTGTTTTATTCTTCTCAATGCAGCAATCGGTAAACATGCTATATGCTAATGGAAAGGGGCCTCGACTATGGCCATGATGATATCAAAGTTTCATAAACTCATTCAGTCCAGACTTGTTTGGATCATCTTTTTCATCGTCATCGTCTTTTCCTTCGTCATTTGGGCCATGCCCTGGCCGGCCCGCAACGAAATATCCAACGAAGCCAGAAATGCCGGAAAACTGTTTGAAGAAGAAATTTCCTTCGACCAATTCCGGCAGGCCCGCGCCAATACGTATCTGGCCGTGGCCATGATGATGGGCGAACCGCCCCGCATCACCGACCGCATGGAAAAAGAGCTCACATCCAGCGCCTGGCGCCGAATGGCCAATCTCAAACAGGCCGAAAAAATGGGCATCACCGCCGGCAACAATGAAGTGGTCAACGCCATTAAATCACAGCAGCTCTTTGCCGATTCAAACGGCCAATTCAGCCGGCAGCGCTACCAAAACTTCGCCTACGCCTTCCTGCGCAACCTGGGCATGACCGAACACCACTTTGAAGAATACGTCCGCGAAGAAATCATCATGCAGAAACTCCGCGCCATGGTGGCCCAATCCCTGATCATCTCCCCCTTCGAAATCCAACGCACCTTCGACACGATCAACGATCAGTTTGATGTCGAATACGTAGAGATCACCCCCGAAGTCGCCGAACGGGATATCGCCATCACCGACGAAGACATACAACGCTTTTTCGAGGCCAACACCGAAGCGTTCATGATCCCGCCAAAAATCAGCGTACGCTACGTCGCCTTCCCCATCAGCGACTTTACCAATCAGGTGGTCATCACCGAAGACGACGCCCTCGCCTACTACAATGAAAACATCGACGACTACACCACCTACGAAGCCAAAAAAATGACCAACGAAGAAAAAGAGCAGGACCCCGTCGAGTCCCTCTCCGCAGACCTCGACGAAGGCGGCGAATCCATCATTGCCCCCTTCGATGAAGTCAGCGAACAGATTACGGCCCTGCTCACTTACGAGCGCGCCAAAAATCTCGCCGCAGAAAAAGCCACCACCTTCGCCATGACCCTCTCGCCCGACCGCGAAGGCAACGCGCCCACCTTTGACGAAGCCTCCGAAAAATTCGAATGCACCATCGCCACCACTCCACCCTTCTCCCTCGACGAGGCAATCGACGGCATCGACGCCGGGCTCGATTTCAACAGCGATGCCTTTGATCTGCTCCCCAATTCCGACGATTATTTCAGCAACGCCATCCTGGGCGATGAATACGTCTACGTCATTGCGCTCGATCAATCCTATCCCGAACGCATTCCGGAATTCGACGAAGTA
>JAQVYB010000205.1 GCA_028708815.1 Kiritimatiellia bacterium | reverse complement strand
GTCGTGCGATGCAGAACGCATCGTGACGCGTATTGTGGCCGAGGTGCCCGTAGCCAATGTAAAAATCATCCTCGATGAACGCTCGCTGGAAAATCCGGAGCCGGAGGAGGACGATGTCAAACTCTACCCGATGCCTCCCTGGCTGAAGGACGGGACCGAAGGCGGCGCGGCAGCCGGAGAAGAGACGGAGCGGGGCGCTTTGGATAATCCAGAGGAACGTGTTCCGCAATAGGGGAGAGGCATGAACAGCGTGAATCGGCATGAGGGTTTGAACAGTTTGACTCACGGTGTAGCCGCTGCGATCAGTCTGGTCGGACTGGTGCTGTTGGTGGTGTTTGCCGCACGCTATGGTACGGTTTGGCATGTAGTCAGCTTCAGCATCTATGGCACGACCATGGTGCTCCTCTTCACGGCTTCTACCTGTTATCACGCCGTGCGGAATCCCGAGATCAAAAAAATTCTGCGCATTGTGGATCACTCGGCCATCTTTCTGTTGATTGCCGGGACGTATACACCCATCACCCTCACGGCATTGCGCGGCCCGTTCGGATGGTCGCTGTTCGGTTGTGTGTGGGGCATTGCTGCCGTGGGCATTGCGCTGAAGGTGTTCTTTACGGGTCGGTTTCGGGTGCTTTCCACGCTGCTTTATCTCTTGATGGGCTGGTTGGTGGTCTTTGCGGTGCGCCCGATCTGCATGCAGATTCCCCGGGCGGGATTGCTTTGGCTTCTGGCAGGGGGGCTGGCCTATACGGGTGGCGTGGTGTTTTATATCGGCAAGTCGATTCCCTGCAATCATGCCATTTGGCATTTGTTTGTCTTTGCCGGAAGCCTGTGTCACTATGTGGCCATCTTTTTTTACATGCTTTAACAGAGTGGGGGTGTGTCGGATGGAAAAGGGCAGACGGTCGAAAGAATATATTTACGGAATCAATCCGGCGTTCGAGGTTGTTCGGGCGGGACGGCGTAACGTGAGCCAGGTCTGGCTCAGCGAGTCGTCTGCCCGCAATCCGCGCCTGAAAAAGCTGGAAGAGGTGCTGAAGCGCAACGACATTCCCGTGGAATGGGTGGAGAAGGGGCGTGTGCGCGATCTCTCGGAGAGCAAGGACAATCAGGGCGTGGTGTTGAAGTGCAGCGCGTATCCGTATGTGCCGTTTGAGGAACTTCTGACGGCGGATCGGGTCATGGTGCTCGATAACGTGGAGGATCCGCATAACGTGGGCGCCATCCTGCGCAGCGCGGAAATATTCGGATTCAAACAGGTTGCTCTGCCGCAGAATAATGTGCCGGAGGTGTATCCCTCGATCGTAAAAGTTTCCGCCGGCGCCACTGAATTTCTACAGATATGCAAGGAATCCAATGCCAACCTTTATGTGAAACGATTGAAGGAGTCCGGCTTTCTCGTGGTGGCGCTGGATGGCTCGGGAAAAATGAATATGCGGGAAGCCGCTGAACAGATTTCCGGACGGATCGCCCTGGTGATCGGCGGGGAAGATAAAGGCGTCGGACAGTTTATTTTGAATCAGGCCGATTATGTGATCTCGATTCCACAGTCCGGGCGCATCAATTCCCTGAACGCCTCGGTGGCGGCAGGCATCGCACTGTACGCATTGGGATGCTGAGGCGGCGGCGGGCCTGATCCAGAGGGCAGAGGCCTGGGCGCCCTCCGGAAATAGCCGGTTAAATGCATCTTGTTTGTCTCAATCGGCGTTTTTTTCGTCGGACTTATTCGTTGCTTTCTTCATTCGTTGGGATCATTCCTCGACATGCCAAGAGCCCGCGGGCCGCGGGCGCTACTGCTTCGCTAAAGCCTGACTAGGGATAAATGCCGCGCAGCTTGACGGCGGTGGCCACTCGGCTGACCGCCAGAATGTAGGCCGCCATGCGCATGGGGCACTGCTCGCGTTCGGCAATTTCCAACACATCCCGGAACCCGCGCGTCATGATGCGCTCCAGCTCCTGATTGATGTCCTCCAATTGCCAGAAGTGCGCCTGTAAGTCCTGTACCCACTCGAAGTATGAAACGGTCACGCCGCCGGCATTGGTCAGAATGTCCGGCAGAATGAAGATGCCTTTTCGATGGAGTATTTCGTCGGCCTCGGGTGAGGTAGGGCCGTTCGCGCCTTCGGCCAGAATCTTCGCGTGAATGCGGTCCGCATTTTGCGATGTGATCTGATGTTCGAGCGCGCAGGGAGCCAGAATGTCGACGTCCATTTCCAGCAGTGTGATGTTGGCTTGTTTTGGATCTTCCACATGATCCCCGCCGGGAAATCCGCGAATGAGACGATGCGGGCTTTGCCTCACGTGTTCAAGCAGGGCGGGTATATCGAGACCTTTTGAATTGAACACGCCCCCCGAAACATCGGTGACGCCCACCACGCGGCAACCGAGTTCGTGCAGGCACTCCGCCGCCGCGCTTCCGACATTGCCGAAGCCCTGGATGGCCACCGTGCAGTCGCGCGGATTCATGTGGAGATGCTTCAGCGCTTCGCGAACCACAATCATCAGGCCTCGTCCGGTGGCGGCGAGCCGCCCCTCGCTTCCGCCAATCTCAATCGGCTTGCCCGTCACCACCCCCGGCGCGGAAAAACCGACGTTCATCGAATAAGTATCCATCATCCACGACATCACCTGGGCGTTGGTGTTCACATCCGGCGCCGGAATATCTTTTTCCGGGCCGATGATCAGGGATATTTCCGAGGTGAAGCGCCGGGTCATCCGCTCGATTTCGCTCAGTGACATGTGCCGGGGATCGCAGACCACGCCGCCTTTGGCCCCGCCGTAGGGCAGGCCCACGACCGCACACTTCCATGTCATCCACATGGCCAGCGCCTTCACTTCGTCGAGTGTGACAGCGGGATGGTAGCGGATGCCGCCCTTGGCCGGGCCGCGTTCCAGATTGTGTTGCACCCGGTATCCTTCGAAGACCTGTACGTTTCCGTCATCCATTCGGATGGGAATGGACACGATCAGCGCTCGTTTGCAATGCCGGAGTTTGCAGAGGACATTGGGGTCCAGGTTGATTCGTTGCGCTACATTATCGAGTTGCTGACAGGCCATGTGCCAAGGATTGAATGCCGCCTTATTCATCATACCTCCTCTTCCAGTAAGCATGGCAGAAGTTCGCCGATGAATGACGGAAGCTCTCCGCATTAGTAAAACCGGCGCTGCCTGTAATGAGCCAATATACCCCGTTTGAGGTAAAAAGTAATGCTCTTCATTGGGAGCACAGATGCTTTTCTTTCTTTTTTCGCTATTTCGGAAAATATACGGGAAAAAACAAAGAAATGCCGACTTGGAACGTGTCGCGTTCGCTTGAAAGGCTCATGCCGATTGGTTGTGGTTATCTTTTTCGTGTCTTTGAAATGTCCAAGGCTGATCCCGAGAGGTAGGCCTGACGTAGGGGTTCGGGAAATTTTTCGATGGCGTAGCGGAGCATGGTGCGGGGCATGCGGTGGTAATGCTTTTTGAGGAAGGATTCTTCGGCCGGCAGATCCCGTTTGCCCACTTCCCGCAGCATCCATCCTACCGCTTTGTGAATCAGGTCGTGAGGGTCATCGCGCAGGATTTCCGCCAGTTGGAGGGTGTCGGTGAAGTCGTTTTTGCGTATGAAATAGAAGGTTGCAATGATGGCGATTCGGCGATCCCAAAGCAGGGAGGATTTTGCCAGCGTATAAAGGATGTCGCGCGGTTTTTCATCGAGATAGGGGCCTACGATACAGTGCGCGGAAAGGTCCACGAGGTCCCAGTTGTTGATGTATGCCGTATGGTCCAGATAAAGGCGGTAAAGCCTTGTTCGTTCGGACTCGGTTGTGTTCTTCCTCTTATACCGCAGCACCAGAATCAGCAGTGCCAGCAGGCGTTCCTCATGAATGCGGGATCGGAGGAATTTCTTCACCTTCACGAGCGGGAGATCAAGGGCTTGGCGAGCCACGTCGCGCAGGATGGGCACGCGAATGCCGATGAAGCGGTCACCCTCACCGTATTCGCCGGGGCCGGTTTTGAAGAAACGCTGAAGAAAAACCGCGTCATCCGGTTTGGCGAGGCGGCGGAGTTCGGTTTTTACTTCGGAGAAGTCCATCAGAGTTTGCGTATTCGGGCGGCGTAGGCGCCGTCTGTTTTTGTTTCGGGAGGGAAGAGCTGTTGCTGTTCTTCGAGGACAAATCCGGGCATGTGAAGGAGCCATTTGCTGATCAGGTCGGCATTTTCTTCGGGCTCAAGGCTGCAGGTGCCGTAGACGAGGCGTCCTCCGGATCGGAGGAGGCGTGCGGCGGCCTGCAGGATCATGCGCTGGGTGCGGGCGAGTTCGGAGAGGCGGGTTTTGTTGGAGCGCCAGCGGGCGTCGGGGCGGCGTCGAATGACGCCGGTGTTGGAGCAGGGGACATCCAGGAGAATGGCGTCGAATCCTTCAGGCGCCATGGTCTTGAGTCGCGGGTTGATGGCGGCGTCTTTGGCGTCGCCCTGAAGGACTTCGATGTGCCGCAGGCCGATGCGCCGGAGGTTGGCGCGGAGGGTTTGGAGTCGGTCGGCATAGATGTCCATGGCGATGAGTTTTCCCTGATCGCGCATTTGATCGGCCAGGATAAGGGTTTTTCCTCCGGGGGCGGCGCAGGCATCGAGGATGGTTTCGCCGGGCTGGGCGTTGAGTAGTGCGGGGGCCAGCGAGGTGGAGGGATCCTGCACATAGAAAAAGCCTTCCTGATAGCCTGGCAGTGTGGCGATGCCGATGCCGTGGGGTATTTGAATGAAATCAGGGCTGAAGGGATGGGGTTCGGCTTCGGTGATGCCTGCGGCGTGGAGGCGGTTGAGGTAGTCTTCCGGGGTCGTTTTTTGATGGAGTGGTCGAATGGTGATGGAGGGGACTTCGTTGTTCCATCGGCAGAGAGAGGCGGCCGCGGTTTCGCCGAAGTTGTTTTTCCACCGGCTGAGCAGGGCTTCGGGATGGGAGAATCGAATGGCGGGAGAAAGATTGTTCATGCGGAGCAGGAGGGCCTCGCGGTCGCGCTGCGCATTGCGTAGAACGGCATTGACAAAGGTGGATTCTTTTTCAGTGGCGAGGCGTTTGCAGTTTTCGACGGTCTCGTTGACGACGGCGTATTCTTCCGATTGCATGAAGTAGAGTTCGTAGAGGCCGCAGAGGGCGCAGGCCTGCACTTCCGCACGTGGAAGGCGCGGCGCCTGGACGGACTCGTGGAGGAGCCACTCGAGGAGGGCGAGCCTTCGAATCACCCCGTAGCCGATTTCCATGACGGCGGCGCGGCCATCGCCCGTGTGTTCGATTTCACGATCGGGGAAGGCCTGGTTTTCCATGAAGCGGAGAACAAGTTGCGCGGCATCGAGCCGGGGATTGGCCGCCGGTGTGCGGTCTTCGCGGGGGCGGCGTGTTGTTTGATGGCGCGGCGTAGTATGTGCATGTGAACGGGGGGGCTGTTTTTTCATGGAGCAGAACGTAGAGAAAAAACAGGGTGAGAGGCAAGCGCAGATACGGGAATAAAAACGTTTCCTATTCAGGGGGCTGTGCTAAAATTCGGCCTTGTGTTTTAAGAGAGACCAGATAAAGAGACCGTAAGCGGGTTTTTTCAGAGGAGGAAACAGGATGAGGGCGATCAGGGCTTGCAGTATTTGGTGTGTCGTGTGGATAGGATGTTTGTTGTTGACGGTGCAGGCGCAGGAGGCTTCTCATGCGCCGCGTCTTGTTTGCAACGAGCCGAGTTATGATTTCGGGGAGCGGGACAGCAGTGAAGTGGTGACACATGTGTATACCATCAGGAATGAAGGGGATTTGACGCTGGAGATCGGCCGGGTTCGTCCTTCCTGCGGCTGTACGGTGGCGCGTGTTTCGCGCACGGAGGTGCCGCCCGGGGAAACGACGGAAATTACGGCGGAATTCTCGTTGAAGGGGCGCAGTGGACGGCAGCGCAAAAATATCCGGGTGGAAAACAACGATCCGGCCAATCAGAATTTCATGTTGTATCTGGAGGGGAACATCATCACGGAACTGACGATTGATCCGTCGCACCTGTATCTTGGGCAGATCAGC
>JAQVYB010000044.1 GCA_028708815.1 Kiritimatiellia bacterium | reverse complement strand
CGATCTGAGGCCGGCGCCACCTGCGGCATCTGCTATCCCGATGCCACCACGGTGGACTATCTCTGGGCGTTTATCTCCGATGAGTATGCCTCGAAGGAAGAGGCCCTGAAGGATGTTCAGCAGTGGTTGCCGGATGCCGATGCGGTCTATGCCGAAACGCGCACGTTCAATGTGGACGGTCTTACCCCGCAGGTCACCTTCGGTTACAAACCCGATCAGGTGAAGGACGTGAGTGAAATGGAAGGCACGCCGGTGGATCAGGTCTATATCGGTTCCTGTACGAATGGGCGCATTGAAGATCTGCGCGTGGCGGCCGCTGTTCTGCGCGGGAAGACGATCAGTGACCGCGTGCGTGCAGTCGTCTCTCCTGCCACGCCGGGTGTCTTTTCCAGCGCACTCGACGAAGGGCTTATCAAAATCTTTCAGGATGCCGGATGCTGCGTGACCAATCCCACCTGCGGGGCTTGCCTGGGCATGAGTAACGGGGTGCTGGCGGCGGGGGAAGTCGCTGCCTCCACCACGAATCGTAATTTTAATGGACGCATGGGCAAGGGCGGCATGGTGCACCTGATGAGCCCGGCTACGGCGGCGGCCACCGCCTTGAAAGGCGCCATTACCCAGGCCGAACCCGTGAATTAACGCACAAGGAGTGACCCATGAAACCGTTTGGCGGAAACGTATTGTTTTTGAATCGTTCAGACATCAATACCGATGAAATTATCCCGGCAAAATATCTGACCGAGAGCAGTAAAATGGCTCTGCGCCCATATTTGCTTGAAGATTTGACCCTCGAGGGTTTCAATCCGAAGGCGGACGTGGCGGATAAGGCCGTTGTGGTGAGCCGTGCCAACTTCGGATGCGGCTCTTCGCGCGAGCATGCTCCCTGGGCCCTGGAAGTGAACGGTATTCAGGTGGTGATTGCCGAAAGCTATGCCCGTATCTTCCGACAGAATATGTTCAATTGCGGATTGCTTGCCATCGAGCTGACTCCGGAACAGGTTGAGTTGCTCTTCAGCGAATATGCCGGTCACGCCTCCGTGATTCGTGTAGATTTGGACGGTTCTGTCCTGCACGTCGAGCGCGAAGGCCGGAAGGATGAGATCCCATTCCATATCTCCGATTTTGATCGGGCGCTTGTGGAAGCAGGCGGTTGGGTGGATTATGCCGACGCGCGCTATCCCTGAGGAGGCGTACGACCTGAATTTTCTGGCCTGCCGCATGAATCTGTGATATTTCAAGCGATATTATGACTATTCAATCGACTGCGAAGTGGCCCAAGGTATTTCCCCCGCTGTCCGAAGAGCAGCAGAAAATCAGCGATGACTTCATGAAGTACTGGCACGAAGTCTTGCCGTCCCGCTACGGGATGGTGGATGCCTTCGGCCATCACTTTGCCGTGCGTCATGCCCCCGCGCACTTCTCGCACACGCTGGAAATCGGCGCCGGGCTTGGTGAGCACCTCGCCTATGAAAAGCTGACCCCCGAGCAGGAAGCAGGCTACTGCGCCGTAGACATTCGCGCCAATATGGTGGCCCGCATGAAGGAACGATGTCCCCGCATTCAGGCGATCGTGGCCGATGCCCAGGAGCACCTGGATTTTCCCGATGGCTATTTTGATCGAATTCTGGCCATTCATGTGTTGGAGCATCTGCCTGATCTGCCCCGGGCCGTTCGGGAAATGCACCGCCTGTGCCATCCGGAAACAGGATGCCTCACCGTGGTGATTCCCTGTGAAGGCGGCATGATGTACGGACTGGCACGTAAAATTTCGGCACAACGCATTTTTGAAAAAAGGTACGGCCAGTCTTACCGCTGGTTCATCGAGCGGGAACATCTGAATCGTCCGGCGGAAATTCTGGAAGAACTGAAGCCCTGGTTCGAAATCCGCCGAAGCCGCAGTTTCCCGTTGTGCTTCCCCTCCGTTGCGCTGAATTTTGTGATGGGATTCAATCTGCGTCCGCGCCGGTCATCCGCGGTTTCTGCCGGGGGGGGCGCCTGAGAGCCCGGTGCCGCTGCATCGGGCGCCGCCGCCGAACCAAGGGAGATGCTATGCGAATACATAAGAGTGCAACCGTCGGGCTGCTGCTGATTCTGGCTGTGGCGGCGGGCCTTCGGTTTTATGATTTGGATCGGGCGTCCATGGGGTCCGACGTGATGGAGTTTTATAAAATCGCTCAGGCCGGCATCCCTCCCGGAGAGTTGCTGCGCAACGGAGCGAACTATATCCCGGGCGTATCGCCAGTCTGGTTCGCTGCCCATAATGCCTTCCTGCAGTTCTTCCGCCTAAAGGCCACGTTTGGTGAGGTCCGGTTGTTGGATGCGCTGGCCGGTTGGCTGACCGTCCTGGCCATTTTCGGATTGGGCTCGCGTTTGGGCGGGCGTGCCTTCGGTCTGCTGGCTGCGTTTTGTCTGGCCTTGCATCCCATTCCCATCCAAATGTCGCGGGAGTGTTATTTCTATGCGCCTGTGATGCTTGGATGTGTGCTTATGCTTTGGGGGCTTCTGATTCTGGTGGATCGTTTGCAGAATAACCAGTCTCCGGGCCTGCCTTTTTATGCATTGATTTATTCCGGCTTTATTCTGACCACCTACCTGACCAGCGCCTCCTGGGTCTTCACCCTGATTGTTGGAATTGGCCTCTATGCCCTGCTTCTGCCGAAGACCTTGCGTCGAGTGCTGCCCTGGCGAGTGGTTGGGATCCTGACGGGGGGCTTTCTCCTGGTCAGTCTTCCGCTGCTGATCAGTGAGTGGGGACTCAAAACCGCGCTTTATCAGTTTGCAGGTGAAGGCGCCGCACATTGGGGCGAGGTGTTCGGCGAAAAGAAGCTGGGTGTCACGGTGTCTGATTTTCTTCAGGTGCTGCAAGGGTTCATGCTGGGGCGTGGACCGCTGCGCAGCTTGTTGAATATCCTGTTGCTTGCGGCGGCTGTTTACCGTGTCGTGAGTCTGTGGCGGAAGCATACCAAATGGCGCGTGCTGATGTATTGCTTTGCGGCCACCTTTGTCCTTTTGTTTTTTGTGCACGCCCGGTCCGTACATTTGGTGGCGAGCCGACACTTTGCGCCGCTGATTCCCTTTTTTGTGCTTCTTGTTTGCCTGGGGTTGGAGTGGGTGGCGGAGGTGCTGCAACAGCGCGTGGCCTTTCTGCGCGGGAGGTCGGTGCCTACGCGGGCGCTCGCTTTTCTTGTTTTGATTTTGGCGTTCGGGATGCCGGCGGTCTGGGCTGTTCAGGTGGATGCGGGTTATCCCTGGAAACAGGTTTCCAACTGGGCGGATCGGCATTTGCCTCCGAATACCGTGGTGTTGTGCGATCGTTGGTTTACACCTTGGAATGAGCTGTCCATTAACCCCTCGACGAATGCCGTATATACCTTCACCATTCCCAATGAGCCCCCGAACGTCTATATGGAAAGCCGGTGGCGGGAAACAGCCATCGCCTTTTTACGTAATCATCCGTTTGCCGCCTTCTTTGATCAGAAACAGTATTGGGGACGTATCGGCCCCTGGGAGGAGCCGCACAAACTCTTTTCGCATAAAGAGGAGTTTGTGGATGTCGCGAATAACCGGCTCGAACATATTGGGCTGGCTTATCGCGTCCCGTCTTCCGATACGCCGGAAGCCTGGCGCAGCATGACGTTGTATTACAACAGGCCGGAGGATGTCCTGGAGCGGTCTCGACGAGAAGGCGCACGCGTTGTAGTCGGGTTTGGGCCCGAGTGGGCCTATCTCAAGCCCTGGCGCCCTCCTCCGGGCTGGTCAGAACAACTGATGCAGACGCTCTGGATACAGGCGGGTGCGTTTTCCGCACGCGGAAAAGGGTTTTCCACCCTGGCCGAAATCAATCAGTTCCCGCAGGCGGAACTCATGAACTACCTGAATGCCGGGCGCTGGGATGATTACCGGGTGGCTGGAGAGCATACGGCGCTTCGAATCTATAACCTGACGGGCGTGGACCTGCCGGTCGAACTGCGGCTTTCAGGCATTTCACTGAATGGTCCGATACAGATGAAAATAGGAGCCACGGGTCTGGCTTTTCCGGCGACCCTGCTGACCACGAGAACGGTTCCGCTGAAGCTTCATCCCGGCGAAAATACGGTTCCGTTTTCGGTGGCTCCGGGTCGGTTCTTTCTGGTTAAGCAGGTGGTCTGCCAGGCGGTGCCCTAGGTGAAAATAATGTGGAAGATTGATCTCGGACAATACAGCATGGTTTGGATGAAAACGGTTTTATGAAAGCACCGCATGAGAACAGCTTGAGCGCCGGATTTTCGTTCGAGCGCTTGGCTGGTCGTATGAATCACCTGCTGGAACGGTATGACACCGACAAGCTGATTCGGCACAGCCTGGTGGTGATTGTTTTCACCAATCTGGGCAGTGCGACCAATCTGCTTTTTCATGTAATCATGGGGCATATGCTGACCGAGGGGGCGTATGCCGTGTTAGCCACCATGCTGGGCATCTATCTGATTTTCACCACCCCGACCATGGCGCTGCAAAACACCCTGGCGCATTTTTCGGCTCATCTAAAACGGCAGGGGCGGGAAGGGGATATCCGCCGTTTGGCCCGAAGCTGGATGATCAAGGTCAGCATGATCCTGATCCCGTTGGCCGGACTGGCCCTGCTGTCGGCATCTTATTGGCAGTCCTGGATGCACCTGGAGAGCGTGCTTCCGGTGGTGGTGGTGGTTTTGATGGTGTTGCTGTCCTATTATCTGCCCGTATATGTGGGTTCCATGCAGGGCGTGCAGGCTTTTGTTTCCATGTGTCTGGCTGCCAATATCTGGGCGCTGCTGCGGATTGTGATCGGTGTGGGATTGGTCGCTCTTTTAGGGGCCGCCGCCCTTTATGGATTGATCGGTCATCTGTTCGGGATGGGCTTCAGTCTCCTCGTCGGAATGCTTCTGTTTAATCGTACTATTTCACGTGAGGGAATGACCGATCTGGCGATGGAAAAGTCGGATCGCTATCTGATATGGTCGATGGTGGCGCTTTTTTCTTTTTCGATTCTGATGACGGGCGACATCGTGTTGGTCAAAATATTCTTTCCGAATGAAGCCGACTATGGACCCTATTCCCGCGCCTCCACGATTGCCCGCATGCTGATCTTCCTGTCTCAACCCATTGCCAACGCCCTTTTTCCGAAGGTTATTTCCAGAGGGAGCCGTTCGAATGCTCATACCAACACGCTTTGGCGGGCGATTACTCTTTCTTCGCTGATTATCGGTGCGGCGGTGGTGTTCTGTCTGGCCATACCCCGGTTTCCGCTCTTTCTTCTTTATCACGTAAAGAATGCCGATGCCCGTTTGCTTCTGATGGTGCGGAGTGTTTCCGTGGCCATGGCGCCCCTCGGCCTGGCCTTTATTCTTTTGAATTTTGAGATGGCCCAGCACCGGTTTACCGCCATTCCGTACCTGCTGGTTTTTGCGCTGGTTCTGATTTTCGGCACCGTCTTTTTCCATCAGAATCTGCGGCAGTTTGTGCTGGTCTATATGATTGCCTCCTATGGTGCTTCAGCGGGGATTCTCTATGCCGCTACGCGCCGTGTTGCGAAGGCTTAGCACCCTGCGGCTTCGGGTAGGGGGGAGGGCGGACAAATGATGACGGGCTTACCATTCGGCCTGAATTCGGCGGGTCGATCCGGGCAAGAGCGCGCCGTCCGCGTCAAAATCCATCCATTCCTTTTCATCCACCCATAGGCGTCGCGGGGCTGTGGGCAGGGGCCATCGCAGGAGTAGGTGCTTCGGTGATCGTTCCAGATCCAGGTTCATCATCAGTTGTCCATTGGAATACTGCGCCGACAGATTCAAGGGGCCGAAATGCGTGGGCAGTTTCCGCAGGCGAATGCCTCGACCTTCTTCGAGCCAGGGCAGGGGTGTTCCTCGGAGCAATTCCAGCGTTTCCGCCCGCTCATACAAGACCATTTCACGAATGGCATTAACAAAGCCGGAACCGGCCCAGGCATGCGGCAAGTCTCCGATATAGCAGGCCAGCCGCGGGTCTCCCAGTGCCACTTCGGCCACCTGCTGCCAGGCCCGCGGCTGCCGGTAATCAAGCAGGTGATTCAGCAGAATGATCGCCTGATCTTTCCGCCCGATTTCGACAAGGGCAGATACATTGCGAGCTTCATAAGGCGTAAAACCGGAACACCAATCGGGTTGCATGCGCGCCTCCACCTCTTTGAAGTATCGGTCATACGTGGCCTGCCACACTTCATCTGAAATCAGAGTGCGTTCATCGCAGGGGATCAGGGCAATACAGGAAGACGTTGGATCAAAATCGCCTTTTTCAGCACAGCCGGGAACCGTGGCACAGTTCTTTTCATCCATGGTGGCTCGGATGGAATGCACCAGGGAGGTGCGGAGTGCGTTGTATTGTTCGGAAGCCCATTCGGCCTGATCTTCGTGTTCGGTAAGCCGTGCTGCTTCACGTCCTTCTTTCCATCCGAGCAGCGCCCAGAAGTCATCCCAGTAACTGTGCATGGGAGGATCGTACCCCTCGTGACTGTAGGATTCCGGCAGAATTCCGACAAAGCGGTGGTTGAGCGCATCCGCCTCATTTCCGTTGAGGGAGCGCTCGCGTAGTTCCACCAGGTAGGCGAGGGCCTGCTGAATGGACGGGTAGTGCTTTTTCAGGAAGTCCAAATCACCCGTATGGCGGTAATACGTCATGACCAGATAAACCCAGGCGCCTTGCCCATCGTATTCCAGCCCGGAACCCGGACCGTATTCAGGGCGATCGTCATAGCGGAAGCTCGGAGGTACCATGCCGTTGGTCTGAATGAACGGTTCATACCATTCAATGAACTCCCGAACCGGCTCATGCAGACCCATACGCAACAAGGCCACCGACATCATGGCGCCGTCACGAATCCACGACCGCTCATATTGTCGCGATCCCGGCTGCAATGCCTTTCCATCGCGATGAATCAGCAGGTGAATCATTTGAGCTTTCATGAAGTCCGTGATGTCGCGATTCGGCAGCTCGAATTGCACCGGTCCAAGCAGATTGCTCCAGGCCGCCTGCATGGGTTCGACCGCCTCCTCAAAGGACGCTGCCCAGGAAGTCGGCAGGGTTTTATGCAGAGGGGCCGCAATCCATATCTCGCGCACTTCGCCCGGCATCAGGCTGATGTCATAGGCCAGCGCACCCGAGATCAGCCCTTCGGTGACCGTTGCCTCCTGAAGCTCCGGTAATCGGTTTTGTGCCAATTCCCTTACAATGTCGCCTCGATCAAACTCCCGCACGCCGAATCCGTCGTGGGCGGTTAATGACGCCAGAAATGATTCGCCGTTCACCACGACGATGAACTTGTTGTTGGTCGATAGCAGTTGCATGGAATCGGATGAAGCCAGTCCGCCGTATTGCCAGGGCGGGTTGATCTGAAGAGGCCGAATCGCAAGATAGAGCCGCCCGCTCCATGTCCGTTCCTGTGTGTTGGAAATCACATAGCGCACATAGGCCGAAGCCGTATGGGGTTGCCCTGCCGCGCAGGCTTCCGTCCGTAGCGTGAAGCCTTCTCCTTCCCAGGCAACCGACGGGATCGGGAGAAAACCATCGGCCAGGGAATGAACCACTCCGTCGCTGGACAGGGCGCTTTGCAGTTTCCCTGATGAGTAGATATAGGGCATGACGGAACAACCGCCTTTTTGAGGTTCGAGATTTCCATACTCATCAAAAAGTGCCTCGCGCGTGTCATCCGGCAGGCCAAGCACCGTCCAGTATACCTGCCTGTGCCGCAACCAGTCCGGATAAAACCCCGCCGCAGTCTTCTCCGCAGCGAGTTGGTATAGAGCCAGAGGCGTAGCCACCTCATCCGGACCCCGCAGCGTGATTTCGCGGATTTCGATCGGGCGTTCCTCGTCTGCCGCCTTCATCATCAAACGCAGAAAGCGTGCACGCTCCTTCGGAAACAGCAATACGTCGAAGGCCCCTGTGCCATCTTCCAGGAGCGTGATCTTTCTCCATGCCATGCCATCGTCCGAGGCCAGCACCTCCAGGTCCCGCGCAAAGGAAGTACCCCAGTCTATGCGCAGTCCGCCAAACTCCAGGTCTCTGCCAAGGTCCAGATGGAGAGAGACAGACCCCGCCTCCGATGAAGTCCAGCAGTCATTCGTCCGCCCGTCAAACAGACATTCCGGACGCTGCCCACCGGACGTTCCGCGGAGCTGTTCCGATACGCCGTGTATATCCACCTCCCGGATGGAGTGTCCCCAGCCGGTCGCGCGCTTCAGGCCGGTAATGCGGACGAATCGGGCTGGTTGCGGAGTGAACGACACATAATCCGTGCGGCCATCTCCATGCCGGTTGGAATACACCGTTGTCCATTCGTTGCCGTCCCGCGACAGGTCAATGAGATACTCGGAGGAAAAAGCCGTTTCCCAGTGAAGGGTCAGCCCGCATATCGTGGCTTCCCGTCCCAAATCAAAAAGAAGCCATTGGGGATCCTGTGCCGGACTGCTCCAGCGGGTCTCCATTTTCCCGTCACACGCCTCCTGCGCCGGATAAATATCCTCCTGAATTGCCGAGGCGCCGGCCTTCCACTCCCTTTTCGGCGGGATGCCTTCCGGAACATCGGCATATACGAGTGTTCCAATCAGTAGGGAACATAGGAACACTGACTTGATGTAAAACCGCATGGTAAAACTCCTTCAATCCGGGTGTTGTAAGCGCCGACAATTGAAGAAAAGGTAGCGGACAGGCAAGCATAAAGGGGGATAAGTTTCCCTTGGGATTCGATCACGTCAAGTATCACTCCCAAAAGATCAGGTCTTCCCACTGAAGTCTGAAACATCCAACGATGGCGCCTTCGCACGTCACAAGAAAAAACGCCTTGTTTGATCCATTGGACATGAGGTTCGGGCGGCTCAAACCGGTTTTTCAGGGAATCAATGCCTTTTTTCTTTAGCTTGTCGTATCCGTTAATCGGCCTATAATCATTGGAATGTGGTGCATTCAGGACCAGCCCGGTGATGCGGCGATAATCGCCTGGATCATACGTCGGCTTCTAAAAAAGGAGCAACATGAAAAGAGTATCCAATCTACGGAGCGCTGCGGTCTATCTGTTCATCGTGCTGCTTACCTTTTTTTTCGTGCAGACATGCCTCATCCTGATGCACGAATTCACGCACAGTATGATGGCCTGGTTCTATGGCGACATCTCCTCGCCGATGGCCATAGTCTGGGGCAATCCGTTGATGATGACCGGGTGGGATGAGGGCGTACACTATTCAAAGCTCTTTCCGGTTCCGGGGCATGCCGCTGAAGCATTGATTGGCGGAAGCCCGCTGCTGCTTCACGCCGTTCTTGTTGCGCTGGGGATCGTACTGCTTCAAAAATCCTGCATGATGAACCGTAAATGGGCCTTTCATCTCCTCTATTGGTTTGTGGTGGCCAACATGATGGAGTTGGTGGCCTACATTGCCATGCGGCCTTTTGCTTCCGGAGGGGATACCGGCCACTTTAACCGGGGCCTGGGGCTCTCTCCCTGGTTTCTGTTTGTGGGAGGGACGCTGCTTCTGGTCCTGGGGCTTTATCTCCTGTTCAGGAAGGTTATGCCGCGCATGTATATCCTGTTCGCGGCGGAGAATCGCCTCCTTCGGTGGCTTATCCTTTTCTGTACCGCGTTTTTTCTTTTTCTTTGGGGCAGTGGCATTCGGATTGTTTGTTATATCTATCCAGACCCGCAATGGATGTTCGGTCTCTCCGGATTTGTCGCCTTTTTTCTGGTTCTGTATGGTTGCCGTCCGGAACACGGATCCGCGGACTGAATCCTGTTTTCGGCCGGATGCGTGATTCAGAAGGAGTAATGTGCGCCGAGGAAGTAGGACGTGGCAGAATCGTTGTAGGCATCGCGGTAGGCGAGGTGGTCGTAGAATTTGATGGAGGCGGAGAGGGCGTAGCGCGGGGTGAAGTGGTAGAAGAATCCGTTGAACATCTGCCATTCGGTGGTGGTGCCGTTTTCCTTGTCGGATTCGTATTGATTGGCAAAACCAAAGTCGGACCAGCCCTGGTAGGTGAGATAGGATTTGTTTTGGAAGGTGTGGATGACGGTGTACCAGGTTACGGCGATGGTGAATCCGCCGTAGTCGAGGTGGTTGGCATCGACATGCTCGCACATGCTGAGCAGGTTGAAGGAAAAGACGTCGAACCCGGGCAGTTGGAGGTCGGTTCCCACGCCGCCGTAGTAGCGTTCAAATCCATTGCCGCCCTTGAACAGGGTGGCCAGATACCATTCCTTGACGGGGCCGATGGCAAGGTCTTTTTTGAAGAGGGCGTCGAGGGAGAAGCGCGGCATGATTTTGACAAAAAAGTCGCCGGAGTCGTCGTCGTCGTCACCGGTGGCGAGGAGGTTGTTGACGTCGGTGAAGTAGTAGAAGTCCATGACGCCGGACCGTCCTCCGCCTTCAATTTCGAGATAGGGATCGTCGGTGGTGTCACCGAAGGAATTGGCAAGGTGGTAGGCGCTGTAGAAATTCAGGTTGAGCCAGAGGTTGTCGTTTTTGCGGAGGTTTCCGTCGGTGTAGTCGGCGGCGAGTGCGAGGGTGGGGAGCAGGAGCAGGCCGGCGATGAGCTTCTTCATGTTTTTCCTTTCAATGAGTTGTATCCCATCCCTTCGCGATGATTTGCACCGGGAAGGCGGTGTCTCCCGTACGCCACGCGACGGGTGGTTTTAACACGGGACGCATCATACTCGTTGATGCGCTGTCTGGCAACGGTACAGCACGGAGTACTTTAGATGATTGGAGTCGGGATGGTGGAGCCAGGGGGGGGCGTTTTTCGCGGGATATTTCACTTGAATCGTTGAAGTGTTCGATCGTATAGCTTGCGCACCAATTCGGAAAACAGAAAGGGACTTGCACATGGAAGAGCAGAAGGAACAGGGCGTGGCGACAGAACCGAAGAACGGAACGCTGGTGGCACGCGGCGTGGTGGGCGGCGTGATGATGGGTCTGGCCAATCTGGTGCCCGGGATCAGCGGCGGGACCATGCTGCTGGCTTCCGGGGTGTATCCCCGATTTATTCAGGCGATTGCCGAGTTGACGACGCTGAAGTTCCGTCTGCGCAGTCTGTTGGTGCTGGGTGCGGTGGTGGTTTCGGCGGGTGTGGCGATTCTTCTGCTGGCGGGTCCGGTGAAGGACCTTGTGGTGGGACACCGCTGGGTGATGTACAGCCTTTTCATCGGGTTGACCTTCGGGGGGGTGCCGATTGTGTGGAAGATGGCGCGCCCGGTGAATCGGAATGTATGGGCCGGTGCGGTGGTTGGTTTTGTGGTGATGGCGGCGGTGGCGCTGCTGCAGGCGGCCAAGGTGGGCGCGTCGTCGGGCTCGGAAGGGTCGAATGTGGTGATGATGTTTGTGGCGGGGCTGGCGGGTGCAGGTGCGATGATCCTGCCGGGAATCAGCGGGGGGTATCTGCTGCTGGTGCTGGGGCAGTATGTGAAGATTCTGGCCGGCATCGAGCAGTTCAAGGATGCGCTGAAGGCCATGGCGATTCCGGAGATGATGCATGTGGGATTGACGATCATTCTGCCGATCGGGTTGGGCGTGGTCATCGGCGTGGTTGTGGTGAGCAATGTGCTGAAATTTTTGCTGAAAAAATATGAGAAGACCACGCTGGGTGTCTTGTTGGGTTTGCTGCTGGGCGCGGTGATCGGGCTCTGGCCTTTCCAGGAAGGGGTGCCTCCGCAGGGGGGCGATGTGATGAAAGGGCAGGTGTTGACCGAGGAGACGCTGGCCGCCGTGGATCCCGATGATTATAATACGCGCCCCTTCACGCCGACAGCCGGGCAGATGGGGGGCTGCGCCGCACTGATTCTGGCCGGATTTGCCTGCACCTGCCTGGTGGCCCGTATCGGTGGTGGAGAAGTTTGACCGGCCCGTGCCGGATTGATGGCAGGCTACGGGGTGATTCATCATGAAAAAAATTGCTCATTCGGTGGATGTACATACGCATGCCTTTCATCCGAAGATTGCGGCACGCGCCGTGGAACAGCTGGCGAAGCATTACGGCGTGGGTATTGCACATAACGGTTTGGCGGAGGATCTGCTGAACCGTCTGGATGAGGCCGGCGTGGAACGCGCCTTTGTGCATTCGGCGGCGACGAAGGCCGAACAGGTCAAGCCCGCCAATGACTGGGCGATATATCTGCAGGAGCATTATCCTCGGTTTGAGGCATTCGGCACGATCCACCCGGATTTCGCGGATTTCGAGCAGGAATTGAACCGGCTGGCTTCTTGTGGGATTCGCGGAATCAAGCTGCACCCGGATTTTCAGGGATTTTGGTTGGACGATCCGCGGCTGGGTCCGATTTTTGAATGCATCGGTGCCCGCTTTGTGCTGATGGTGCATATTGGGGACGAGCATCCGCCGGAGGAGAACCCGAGTTGTCCCGCGAAACTGGCGCGCGTGCTGGATACCTATCCGGACCTGCGGGTGGTTGCGGCGCATTTCGGCGGCTATCGGCATTGGGCGTATGTGACGGATGCGCTGGCGGGGCGTCGTGTTTATCTGGACACCTCCAGTTCACTGGCGTTCATCGAACAGAATTTACTCGAGCGAATTTTTAATGCCTTTCCCCGCGAACAAATTCTTTTCGGGAGTGATTATCCCATGTGGACCCCGCGTACGGAGCGGGATCTGCTGCAGAAACGCCTGGGCCTTTCCGACGCAGAGCTGGAAGAGATTATGACCAACGGCGCGCGCCTCATCGGCGATGCCTGAGCGTCGACCTCGCAAATCAGGGAAGGGACGCTGCCTGCCATGCGTCTGTGTGAAAACATGCCGCAAATTTCTCGCAGAGCGCACGTAGGGCGCAGAGAAGTTTTTGAGTAAGGTGGGGCGAAGCCTCCGGCTGAGCCGTGGAAGAGAATCCTGTCCACAGACGTGTCGCGCCGTAGCTCAACGAGCGAAGGCGGATTGCGCAGATTGAGAAATGGGATCGCCACTTGGAGTGCGTGCGGCAAGGGACGCGGATGCGGCACGCGACGCCGCTCTGTTTCAGGAAGACAAGCGAGGAACGAGAGCGGCTTCCGGAGTATTCGGATGTGTTTCTTTCAAGCGCCGCCGCACCGGCAACCGCCGGCTTGTCGGCTTATCACAAAGCGGAGCCGCCTCTCCGGCGGTTGCCGGTTCGTTGTCTCCGCACTCCAGAAAGGGAGCCTCTGCGTTTTGTGCGTTGCACAAACGGCCAATCAGACGATTGGCGCTCCCGGGACTGCCAATCGTCTGATTGGCAAATGGCGCATAAAATCGCAGATCCGCCCCTCCAGAATTTTCCCCGAAACGACGCTTTACATCCCCGCGCCACCTTTCGATAATCCGACCTTGTGTAGGAGCGTGATGATGCCAGAGAGTATCTTTTCCGAATCCCGCCCCGCACCATCGGAATTAGGACAATGGGAGATGGTATGAGAAGGCAACAGAGCAACGAGGAGTTTGGGGTGCAGATAAAAGGCGAATCATTAAAATATAGGAAGGACTCCTTTATCAGAATGTCAAATATCAAGGGCTGACCCATTGCTTGGCAATGGCATATGCAATAATCCCTTCGGGAAATGATTTTAGTCGAGGAGTGGTATGGCGAAGAACAATGGCGTGGTGAAAAGCAGCAAATCCTTTGAGGAGGCGCTTTGGGATTCGGCGAACCGGCTCCGGGGGAGTGTGGAGTCGTCGGAATATAAGCATGTGGTGCTGAGTCTGATCTTCCTGAAGTTTGTTTCGGATAAGTTTGAGGAGCGGCGCGCGGAGCTGATGGCCGAGGGGAAAGAGAAGTACATCGATATGGTGGAGTTCTACACCATGCAGAATGTGTTCTATCTGCCGGAAACCTCCCGCTGGAGCTATATTCAACAGCACGCCAAGCAGGGCGACATCGCCATCAAGATCGATTCGGCGCTGAAGGATGTGGAAAAGAGCAATGCCTCGCTGAAGGGTGCGCTGCCGGATAACTATTTCTCCCGCCTCGGGCTGGATGCCAGCAAGCTCTCGGCCCTGATCGATGCCATCAACAATATCGACACGGTCGAGGACAAGGAAGAGGACGTGGTCGGCCGCGTCTATGAATATTTTCTCGGCAAATTCGCCGCCTCGGAAGGCAAGCTGGGGGGCGAGTTCTATACGCCCAAATGCGTAGTAAACCTGATTGCGGAAATGATCGAACCCTACAAGGGCAAGATCTACGACCCCTGCTGCGGATCGGGCGGCATGTTCGTGCAGTCGCTCAAATTTGTGCAGAGCCACCACGGCAACACCAAGGACATCTCGGTCTACGGGCAGGAATTTACCGCCACCACCTACAAACTGGCCAAAATGAACCTCGCCGTGCGCGGGCTCTCCGCCAACCTCGGGGAAGTCCCCGCCGATACCTTCTTCAAGGATCAGCACCCCGACCTGAAAGCCGACTACATCATGGCTAACCCGCCCTTCAACCTGAAGGACTGGCGCGGCGCCGACGAGCTGGTGCATGACCCGCGCTGGAGCGGCTACGAAACCCCGCCCACCGGCAACGCCAACTATGCCTGGATCCTGCACATGATCTCCAAGCTCTCCGAAAACGGCGTCGCGGGCTTTGTACTCGCCAACGGCTCCATGAGCACCAACACCACCGGCGAAGGGTTAATTCGCCAAAAGATGGTCGAGAACGACCTTGTCGACTGCATGATTGCCCTTCCGGGACAGTTATTTTACACCACCCAGATTCCCGTTTGCTTGTGGTTCCTGACCAAAAATAAAAAGGCCGACGCCGAACGCGGCTACCGCAACCGCGAAGGCGAAACCCTTTTCATCGATGCCCGCAAAATCGGCTCCATGATCAGCCGCACACAGAAGGAGTTGACCGACGAAGACATCGCCAAAATTGCAGCGACATACCATAGCTGGCGTTCTGTAGGTAGGGACGGCTCTCCGCAGCCGTCCGCTTTAGGTAGGGACGGATCGCCGAGCCGTCCGAACGATGAACCGGCTCGCCCGGCGGTCGAGCCCTACCACGACATCCCCGGTTACTGCAAATCCGCCAAGCTCGAAGACATGCGCAAGCACGACTACGTCCTCACCCCCGGCCGCTACGTCGGGGCCGCCGACATCGAAGACGACGGCATTCCCTTCGAAACCAAAATGACCGAAATGAGCCAGACGCTTTACGCGCAGATGGAGGAGTCCGCCAAGCTCGATGAGGTGATTCGCAAGAATCTGGAGGGGCTTGGCTATGGTGAGTAGTTTAGCCACAAAAAAGCGCAAAGGTGAAAAGGGAACCCGGGATTCTAATTCCCTCGAATTCGAGGGTTTTAAATGGGATTCATCATTCAGTTGTCAAGAATTTCTTGACAACTGCCGATGGAATGAGGGGCTGTCGCCGGAGGCAACTGTCAAGGAATCCTTGACAGTTCAAACCAAAGGAGACCGGCAGGTTAACCGTGTTGAAATCGAGGCGGTTGGGAGGTTTGAGTTTCAACGTACGGAGATTGCTCATGCTTAAGAACAGGAAAATCAATGTAATGGATAGTGATGTCACGCTTTATAGCGTGAGCACCGAAAACTACATTTCGATTACAGATATTGCTAAATATAAGAATCCGGAAGCTCCTGCTGACATTGTCAAAAACTGGCTTCGCAGTAAAAATACTATTGAATTACTGGGGCTGTGGGAACGGATTCACAATCCCGATTTTAAACTGGTCGAATTCGACCAGTTTAGAAATGAGGCCGGCTACAACCATTTTGTGCTTTCCCCGAAAAAATGGGTTGAATCAACAAATGCCATAGGACTTCAATCCAAGTCTGGTCGCTATGGCGGCACCTTTGCACATGTGGACATTGCCCTTGAATTCGCATCGTGGGTTTCGGTGGAGTTTAAGTTCTATTTGTTGAAGGAGTTTCAACGGCTCAAGGAAGCCGAAACCAAGGAGCTGGACTGGTCGGTCAAACGCAGCCTGACCAAAATTAACTACCGCATCCATACGGACGCCGTAAAAGAGCATTTGATCCCGACCGCTTTGGGAAAACAGCAGATTGCCATGGTCTATGCCAACGAAGCGGATATTTTGAACATGGCCTTGTTTGGCGTGACAGCTGCACAGTGGGGCGCCGCCAACCCGACGGAAACGGGGAATGTTCGTGATCACGCCAATGTGATGCAGTTGATCTGTCTCGCCAATCTGGAAAACCTGAATGCTCTGTTCATTGCCGAAGGACTGTCTCAATCCAAACGCCTGCAACGGTTGAACGAAATCGCTATCCAGCAGATGAAGCTTTTGACTGAAGATAAGCGTCTGAAGTTGTCGAGAGGAAAAAAGTGATGAGAAATTCATCATTCATACCTCATCATTCATCATTCGCCAGTCTGCCGACGAGGCAGGCCGCAGGCGCTCTGATTCGGAAGAATCTGGAGGGACTGGGTTATGGCGAGTGATTGGACAGCCAAGACTTTTGAAAACGGGCCTCTAAAAATACTAGATGGCGATAGAGGAAAGAACTATCCATCCCGCAATGAATTTACGGATCACGGGCACTGTGTGTTCTTGAATACCGGAAACGTTACAACTGATGGATTCAAGTTTGAGTCTGTTGACTTTATTTCCGATGAACGAGACCGGCTACTGCGCAAAGGGAAACTCCAAAGAGAAGACGTTGTTCTCACCACGCGGGGAACAGTCGGCAATGTTGCCTACTTTGATGACAGTATCCATTTCGATCATATACGGATAAACTCTGGGATGGTTATCCTTAGGCCATCGGTTGAGGATCTAGAACCACGATTCCTGTATCTTTTCGTTCGCTCTCACTTGTTTTCAGAACAGGTCGCAAGTCTCACATCGGGTAGTGCGCAACCACAATTACCCATTCGGGATCTTAAGAGGGTTGAAATCCCTCTCCCCCCACTTCCCGAGCAAAAAGCGATTGCTCATATTTTGGGATCGTTGGATGACAAGATCGAATTGAACCGGCGGATGAATGAGACGCTGGAAGGAATGGCGCAGGAGCTGTTCAAAAGCTGGTTTGTGGACTTTGATCCGGTGATCGATAATATTCTGATGAAGAATATGACCGAATTTCTGGAACAAAATCAGCCCTCATCCCCGCTTCTCCCAGAAGGAGAAGAGCCCCTCGAAGCCGAGCAGTCCCTCGCCCTTTGGGAGAGGTTAGGTGAGGGTGCCTTTAAAGGCATACCCTACGAATTCGCCGACCGCGCCGAAACCCGCCGCATAGCCCTGACCGACGGAACCGCCAACCGAGAAATCGCCAAAGCCTTCCCGTCCTCCTTTATCGAAACCGACGAAATGGGCTGGATCCCTGAGGGATGGAAGGTTGAAGAAATTGAAGAGCTGTGTCCGTTTGTTTCGCGCGGGGTCACACCAAAGTACCAAGACGGTTCGGGACGATTTATAATCAATCAAAAAGTCAACCGAGGGGCAGAGTTAGACTTTTCTAACCTAAAAGAATTAGAAGAGGGTCTGAATGTCCCTGCCCAGAAGTTTGCCCAAAGATGTGACGTGCTAGTTAATTGCTTGGGAGAAGGAACATTAGGTCGGACTCACTTCTTCAGTGGTGATTCTGATGTGTATGCAGTAGATCAGCACATGACCATATGCCGGCCTGAGGATCCAGAAACCGGGTTATTTTTATACCTATATCTCTCCTCTCCAAGAGGAAAAGATCGCATCGAGGCCGCCAAAACTGGTTCTACGGGAATGACGATGTTAAATATCAAAAGGGTTCGATCTTTTGGAGTGCCGTTCCCAACGGATCAGGCGTTGAAACTGTTTGGGACACATACCTTGGGGCATTACGCAAAAATCCAAGGTAACCGAGAAAATAGTGGCACTCTCTCCAAACTCCGCGACACCCTTCTTCCGAAACTGATCTCCGGCGAGCTGCGCATTGAGGATGCTGAAAAAATGGTGGGGGAAATGGCATGAATATGAATCCAAACAGCGACAGCGATTGGGTGGATAACGTAGATGTCAACGGCGCTGAGTACCCATTCTTCTTGCATAAGGTTGAAATCGAAGAGTTTCGGCATATTTGCAATACAGACATCACATTTAAGCATCCCATCTCAATAATTAGTGGGTCGAATAAGTCAGGGAAAACCTCGATACTCTCCGTAATAGCCTGTAGTCATTTCAACTTCCAAATGAGGAGTCCATCATCTGGTATTCACGAACGAATTACATGGAGTAAATTTCTTAAATTCACCAAACATGACACACAGCATTCCGATTGGTCATATCACCTGACATACAGACGAGGAGCTGAAATTCCCGCGCGAAAAAAAGGGCTTAGAAAAGCTCGGACAAAGAAGTGGAGCGGCTTAGGTAAAAAAGAATCTCAAATCAAAGATAGGCAGGTTGTATTTATTGATGTTGATCGAGTTTCCCCCGCGCGGAGCTATTCCCACTCCTTATTTTGGAAAACGCAACACTCCACGGCTGTTTCCCTTTCTTCAACTATCATAGGTTATCTTTCTTATATACTCGAAGAAGCTTACACAGGTGCGCACAAACTGGGAAGCCACCAAAATAAGGTTTCCTACCGATTTAACGACGCCTATTCGAGCTTTAATTGTGCCTCTGGTGAAGACGTTTTGACGTATGTCTTAACTGAGATTGTTAATGCAGATGAAAAAGCGCTCATTCTAATTGACGAAATTGAACTCGGTCTTCATCCGAAAATCCAAAGAAGGTTGATAGATGTGATTAAACATGAGAGCAGGCAGAGCAAGAAACAATTCATTATAACGACACACTCCCCGTCGATTGTTTCTTCATTTAGTGCCCGATCGCGACTTTTCATTGAAAAGAAGGCAGATGGGATGTTGCAGTGTTATGAGGGCTTATCTGTTAATGGTACTTTCACAAAGATGGACTCTTTTATATACCCTGCCATCAATATTATCTGTGAGGACAACACCGCTAAAGCAATCATCTCTCACTGCATCAATAACTTTATTCCATCTGAGCATCTTAAACTCGCGAATATCCTGCCAATGGGGCCAGCTAATGATGCTTACGGGTTCTTTAGGTTGAGTCAAAAGGCAAATGAAAATCTAAAAGTAAAGATGCCCGTATGTTGTGTTCTTGATGGCGATATGCGGGAGAAGAAGGACGGAAACTCAAACCATATGTATCCCGTGCAGGCCGCCCTCTATTTTCTCGCATCGAATGAAGCCCCAGAGAAGATGCTTCTTCGTTCCTACCTTTTGGATAATCAAAATGACGCATTAAGCTATCATTTAGAGACATCGAACCCTCATTGCCTTTTTGATAAGTGTGTTGAGCAAGGGCTTGCAAGTACTGGTGATGAAGTTAGAGCAATGTTGATTCGCGCTTATGCAGACTCAGAGCAGGGGAAAGTATCTATGATGTCTCTAGCTCTGTTTATAAACAGTCATATAGTAAATACGCTCTAAAATCTTAAGAGCCGGGGTCAGGCCGCCTAAATCGTCATTGAGGTAAAAGACGGGAAAATAAAGCAAGGTCGCTGGTGATGTTGGAAGAGGTGAAAATGAATATTCCGAGGGTTGGAAAATTTGGGAGACTGTTTTCCAAGGTTTGGAAGAATTTGTTAAGAGATAGAGGAGCGCTGATATGAATCTCGGACGATTACAAAAAGTTGAACTTAGGGATGTATGGAAGACGGAGGCGCAGGACTTCACGCCGTGGCTGGCGAGGGAAGAAAACCTTGCGCTTCTCGGAGATGCCATTGATCTTGAACTGGAATTGGATACGGTCGAAAAGGGTGTGGGGCCGTACCGGGCGGATATTTTCTGCCGTGAAACTTTGGAAAATTCGATGGTGCTAATCGAGAACCAAGTGGAGCGCACCGATCACACCCATCTCGGCCAGCTCCTGACCTATGCCGCAGGACTAAACACAGTAACGATCGTATGGATTGCTAAACGTTTTACGGATGAGCACCGTGCAGCACTCGACTGGCTGAACGAGATTACGGGCGATGAGATCAGCTTTTTTGGCTTGGAGGTCGAGCTGTGGCGAATTGGCGACTCGCCTATAGCCCCAAAATTTAACGTGGTCTCAAAACCCAACGAGTGGACAAAAGGAAAGGTCGGTAAGACAACGGCAGCAACAGATGGGGATTTGAACACCACAGAGGAGCTGAAGCTGGAATACTGGGAGGTTTTTCGGGAGTTTGTGTTGGAAAACAGTTCGGCAGTGCGTCCGCAAAAACCTTCTCCGTGTCATTGGATGAATTTCAGTATCGGAACCAGTAAAGCACATGTCGCGGCTCTGCTGAATACGCAGGCAGGTTTGATTTCGATCTGCCTTCAGCTCAATAAGGGGAAGGATCGGCTGGCTATCTTCGATTTGCTGATGCAGGAAAAAGAATCCATTCAGTCTCAAATCGGCGGAATTCTGGAGTGGGAAAGAAAGCCTGAGAAAAAGAGTAGCCACATCATTTTGCGCAACCCGAGTTTAGACCCGAATAAAAAGGAAACCTGGCCGGAACAGCATCAATGGCTTTTGGGAAATCTTGAAAAATTCCGGGCCGTGTTTGGGCAGAAGATTAAAACGATGGATGTCGGCAACTGGCAACCGGAAGATGTCGAAACGGACGATGGATAATGAAATTCACCGAAGCCCAACTAGAAGCCGCGATCATTGAACTCCTCGAAGCGGAGGGGTATCCGTATGTCTTGGGCGAAACCATTGAGCGTCAGTCAGCCGATGTATTGATCAAAAACGACCTGCGGGCTTTTCTGGCAAGGCAGTATGCAAAAGACGGGATCACTCCGGGCGAAATCGAGGCGGTGATTCAAAAGCTGGAGGCCTATTCATCCGCCGACCTGTACGAGTCGAACAAGCAGATCATGAAGATGGTGTCGGACGGCTTTCTGTTGAAGCGCGAAAATCACACCCAAAAAGATCTCTATGTTCAGTTGATTGACTATTCCGCGCTGACTGAGTTCCGCGAGCCGAAACCGGGCGAGGTGCCGATGATCGTGGCGGAGGAGTCGGTTCGTTACAAAACCGGCGGCAATATTTTTAAAATGGTAAATCAGCTGGAAATCATCGGCTCCGAAAAGCGCATTCCTGACGGCATCCTTTATATCAACGGCCTGCCGCTGGTGGTATTTGAGTTTAAGAGCGCGATCCGCGAAGAGGCAACGATTCACGACGCCTTCATCCAACTGACGGTGCGCTACCGGCGCGATATTCCGGAACTCTTCAAGTACAACGCCTTTTGCGTTATTTCGGACGGCATCAACAATAAGGTGGGGTCGTTTTTTGCTCCCTACGATTTCTTCTATAGTTGGGCTTATCGCCCAACCCCTCACCCCCAGCCCCTCTCCCAAGGGGAGAAGGGTGTAAGCTACAAAGCGAATTTTGATTTCTCTGGACTGAAGAAGCGGGCGGGGGAACTGCGACAAAAACAAACACCTGCTGAAGAGGTGATGTGGGAGCTTGTGCGGAACCGCCAGTTGGCCAATTTGAAGTTTAGACGGCAGCATCAGATCGGGCCGTATATTGTCGATTTCTTTTGTGATGAACTGAAACTGGTTGTCGAACTCGACGGGGAAATTCATTCCGAAGAAGCTCAAGCGAAGAAGGATCAGAAGCGCACCGCTTATCTCGAGTCGCTCGGCTTCTCGGTTTTACGATTTGAGAATGATGTTTTGCTCAACGATCCGGAATTCGCCCTCCAATCTGTTGTGTCCCAGATTCCTCTCTACAATCTCCCCTCTACCTCTGGGAGAGGGGGCGGGGGTGAGGGTGAAAATAAAGTTCCCGCACAAGGCATAAGCTCCTTATATACAATGATACAAGGCCTGTTTGTCTCGCAGACACTGATTGACGTCATAAGGAACTTTGTTTTCATACCTGATGTATCGCGTCGCGAGGAGAAAATCCTCTGCCGCTATCCGCAGTATTATGCGGCGACGAAGCTCTATTCGAACATCCTGCAGCACATGAAGCCGGATGGTGACGGTAAGGGCGGAACCTATTTCGGGGCGACGGGTTGCGGCAAGAGCTTCACGATGCTCTTTCTGGCGCGGCTGCTGATGCGCAGTGTGGCGCTGAAGAGTCCGACGATTGTGCTGATTACCGACCGCACGGATCTGGATGATCAGCTCTCGGGTCAGTTTACGAATGCAAAGGGGTATATCGGCGACCATACGGTGATCAGCGTGGAGAGCCGCAGCCAGCTCCGGGAGTTGCTGAAGGGCCGCAACAGCGGCGGCGTGTTCCTGACGACGATTCATAAGTTTACGGAGGACACGGAGCTGCTGACGGAGCGGGCCAATGTGATCTGTATTTCGGATGAGGCGCACCGCTCGCAGGTGAATCTGGATCAGAAGGTCCGAGTAACCGACGAAGGGGTGACGCGGACGTTCGGCTTTGCCAAATATCTGCATGACTCGCTGCCAAATGCGACCTTTGTCGGGTTCACGGGTACGCCAATCGATGCGACGCTGGATGTGTTCGGCCCGGTGGTGGATTCCTACACGATGACGGAGTCGGTGGCGGATGAGATTACGGTGCGGATTGTCTATGAAGGCCGGGCGGCCAAGGTGCTCCTAAACAACTCCAAGCTGGAGGAGATTGAGCGGTATTACGCGGAGTGCGCGGATGAGGGCGCAAGCGAGTATGCGATTGAGGAGAGCAAGAAGGCGATGGCCAAGATGGGATCGATCCTCGGCGATCCGCAGCGCATAGAAGCGCTGGCAGCCGATTTTGTGGCGCACTATGAGAAGCGGCAGGAGGAAGGTTCCACCGTGACCGGCAAGGTGATGTTTGTGAGCAGCAGCCGTCCGATTGCATACGCTTTCTATAAAGAGGTGATCAAACTGCGCCCGGAGTGGGCGGAGGTGAAGGTTTGTGCGGACGGCGTTGAGCTTACCGAGGCCGAGAAGAAAACGATTAAGCCGATGGAGCGCATCAAGATGGTGATGACGCGCGGGCAGGACGACGATCCGGTGCTGTACGATCTGCTGGGCAGTAAGGAATACCGCAAGGAGCTGGATCGTCAGTTCAAAACCGAAAAGTCGAATTTCAAAATCGCGATTTTGGTTGATATGTGGCTGACGGGCTTTGATGTGCCCTTCCTGGATACGATCTACATCGACAAGCCCGTGCAGCGCCACAACCTGATCCAGACGATTTCCCGGGTGAACCGCAAGTTCGAGGGAAAGAACAAGGGGTTGGTGGTGGATTACATCGGCATTAAAAAGCAGATGAATATTGCGCTGGCCCATTATTCGAAGGCCGATCAATCCAATATCGAGGAGATTCAGGCTTCCATCGTTGTGGTGAAAGACCACCTTGACCTGCTGAAGCGGCTTTTCCATTTATTTGATGCGAAGCCCTATTTCAGCGGGTCGCCGGTGGCGCAGCTTCAATGCCTGAACAGGGCGGCGGAGTTTGTGCAGCTTACCGAGAAGATTGAGCGGCGATTCATGGGGCTGGTAAAGCGTCTGAAGGCGGCTTATGACATTTGTTCCGGCAGCGATGCCTTTTCTCAGCAAGAGCGCGACGTGATCCATTTCTATCTGGCGGTTCGTTCCATCGTGGCCAAGCTCACCAAGGGCGCGGCTCCCGATACCGCTCAAATGAACGCCAAGGTGCGGGAAATGATTGCCGAGGCGCTGCAAAGCGACGGCGTGGAGGAAATCTTTAAACTCGGCGAAGACAGCGCGACCGAGATCGATATTTTCGAGGGCGACTATCTGGCCAAAATCGAAAAGATCAAACTTCCCAATACCCGTATCAAGCTGCTCCAAAAGCTGCTCAAGAAGGCCATTGATGAATTCAAAAAGATCAACAAGGTCAAAGGGGTTGATTTCTCAAGACAGTTCGAGGCGCTGGTGAAAAAATACAACGAGCGCAAAGAGGACGATGTGCTGGTGAGTAACGTCCTTGAGGACTTCAGCGACGAAATCATCGACCTGTTTCATGCCTTGAAAAAAGAGAAGGATTCCTTCGGGGAGCTGGGGATTGATTTTGAGGAAAAAGCGTTTTATGACATCCTCAAGGAGCTGGCCCGTAAATATGACTTTACCTATCCCGAGGACAAACTGATCGCTCTATCCAAGGCCGTCAAGACGGTCGTTGACGATAAAGCCAGGTACACCGACTGGAGCAAACGCAACGACATCAAGGCCGAGCTGAAAGTGGATCTGATTATTCTTCTCGCCGAACACGGCTACCCGCCAGTGAACCGTGACGAGGTCTACAAGGAAATCTTCGAGCAGGCGGAGAATTTTAAGAAATATCAGAAATAGTTTTCGTTGTGCCCAGTTTGTTTGGAGGAAAACGTGTCAGTCCTATATAATGATAATCCGTGGAGGAAAACGTGTCCTATATTATGATAATCCGGGCAAAATCTCGGGTTTTGCGCATGTCCGAGGACAAGGCCGAACAGACGTTCGGCGCTCCCGGAGTGGGGCGCTCCTTTCCTGTTGAGTTCTTCATTCGTTGCTCTTCCATTCGTTGGAGGAGCGGGGTGCCAACCAACAATGGAGATCCTTGTTGGACGAAGGAGGCTTTCTAAAAAGTTCCATCCGCCGTCGCCAAGGCTATGGCGGGACAGGATGGTTGGATTACGAGCCGTGAGGGTAGCGGCGAGAAAGGGCGAGGAATCGGGGTCAGACCGTAAATAGTCAATTCTACTGATAGCGATGCGTCAGAGGAATCGGGGTCAGACCGAGAGGAATCGGGGTCAGACCGTAAATAGTCAATTCTACTGATAGCGATGCGTCAGCCCTAAATAATAAATATAGGGATATTGAGTCGTATTTATTGGGGGGGAAGGCCACCTCGTAGATAATGCCATTTGGCAGAGAGATCCATCATTTTTCATCATCAGCATACTCCTTAATGAGTTTGATATATTCTGCTACCAGAGATTTTGACAGCCCGCTTGCCTGATGTATCAGTTCCGGATCAGGCTTTATTTTGTATATGGTATGAACCCGATGAAAATCCTTCAGATATCGGTCAACACCATATTGCGAGTGGTTTGTTTCTTTCGCCACGATGGTTGGGTC
>JAQVYB010000043.1 GCA_028708815.1 Kiritimatiellia bacterium | reverse complement strand
TTCTTTCCCTTGTTGAGGGAGATGGGAAAAGGCAGCGCTTGTCGTATCGCCGCTTTGTTGAAGCGGCCATCACCCGAACGGACGAGGAGTTCCAGGATGTGTTGCGGGGTTCTTCTTTAGCTGTTGGCGGGGACGATTTTCAAGAGAACGTGCAGGCGTTATATGCCGATGCGGTCAGGCATGCGCGTCACCCGGAGGATGTCTCATTGCGCAAGACGGCGAAGACGGCTGATCCGACCGCCATCCTCACACTGGTCGGGAAACAATATGGGTTGACCCGCGCAGAGCTTTGCATGCGGGGTTATAAACAGGTAGCCCGCGCAGTAGCAGCGAGTCTTTTGGTTAAATACACGGCAATGAATCAGCGGGCGATCGGCAAGCTAATGAATATGGGAACCGGCTCCGCGGTCAGCCAGCAGATCAGGCGTCTTCGTGTATGTCAGGCAGGGGATTCGTTGTTAGCCGCAGAGATTCGGCGACTGGAACAGGCCGTATTGTCAAATCTTAAGGGCTGACCCTGATTCTTAGGAAAACGCTTAAAACACCCGAAAAACGCTCAAAAACTCGTCCAAAACGCCCGAAACACTGAAAATTGATGCCAAAACGGTCGAAAATCGTGAAAAAACCGAAGAGGGAGGAGTGACCACAGACGAGTCGCGACGTCTTGCCCTACGAAGTTTCAACGAAGTGGGGAGCTCAACGAGCGAAGGCGGATTGCACAGATTACGCAGATTAAGAAATGTAGAAAGCAGGCAGGGTGGGGCGAAGCCTCAGGCTGAGCCGCTTCCGTTATTTTTCATCGCACAAGCGGCAATCAGACGATTGGCGCTCCCGGGACTGCCAATCGTCTGATTGGCAAAATGGTGTGCAAATGCGCAGATGCGCCCCTCCCAGGAAATTCCCCCGAAACGCCGCTTTACAATCCCGCGTCCTCTTTCGATAATCCGACTCGTGTAGGAGCGTGATGATACCAGACGAATCCTTGCCGAAAATCCCGCCCCCGCACCATCGAAATACTGACCACGGGAGAGGATATGAGAACACAGCGGCGGAATGAGGAAGACGCGACACAGAAACAAGAGGAATCATTAAAATATAGGACTGCCCCCATTGGTGTAAAATCTACATGAAAAAGCGCCTTCAAAGGATACTCAAATCCAAGTACAGAGATGAACTGACTACTATTGCTAGAGATTTAAGGATTCCGAAGTATCACACACTGGACAAAGAACAACTTGTGTCCGCCATTTTAGAATTCAAAGAGCCGCTACTTCGGGAAATATTATCGTTGAATTGGTGGGCTTGCTACCACAACCACATCTATGGTGTGGCGACCATTATAGGATTGTTCTTTGCAATTATATCCTATGTCCAATACACCACTCTTTCCCCAGAAGAACTGACTACAATAGTAAATCAAGTAGTTAATGCGAAGATGCAGCCGACTTCCTATTGCAGGAATCCATTAGCTATGGTTGCGAGCAGAATGAATATATCTGAGAGCGAACTGCGCTCACTTTTAGACGAGCACGCTGAAGCGATAAAGAATGATCCATCGAAAAAGCAAGAATACATTAAAACATTGATCGCGAACGACCAAAATGAAGAAGCCGCTACAGAGGCTGGCAAGCTTGTCGAGTCTTTGCACAGGAAGAGAGAGACACTGAACAATGTGGGCAAAGCCCTGAAGCACGATGAAGCCGAAGCACTTTCGTCATACGGATTGGCACTACTTCAACTCGGGAAACAACAAGAGGCATTAGAAAAAATACAAAGTGCGTCAGATTTGATTGCTGATGACATCGGCCATAAACAATGGTTCGCAACCCAGAAACTTTTAGCACTTGCTCTCTCTGCTGTTGGACGCAACGACCAAGCCCTTCCATTATACCTTGATATCATAAATCGAGAAAAGAAACCATTATCTGAGGAGAGCCGTTTTGAAGACTCAATAAATCTCGGACAATTAACATTAATGGCAGGATATTTAGATAGCGCCGAAAAGTTATTCACGATTGCCTTTAACATTGCCCAAGATATCTTCACACGCACTGATGTTCAGATGGCAGTCACGCTTCTATCGCTGAGTCAAGTTGCATTTGAAAAGAAAGAGTATTCGAAGGCCGAGGCTATTGGACGTCGTTATCTTGGACTGTTGAATGAGACTGGAAGACTCGATTCAGTATATGCAGGAGCTGGATTCTATAATTTAGCCAAAATCCTCCGCATGTCGGGAAATACCAAAGATGCTATGAGATACTATAATAAAGCACTCGACATATACAAACTGAATCTAGGAGATGAACACTTGCAGGTTGCAATGACCTACAACGAAATCGGTCTATTGAAAATGCGAGAGTATAAAGAAGAGGAATCTCTCGATTATTTTACCAAGGCGATTTCTATGGCAAAAACTCATAAGTATGGCGATTTCCAAGTTTCCATGTATGTAGCCAACCAAGGACGCGCACTATTCTGCATGGGCAATACGATGGAAGCACGTTATTGTTTTGAGGAATCCTTAACACTACGGCAGGAATGTTTGCATCCGGAGAATTCGCTCATCCATGACATGGAGACTCTCATAAATGAGACGTACGAAATTGAGCAAAATCAATACAGACAGCTTTACATGAAGTGGCAAGGCCATCCGTAAGGAATGTGTTTTCAGCTAAATACGCAGGGCAAGAACCAGCTTTCCGGGCCGAGTTGAACGAGCATCAACTTGTCGTGTATGAACACAGTCCGCTGAGTCCAGGGGCAGACCTTGATGTTTGACATTTATGAAAACGGGCTGGCTTCAACTTGGAGTGGCCATGACTCGCATGCCCGATGGAGATTAGTGTGTATATTGACGGTCTGAACCCGTTGTCCCGTCTTCAAAACAAATCGGTTTTGACGTTGACGGCGACTTTCGCCCTACCTACCTTTCCCTCATGATATAAAGTGGCCTTAAAATCTGAAGTAAGGCTAATAACACTTTGGGCGACTCACAATGGAGGACGTAAGGAGATGGGGAAGTCAGTAGGTACGATAGACTTTGAGAATGTATCCATCTCTCCCAAGTACCGCAAAAGGGACTGGCAAGAAGCCGTTGCGGAGGATGACTGGGACAAGATGGTGGCGATATTCGAGGACCGACTTCGTGGCCGCTTCCTCACTCCCATCAATCTGATATCGAAGGATCGTAGTATTGGGGAGTTTGCTGGGTTCTCTATACTGGCACTGGACTGTCTCCTCATAGAGACGCTTCAACAGTTCTACTGCGGCAGAGACAAGACCGAGGGGAAACACTGGGAGTCGTTCTGGTTGTTCTTCCAGAACAGTGAGTTCTTCCGGGCAAACTTCAACAGAAGAACGGCGGAGACCTTCTACAGTCACTTCCGATGTGGAATCCTTCACCAAGCTCAGACAAAGGGGAAATCCGTCGTACGGATGGACCAAAACACAATGATCAGGCCGGTCGAGGATCAGATCAACAAGGGGCTCATTGTGGACAGGTGCAGGTTCCACAAAGCGCTTGAAGATGAGGTCGCAGCCTACACAGACCGCTTGAGGAGCCATGGCGAAGCCAACGAGGAATTGAGACGCAATTTCATCAGGAAGATGAACTTCATCTGTGGCATAAACCAATGAAATGCCCAACAAGAGCGTCGACAGATACGTTTCACACCGCGCGGACGCGGCGTGGATCGTCACGCTGGACGTTCGGTGAAGAAGGAGCATTATATTGATGAAGAGATGTAGAAAAAGCAACCTTCATAGTGAGATTGAACAACCGGAATTCCAGGGTCAGCCCTTAAGAAATAACAAAGAATGCTTGTCGTGAGCACGTCTTGGGCGTATGGGTGGTTGCGTTATGGCAAGAAAGCTTCGGATTCATTTTGAAGGAGCGATCTATCATGTGACGTTGCGCGGGGTGGAGCGACGGCGCTTGTTTGACGATGACGCCGACCGGGAGCGGTTCATGGATCGGTTGGGTGTTTATGCGGAGGAATGCCGCATTCGACTGTATATGTTTTGCTTGATGACGAATCATGTGCATCTGCTCTTGGAGACCCCGGGAGCCAACCTGTCGGTATTCATGCAAAAGCTCCAGACGGCGTATACGATCTACTACAATCTTCGGCATGATCGTGCGGGGCATTTGGTGCAGGGGCGATTCGGTGCGAAACTGGTGGAAGGGAATCAATATCTGCTCATGTTGAGCCGTTATATTCATCTGAACCCGGTCTATGTGGCTGATCTGGTGGACAAGGAATTTTCGAAGCGCCGCAAGGCGTTGCGCGAATACCGGTGGAGCAGTTATCCGGGATATGCCGGGCTGGCGACGCCCTTTGAAATGGTGACGGAAGGGCCGATTCTTTCCCTTGTTGAGGGAGATGGGAAAAGGCAGCGCTTGTCGTATCGCCGCTTTGTTGAAGCGGCCATCACCCGAACGGACGAGGAGTTCCAGGATGTGTTGCGGGGTTCTTCTTTAGCTGTTGGAATTCCAGGGTCAGCCCTTAAGAAATAACAAAGAATGCTTGTCGTGAGCACGTCTTGGGCGTATGGGTGGTTGCGTTATGGCAAGAAAGCTTCGGATTCATTTTGAAGGAGCGATCTATCATGTGACGTTGCGCGGGGTGGAGCGACGGCGCTTGTTTGACGATGACGCCGACCGGGAGCGGTTCATGGATCGGTTGGGTGTTTATGCGGAGGAATGCCGCATTCGACTGTATATGTTTTGCTTGATGACGAATCATGTGCATCTGCTCTTGGAGACCCCGGGAGCCAACCTGTCGGTATTCATGCAAAAGCTCCAGACGGCGTATACGATCTACTACAATCTTCGGCATGATCGTGCGGGGCATTTGGTGCAGGGGCGATTCGGTGCGAAACTGGTGGAAGGGAATCAATATCTGCTCATGTTGAGCCGTTATATTCATCTGAACCCGGTCTATGTGGCTGATCTGGTGGACAAGGAATTTTCGAAGCGCCGCAAGGCGTTGCGCGAATACCGGTGGAGCAGTTATCCGGGATATGCCGGGCTGGCGACGCCCTTTGAAATGGTGACGGAAGGGCCGATTCTTTCCCTTGTTGAGGGAGATGGGAAAAGGCAGCGCTTGTCGTATCGCCGCTTTGTTGAAGCGGCCATCACCCGAACGGACGAGGAGTTCCAGGATGTGTTGCGGGGTTCTTCTTTAGCTGTTGGCGGGGACGATTTTCAAGAGAACGTGCAGGCGTTATATGCCGATGCGGTCAGGCATGCGCGTCACCCGGAGGATGTCTCATTGCGCAAGACGGCGAAGACGGCTGATCCGACCGCCATCCTCACACTGGTCGGGAAACAATATGGGTTGACCCGCGCAGAGCTTTGCATGCGGGGTTATAAACAGGTAGCCCGCGCAGTAGCAGCGAGTCTTTTGGTTAAATACACGGCAATGAATCAGCGGGCGATCGGCAAGCTAATGAATATGGGAACCGGCTCCGCGGTCAGCCAGCAGATCAGGCGTCTTCGTGTATGTCAGGCAGGGGATTCGTTGTTAGCCGCAGAGATTCGGCGACTGGAACAGGCCGTATTGTCAAATCTTAAGGGCTGACCCTGATTCTTAGGGAATACGTATGAACGTGGTGGATGAAGAAACAGCAACCTCATCGAAGCGTCTGAGGCACCCGTCCGGTTGTCGGATGAAGCGGGGAATCACTTTTTTTATCTCCCTGTTCACGATAGCGTTTTCGCTTTGTTTCTTTATTTATCCGGTGATTACGATCAGTCGTTTGCTGATGGATGATACGCTGAAAAACACAGGACAGAGCCGTCTGGTTCCGGCCTGGTTTCAGGGGTGTGCGCATCGTTATGCCCGATGGGCGGAAACCTATTTGAATTCGGAATATGCGGCCCGGCAGAATCATCAGGATGTGGCCGCCACGGAATGGCCCATGTTCGGCTCCGTCTTTTTTCTGGTCACCGCTCAGGATTTGCAGGAGCGGGGTTTGATTGATGCCCAACGGGGAATCGTCCATAAGGCCATCGAAGAAGCTGCCGCCATCGTCGTGTCTCCGGTGACCGCCTCCTGGGTGAAGCAGAAATGGGGCGATCGCTATCTGGAAAAGGAAAACGTGTTTTACGGGATGCTGCTGATTCTGGGCCTTTCATCGTATGAGGCTCTCACAGGTGATCGACAGTACCATGACATGATGTGCCGGCAACGAACGACTCTCGCCCGGGAACTGGCGGAGTCGAAGTTTCTTATGAAAGACGATTATCCCGGTGAATGCTATCCGAACGATGTGTTGTGGGCGGTTGCCGCCATTCAACGCGCCGCAGAATTGGATGATGCCCGTCACGATCAACTGGCCCGTGAGTTGATGGCTGTATTGGATGGCCCGTTATGTGCACCGGAAGGTCTGCCGGCTTTTCAGGTGGATGCTGTCTCGGGTTGGCGCCTGCAAGGAGCGCGCGGCTCTGGCAACTCGGGAATTCTGCTGTTTGCTCCGGAGTTGGATCGGTCGATTGCCGCCCGCTGGTATGCGGCTTATGCGAATGCATTCTGGAGTGCCGGTCCGTTGGTGGTGGGGTTCCGGGAAACTCCGCATGGACAAGATGATCATTTTATGGATGTGGATTCCGGTCCGGTGGTTTTCGGGCTCGGGTCGGCGGCCTCGGCATTTGGTATCGGTGCGGCCAAAGCGGCAGGACGGTTGGATCACGCCGTTCCGCTGACGTTGGAGGCGGTAGCCTGTTCATGGCCGACACCCTTTGGATTCATTGTTCCGGGCTTGTTGAGTTACTTCGCTGTTCAAAGCTGGAGTCTGGGTGAAGTAGCGCTTCTCTTTTCTATGACCCGACCGATCTATGCTGAACAAATTGTGCCGTATGATGGATCAGTTCCCGGCCTCGTATGGATTCTTCTGGCACTGTATTTCAGTGCCGGAATCTGGTTTATCCTGATGGAGATTCGAAGCCTCGGAAAACAGTTGTTTCGGAAAGAATAATCACTCCGAATGCTGAAAATATCCCCCGAAATGCCGAAAATCCTTCAAAAATCGGACAGAAAATGAAAAAACACCGCGATATTCCTCACTTGTTTCTTGGAGCGGAAGCCACACCGATAAACTGGCGGGAATCATTGTTTGAAAGTATCTGCATCATTATTCTCGGTATCGTTATTGTTGGTTTCTCCGCTAAGATCTTTCGCAGAATGAAACATCTTGAAGGAATTCTTCCGGTGTGCGCTTCCTGCAAAAGAATCCGGGATGCTGAGGGGAACTGGCATCTGATCGAGGTATATGTCCGTGCCCGGTCGGATGCCGAATTCACGCATGGCATCTGTCCGGAGTGTGCTGCAAAACTGTATCCGGATTATCAGCTGTATAAAGAGAACGAGACCTCATGCAGCAACGGATGATAATGAGGATCTTTGTGTTTTTGTTTTTGCGCGTTTCAATCCTGAATTAATTCTTTATCCATGCCGGAATACACGATACGTTGTCCCACTGTGTTTTTACCGTCATGCGGCGAAAATCGCTGGATATTCATATCGAGCGGCTTTTGTGATTGTATCGGCTTGCATTAATCCGCTGTGGAAAGAAGAGGAGTGTCTATGAAAAACGTGATGTGGATTGTGTCGTTTCTGGTTGTAACGGCAATGTTCCGAGTCGATGCGGAGGAAGGAGCAGATAGTATGCAATCACATCAAACGGCTCACTTTTTCAAAAAAACCGTGGTTAAAGATGTTCAGTTCGACTATCTGCTTTATCTGCCGGAAGGCTATGAGGCGCAGTCCGATCAGAAGTGGCCGTTCATTCTTTTTCTTCACGGCGCCGGGGAGCGCGGGAATGATGTCAACCAAGTCAAGGTGAACGGTATTCCCAAAGAGATCGACTGTGATAATAAACTTCCCTTTGTGGTCATATCACCACAGTGCCCGCGGGAGGAGTGGTGGAGTCAGCCGCTGATGGTGGAAGCGCTGAATGGCCTGGTGGATCAGGCTGTTGCAGAACTGAATATTGACACCAACCGGATATATCTGACTGGGTTGAGTATGGGGGGATACGGCACCTGGTCGCTTGCGGCGGAGTACCCCGAAAGGTTTGCCGCCATTGCTCCGGTCTGCGGTCGCGGAAATCCCGAATTCGCCAATCGCTTGCGCAATATTCCGGCCTGGGTTTTTCACGGCGCAAAAGATGATGTTGTTGAGCCCGTATATTCCGAAGAAATGGTGGCCGCGCTCAAGTCATGCGATGCCAATGTGACGTTCACTCTTTATCCCGATGCCAACCATAATTCCTGGGATGTTACCTATGCCAATCCCGATCTGTATACCTGGCTGCTCAGTCACAAAAAATCAGACACCACACCGCTCGTTATCCGTCCCGATCAGGTCAGCGCCTCCACGGGTGATTTTTCCCTCGCTGTCGACAACAACACAGGCACCCGATGGGAAAGTGAATGGGCCGACGACCAGTCTGCGACTATTCAGTTTGATGCTCCGACCTCCCTGCGCAAAATGCAGATTATCTGGGAGGTCGCGTTTGGAAAGAGCTATGATGTTCTGGCCTCGGACGATGGGAAAGACTGGACCCCTGTGTTCAGTGAACCCGAAGGGAACGGGGGCAGCGACACGATTCTTTTCGATCCACCCATCACTACGTCCAACCTCAAGATCAAATTCAATCAGCGCGGAACGAAGTGGGGTTTTTCCATCTGGAACATCGATCTGTTTGCTAATAATCGGGGTCAGACCGGAATAATCGGGGTCAGACCGTAAATATTCACTTCTCCGACGAGTAAATGCGTCTTGTTTGTCTCCGTCGGCGTGATTATGTCGGAGGACTTATTTCTTGCTTTCATCATTCGTTGAGATCATTCCGTTATATGCCAGGCGCCCGCGGGCCGCGGGCGCTCCCACTTGCCTCATGCTCCATGTTCTCTGTGATCTCCAGTGACTTAAAGGAACGGGTGGTTCACTTCTTTTTCTACCACTCGCTACGCTGGGGTCCACTTCCGGGGGAGAGAGAGTGGAATGGCGGAGAAGTTTATCGCAGAGTTTTCTTTTCATCCCCGAACTGATCCGGTAGTACTCTTTGACTTTGTTCAGGCGGGTTTCGGGTCGTCTGGAGGACTGCTTTTTAACATCTGAATGGGATGGAGAGTCGACTATGCAGGAAATGCTGAAACGGATTGATGTGTCCAAAGATTTAAAGGAAGGCGCGCTGGTTTATGAGAAAAGCTGGGGATCAGGCGTGGTCCGGCAATTTGATCCGTTTTACGGGAAGGTTGTGATCGATTTTGATACGAAGCAGGGCCACCGCATGATGCTTTCTTATGCTTCGGAATGTCTGCGGCTGATGGACGAGGAACACCTGCATTCCATTCGGAGGCGCGATCCGGAACGTTTCAACGATATGCTCGAGAATCATCCCGATGAACTGATTCGTGTGTTGATTCGAAGCTACGGGCCTCAACCGATTCAGAATGTGCAGAGCATTCTCATTCCGGTCATTCTGGCGGAAGGCGATTGGAAATCATTCTGGGAGCGCGCGCGCAAGGCGTTGAAGAAGGATCCGCTTTTTGAAATCCCGAGGAAACGGAATGAACCCCTGCGCGTTTTGAAGGTGGAGAAGGGCTACAATGAGCATTGGTATGCCCGCCTGCGCAAGGAGCGGGATATGCAGGAAATTATTCGGTCGGTGGATGAACTGGTCAATGCCAAGGACCGTCCTGAGATTACGGAAGATTTTGCAGAGGTCTTGAGTAACCGTTTGGCTTTTGTGGTGAAGGGGGCTGGGAGCCGGCTGCCGGGGCTCGCGGCGCGTGCCGTTATGGCGGCACGGGAACTGAACATTCAGGCCGAGGAAATGGATACGGATCGGCTTCTGAGTGCGTTGCTGGATGAGGAGGCGTTTCTTTCTGCAATTCGGGATGTGCCCGCCAAGGAAATCCGGCGTCTTTTGAATCACTTGCGTGCCGTGGATCATGAACACATGGAAGCGCTGCTGCTGCGGTTGATTCCGCAGCTTGATATGCCGGTGCTGAATGAAACGCTCCCGTTGCTGATGGAACAGGGGCGTACCGAGGAAGTGGCGGCGATTATTCGCGATTTGACGAAGGAACGGCAGGTTGCGGATGTGGAAGTGCTTTATTGGATTTATCGTCATCCGGATGTGATGGCCCAGTGGAATCTGGGTGGGTTGCCCGAGTTGGTTCGTTGGTTGCTGAGGGTGCTGAATGAGCAGTTGGCGGGGGAGAAACTGAAGACACAGAACCTGATTCGCGATGCGTTTGAACGCAAGGACTGGCTTAAATCGGTCATGGAAAGCATGAATCACACCGAGGCTCGCGAGTTTATGCGCCGGGTGAAGGACAGCATCGCCTGGGATTCCATCACGCAGCGGTCGATTATGGCCAATCTCATCAAAATGAAGCCGGAGCTCCAGGAGGTGGTGGCGGAAGATCGCGCGCCGGAAAAGAATAACCTGACCGGTCGGGTCACCTCGAATCATTCGTATTATGAGCGCCAGGACCAGTTGGAGCATATCATCACCGTGGAAATTCCCGAGGTGGCGAAGGAAATCGGCGTGGCACGCAGCCATGGCGACCTTCGCGAAAATTTTGAATACAAGGCTGCCAAGGAAAAACAGGCGTTCCTTCTGCGCCGCCGCGCGGAACTAGAATCCATGCTGTCGCAGGTCGTTCCATCCGATTTTTCCAATGTTCCCTTCGGATTGGTTGCTCAAGGGGCGGGGGTGCTGTTGGAATATGCCGATGGGCATCAGGAGCGGTATTACATTCTCGGCGAGTGGGATCGTGATGAGGCATTGGGTATTATTTCCAGTGAGAGCCGTTTGGCGCAGAAGTTGATCGGTGCGAAAGAGGACGATATTGTCCAGGTTCCTTCTTCGCTGGAAGAGGATCAGGAGTGTCGGGTGCTGGCCGTCGAACCGCTTTCCGAGGCCGTGCGCACCTGGATCGAAATGCAGTAACAGAAAAGGTCTGCATGAAGCGTATCATTCGACAGTTCTTCCAGCGCGAGGCGCATCCGCTGGTTCAGTTTCTGAAGTACGGCCTGGCGGGTGGGGTGGCGACCGTCGTACAGGTGAGCGTGTTTTATGCACTCAGCATCTGGGTGTTTCCCTGTTTGACCGAAGGCGATAAAGTCGGCGACCTTGTCGAGCGCTGGTTCAGCATTATGCCGGTGGATATTTCGGATCAGGTTCGGGCGTTGCGTTTTGTGTTGAACACGTTTATCGGGTTCATTTTTTCGAATCTGGTTTGTTACATCATCAATATTCTGTGGGTGTTCAAGCGGGGCAGGCATCACTGGCTGATGGAGCCGCTGTTGTTTTATGCCGTCTTAGGCATTTCTCTTGGTGTGGGGACTTTTCTGGGCTGGTTCACAAACCGCATGTTCGGCATGCACACGACGTATTCCTTCCTGCTTCAGATGTTCGCCTCCCTGATGATCAATTACGTCTGTCGGAAATACATCATTTTCAAAGGCTAGTAATCCAGCCGCATGAGTCTGCGTCGACCCAGTCGCAGAGGAATCAGTGCCGTAAGCGGTGCAAGCAGTCCCGGCAGCAGAATTCCCGCCAGGGCGAAAAAGCGGAAAAAAGAATAATGGAAGAGGCCCATTTCACGATAATGAAAGACGGTGGCCACGGGTAGAATGCAGGCCAGCATGACGGCCAGCGAAAGCACCAGATTGAGCGTACCGCCGAAGCCCGAGACAATGGCGGAGGGATTGCGCTGTTTGAGGTCGATGAAAATGGCGCCGGTGCCGGTGGAGAGCCCGGCCATGGCGAGTGAAATGCAGAAGGAAATGTAGAGAGAAACCAGGCGGGTGGAAAGGGGCACATCCAGCATGGATGTGGAGATGGTCATCAGGCCCGCACTGATGAGGAGCATCGTCAGGAAACTCAGCAGAAATTTAGCGGTCAACACGCGCCAGAGGGTGGTGGGAGCCATGCCGATGATCCAGAAGGCCTGCCCCTCCAAACTCATTTGCGGATAGATGAAGCGGGAACTCAGCGAGGTGAGCACACAGGCAATGCTGAAGATGTTGAGGAAGGTGATAATGTTTTTCCAGACGGGCGGCAGACTCCGGTAGTGCATGTTACCCAGACTGAAGAAATAAACGGCCAGGAGACCGAAAAAGAAAACCGCCTGCATCCATTGTTGTGGTTCCCGGAGGAAGGTGCGGATGTCTTTGATCATCAGCGCGCGAATGTCGGGTGGCAGCAGGCAGAAGGGCGGGATGCTGCGCATCGGCGGAGCAAGGCCCGAGGTGGAACGGGAGGCATGCGAGACGGAAAGCGTTCGCTGCCATCCGGTATAAAAGAAGCGTCGTCCGAGCGTTTCAATCAGCAGCATGGCCAGCAGCGCATTGGCCCAGAGAAAAAGAAAATACAGGATTCCGCGAGCCCAGTGTCCGCGTGAGAGGGCGGTGATGCCCTCGGTTATCCAGGCGCCGGGCTGCACAGGACTGGTGGACAGCGCCAGAAACGGGACAAACTGATTCAGCATCAGTACGGTGTCTTCCTGAGTATACCGGACGGGTATGCGGTGCGTCCACCACCACAACACCCCTCCGAACAGTGCCAGAAGCAGGACCGTCCAAAAGAAGCGGCTGCGCGGAATCCAGCGGATGAATAGAATGGTCAATATCGATCCGATCGCGGAACAGACCAACGCAAAGGGAATCGAAAAGACGAGCGTACCCAGGCAGAAATGCCAGGGCAGATGTTGATGCCGTGCATAGGCGCCCACAAAGGGCAGAATGATGAAAAAGAAAGCCCAGGAAGATAAAAAAGCCGATTCGAGTGATTTGAAAACAAGAATTTCCGAGATCGAAAAAGGATGCAGCAGTAAATGGGGCATTTCGTCGGATCGGTAGAGGGTGGAATAGGTGGTCAACATGCCGGATAGAATCAGCATGAAGGTCAGGCTCAGAAAGAAGAAGGCAAAGAGCTTGGGAACCACGATCATACCGACGCCGCCCAGATTGTTCATAAAGGCGAAGCCGGCCAGGAAGAGCCACCAGAGACCGGCGATCAGGCCTGAGCCGAAGGAGGCCACGAAGATAATCTTGAAGGCGGATTCGTTGCGCAGGGAATCGCGTGCGTGCGCAAGGCTCTGGCGGCGTATGCGCAAGAGCAGAAGCAGGTTTTTCATGACCGTTTCTCCGTCATGGTCAGATCCAGAAAAAGATTCTCGAGGTTGCCTTCGGATGCGTGGCGCTGTTTGAGTTCTTTCAGGGTGCCGCAATCGACCAGGGAGCCTTGATGAATGATAGCGACGCGATCTGCCAGTTCTTCGGCCAGGCTCAGTATGTGTGTGGTGAGAAAGATGGTTGCGCCTTGCGCGATCTGTTCGCGCAGGAGCGAGCGGATGGTGCGTATGCTGTAGGGGTCGAGTCCGACAAAGGGTTCATCGACGAAGATCAGGTTTGGTCGGTGTATCAGGGTTGCGGCATACAGGAGGCGCTGTCGCAGTCCGTGGGAAAGTTCCTTGATCAGGTGGGAGCGGTAGTCATTCAAATCCAGTATTTCAAAATACTGATTCATGGCGTTTCGGGCTTCCTGAAGCGGGATGCGGAAGAGGTCGCAGATGAATTCGCAGTATTCCACGGGGGTCAGGCGCTCATACAGAAAGGGCTGGTCGGGGATGTAGCCGCACTGCCGCCGAATGGAGAGGGGATCCTTGTTCAGGTTCACCCCGGCCATTTCAATGTCACCGGAGGTGGGACGGAGCAAACCGCAGAGCATTTTGATGGTGGTGGTTTTCCCGGCGCCGTTGGGGCCCAGAAAACAAAAAAGTTCGCCGGCGTTCACCTCGATATTCAGATCGTTCACGGCATGAAACGCGCCGAAGTATTTATTCAGCTTTATGGTTCGGATCATGATGCTGCTCCAGAATGACGGCCCGGGTCTGACCAATGATGTTCAACAATTTGACCTGCTCGGGCAGTTCGCCGTGCAGGAGTGCGATGTGTGTGGCATCCACACCAAGTGTGCCGAGGGTGGGGTCTGTTTCCACCCAGCCGTCCAAATAGACGGCAGGCCAGGCATGATAATAAAAAGCGCCTTGCGTATACATGAATCCGACCTGGACGCGGGCCGGTATTCCGGCGGCGCGGGCCAGCGCCACAAAGAGGTAGGTGTGTTCATTGCAATCGCCCCGCATGGATTGGAGTACGTCGAGTGCGGAAGGCAGGGTGATGGAGGGGTCTTTGCGGACATTGCTGAACACCCAGTCGGTAAGGGCCGCGACCTGCTCGGAACGGGAGGTGATTCCGTCGGTGATTTTCTGCGCCATGCGTTGGATGGCCGGGTCGTCGCACTGGATATAGATGGTGGGTTGCAGCTCGATTTGAATATTTTCCGGGATGGTATCCGTCGGAAGTTGAGGGAGCCTGTCGGAGGAAACCGTCATGACGAGTGCGTTGGAAGATCGTTGCGTCAGGCGTTGCCGATGCGAGGCCAGATCCAGCGCGGCAATTCCCGCACCTTCCAATCGAACCACCAGGCTGGTGATGGAACGCGGAGAGTTCAGTGGTGGTTGGGCGGGTACGGCCAGTGCCGTGGTCAGGTCCAATTGGGCGGCGCGGCGGCGATCCACCCGTACGGCTTCGGTGGGGGATGCCGCCTCCAGCGACCAGCCCCAGGGCGTTTCCTGGCGGAGCACCTGGCCGTCGCGGGTGTCCATCCACGTCAGCATTTCACTTCCTGAATAGGTGTAACTGAAGACGGTCGTTTCCAGGTTGGTTCCGTGCCAGGGGATGGTTTCGTATCGAAGGGCGGTGATGAGGTTTTTCATGGGGCGCAAGGTGGCCGGATCAAGTGTGTTCATGGTGACGGATTGTCCGGGCTTCAGTTGGCGTAACGCCATGTCGATGACGGGGGAATAGATGATGATGTCCGGCGGAAGTTCGATAAACAGCGTTTGATTCCCTCCGGCAGAGCGCATGTTGACGCGAAAGGTGTCTTTTTCAATTCGGCGGGCATTGAGGCTGATGGCATACTTCCCGGTTTTCATGCTGAATTCGAAGTATTGGAGTGCATAGAATGCATCCAGAGTGGAATGGACGCGAATGAGTACGGGCTGAATTGTGCCCAGCATGTTCAGATCCAGGTCGGTGGTGTTGCGCAGAATGAATCGGTCCACCGGGTTTTTTTCATCCACTTCCATGGCGGTATGCGAATAGCCCACGTGAACGCCCTGCATGATAATCTTCATCCATGCATCCGACATCAACGGCGCGTCGTTGAGGAGTTCACGATAATCCAGCCGGACGCTTTTTGAGAAGAGATGGGGAAAGGCTTCGAAGCGGATAAACCACGTGAACAGCAGCAACCAGAACAGAAGGATCAGAATGACGGCTGTTTTGCGTTTCATGGTTTGCGTCGATAACTCCTGATCAGAATGAACACAGCCAAAAGAATAAATACGGTCAGTGCAACGGCGGAGGTCAGATGCATGAAGGCGTCGGTTCCACGTGCCGGATGCGGATAGATGGAGTCGAACGAGAGTTCAGCGGGTGGAGGAGGGATTTCCGGGGAGCCCGCATTGATCCAGGCGGTATACCAGAGCGAGGCGAGCAATTGGGCGGAGTGATCCACTTGAGAAAGAAAGATGTCGCTTGTGTTGCTCCAGAGGAGGTCGTAATACAATGCGTTGTTTGGAGAATCATCTGCTTCACTGAAGGCTGTGTCATCTGCCAGCAGGATGGCGGGAACCTGCGCGTGTGCGCGCGCCACCGCGGAGGTCAGGGCCGGCCAGAGCGACTCGATATACTGCGGCTCGTTGGAGGCGAAGCGGCGACTCGTCATTTTTCGCGCGGGCATTTCACTTTCCCATCTTCCGTGGATGCCGTCGTTGCCCGATTCCTGTCCGTCGTAGTTGGCGGTGGTGTGCAGGGGCATGCACATATCCGCGGCATAATGGGCGAGTGCGCCGGCCGTGCGCACGGCATCGTCCCACTGGTTGCTGCGCATCGAAGAGGACATCCGGTTTACCGTATCCACCACCACCCAGGGAACGATACCTTCGACAAAGGTGTAGTTGCCGGTTTCTATGTCGTACAATCCACGATGGTCCGGATCCAGCGTGACGGACGGGTAGCCGTAATGTTCCAGATCAATAAAATGACGAGGACCTTCTTCCGGGTCGTCATTTTTCCATATATCCGGTCCAATGGACATGCGGGCAAGGAGATCGGCATAGGCCTCCCACCCCGGCATCCGTCGGGAGGCCTGTGCGGTAGCGGAACGGCTGATCCACATGTGCGTACGTCCGGCCCAGGCCGAAACATCCCGCGGGATCAATATAAGAAAAAGCCATAACGACAGCAGGTAACGGGTACTTTTATTCATAGAGCCTGAACGTACCCGAATGCGGCAGATTAATCAAAAATGATTTTGCTTCGTTTGCTTTCCAGGGGCAGGTCCCGATGAAGGACCGATTAGGGAAACCACTCCATGATGGAGCAGTTGTAGGAGTTGGGGGGGGAGAGTTCGCTGGTCCAACGTCCGTTAAAGAAGACCTTGGGTCCGTCCTGGAAGTCGCGGAGGGGGTCGGTAAAGGCGTTGAATTCAAAGGGGTCTCCGGTTGTCCAGCGGTGGCGCCCCTGTTCGGTTACGAGGCCGATCCACATCCAGCATCCGAGAGGAAAGAGGGAGTTGATGAAGTCGTTTTCTTCGTGGGAGCGGATGGTGACCAGGTGTGCCCCGAAGCGCTCGCTTTGTTGGCAGGCCTCCTCCCAGAGCAGAAATTGCGGGTTCAGTAGGTAGGCGTGCCCGTTGTGGTGGTGGGCCAGTGCCCGCAGGCGCTCGCGGTCATTCTGGCGCATGGCCAGGATGATCTCAGCCTGATGGGCGTGCCGCTCGGTTGCGGGTTGTTGTTTCCAGCGGGCGAGGGCCCACTCCAGATAAGAGTCCGAAAGGGTTTCGCAGTCGAAATAGAAGCTGTCGGGGGCCTGGTCCACAAAGGGGTCCAGCGAGGTCAGTGGGTTGTGCCCGCAGAGAAGGGCATTGAGTTTTTTTCCGGCGAGGGGCTCGAGTGATTTAATGTAATTGGCATGACAGCTCAAGACATTGAGGGGGGCCTCCGCCAGGGCGTCGAGGCAGGTCAGCAGATTGCTGGAACAATGGATGGAGGAGACGGGCATGCCGCGAAGCGGGGCAAAATCCTCAATCTGGTTTATGCTGCAGTTGAAGGTGTTGAGCGGCATGCCCTCGAGGGGTGCGATGTTGGTAATGTTGTTGAGGTCGCAGTAGAGTGCGGTAATGGGGAGGCCGCGCAGGGGTTCCAGGTCGGTCAGGTTGTTTCCCCAACAGGAGAGCCAACTCAGCTGCGGGGTGTTGCTCAGGGCTCCGATGCCCGAGACCATCCGGTTTCCACCGCAGTTGAAGAGGGTGAGGGGGGCGCCGCGCAGGGGTTCGATGTCGCGTATTTGGCAGCCTTCACAGATCAGGGTGTCGAGGGCCATCCCGCGCAGGGGGTCGATGGAGGTGATGGGATTTCCGGAACAGTTGAGGGTCTGAAGGGGGGCCCCTTTGAGGGGTGAAAGATCGCGGATGCGGTTTCCGGGGCAATAGAGTTTGGTGATGGGCAGACCACGCAGAGGGGAAAGATCCTCGATGCCGGCAAAGGAAATGTCGACCACGAGTCCGTCGTTGTCCATCCGCATTTTCACCGGGGCGCCCTTCCAGGCTTTTTGGAGGTCGGGGAGCCATTTGGGCAGGCTTTTGTGCATGGAAAGGCGGTTTCCGGCCATGCGGAGGCCTTCCTGAGCGCGTTTGGTTCGGTCGGCATCGGGGAAGGAGTGGATGACTTCGTTGTAGAGATCAATGGCGGTCGTGTAATGGCCCATCTGGAGCTGGCGTTCGGCCATGTCGAGGACGTCGGTTTTCCAGGGGGTGCCCATGGAATAGACTTTGATATGTGTGAAACGGGTATCGGCGAGCCATCCCAGCATGCCGATGGCGACGCGCTCTTCCCCGGTGAGTGGGTCGGGGTCGATGTAGGAGAATATTTCGCGGTCGTTCACCAGCATGCGCAGGCGGCTTCCGGAGCGTTCGGCGATGATTTTGAAGGTTTTTCCGGCAACGATGGGTACGCTTGGTTCTTTCCAGACGATGCGGTCGGAGCGCATGAGAACGTTCATGGTGTTGTCATAGCCGCCGAATTTGAATTCGTATCCACCGCCCGGGATGTCCTGCGGGTTGTCGGATCGGATGCCGCTGATGAAGCAGCCGATGGTGTTGAGCAGTCCGCCTTCCTGACGGCATTCGAATTCGATACGGACGTCGCCGGGCACGTCCTGTCGAAGGAGAAGGACCTGAGGTTTTCCGCCGTGCATACGCAGTTCATGGTCGTTGATTTCATATTCGCCGCCGGCGTGGAGCCAGATTTTCTGGTCATCGAAGTTGGTGAACTCTTCATCCACGAGCAGTTGCCAGATGCGTCCGTGCTGGAAATTTTCCACATCCTGTTGGAATTCTTTGACGGAGTGGTAGCGGGTTTCCGGATCATTGGCCATGGCTTTCATGGCGATGCGAGAGAGCTCGGACGGGATGACGCTGCCGGGGCAGTGGAGAAAGCGAACGGGGAGGCCGTGCGAATAGGTGACGGCCTTGGGCTCGCCGCCCTCGACGGGGATGTTGTAGTCGACGGGTGGGGTGATGGCGCCGGAGCGGATTTCTTCGATCATTTCTTCGACTTTTTTGCTTCGTATGGGTGGGCGCAGGGTGAGGATGCTGTAGAGGACGGCGCCCAGGGAGTAGATGTCGGCGGCGGGGGTATAGACGCGGTTGTAGGGGTGGGTTTGTTCGGGGGCCATAAATCCGGGGGTGCCCATGATTTTTCCGCTCATGGTTTGGAGTCCGGTGGCAATGTCCTCGTCGCTGACGGTTTCGACGCGAAAGATGCCGGTTCCGGTTTCTTTGTCGAATGCCTCGGGTTCTTCGCAGGGGAGGTGGGTCCGGGAGTCGGGCGGTGGAGGCTTCGGCGGTTGTATGGGGCAGGATTCTTTGGGGGCGTCGGTGCGGTTGACGGGCTTGGCGAGCCCCCAGTCCATGATGAGCACTTCGCCGTAATCGCCGATCATGATGTTGTCGGGTTTGATGTCGCGGTGAATGACGTTGCGTGAATGGGCGAAGGCGACGGCGTCGCAGGCCTTCTGAAAAATGGTGAGTAGTTTTTCAAGGGGGTACTGATCGAGTATGGCGGGGTCGGCACGTCGTATGCCGAGGATGATGTCGGTCAGGGTGGCGCCCTGTACGAGTTTCATGGTGTAGAAGACGGTTTCTTCGGCGTCGAGCCCGAGTTCATGTACGGGGATGATGTTGGGGCGTTCGAGTTGGGCGGTGATCTGGGCTTCTTCGATAAAACGAAAGACGTCGTTGGGTTCGCTTTCGGCATGCGGGGCGAGGCGTTTCATGGCGACACGTCGGTGGCAGTTGACGTCGCGCGCAACCGAAACGGCGCCCATGCCGCCCAGGCCGATCTGTTCTTCGACCTGATAGCGCGCGTTGACCTTTGTATGGAGCAGATCGCGCACGGAGCAGGTGGGTTCCTCCGGGTCGGGGGGTACGGCCGGTGTGGGTGCGGGCTGCTTTGGGAAGGTGTCGGAAAGAATTTTAATGACCGGGGTGGCGCCGGGGGGAAGTGGGGGTCGGGGTTGATTATTCTCTGGCATATTCATATCCGTAATTCAGTACAGGCTCTCACTTACAAACTGAACAGAGTATAGGGAACGTATCGGGTAAACGCAGTATAAAATCGGAAAAAACAGGGGGGATGGTTTGATTGGCGTCTTGCCCAGGCGGCCCATCGGGCTTTGCTCCGTTATACTTCCAGGTGGCAGATGACTTTTTGTTCCTGAGCATTGGCGAAGAGTTTGATGGTTCGGTGCCCTTCCAGGTGGCAGGCGTCAATGACGCGGAGGGTGTTTTCCCATCGTTGTGCATGAGGGAGTATTTCGGTGAGGCTGTTGGGGGCTTCGGCGAAGAAGGGTTCATTGAGATAATTGCTGCCCTGAGAGGGGAAGAGCGCGAGATAGAGCATGTCCATTTCCACCAGCTCGTTCAGAAAGTGGGTGCCGAGGGATACATCGGGCACAAGGTTTTCGTGCATGGCCACGATTTCACACAGGACGGATACGCGGTTGATGTCGGAGAAGGATACGGGAATGCCTAAGGAGGGACTGCTGGTTCCCCAGCGCCCGGGGCCGATCATGAAAAGGATTGTTTCGGGGGAGGAGGCGCGGTTGATTTCGCCGAGCAGCCGTGCGACTTCGTAGCGTTCCTGCTGCGGGAGTTTGCTGTAGAGGGCCGGAACGATATAGATCAGGCGGTCGACGTGAATCAGGCGGCTCTGGCCGATGACGGCGCCGCGCGCTTCGATGAGGCGATCGGCTTCGGGTACGGAAAATTCTTCGAAGTTGACGCTGGCCTCGCCCTGCACTTGCAGGGGGCGGCATTGAACCAGGTTGATGCGGTAGGAGTGGTCCTCCACGAAGTTTATGGTGAACTCGATGTCCACGGGATTTTCGTAGGCATCCTGAAGGAGGCTGAGCATGAGGCGCATATCTTCGACAAAGCGGGTATTTTGAATCAGCGGGTCGAAGGTGAGGATGCGGTGTTCGATGCTGCGTTCATCGGGGGTCTGGATGCGTTCAATGGAGGTGAACATGTCCAGCGGGATATCGGAGTTCAGGGTGGGAATCATTTCGGAGAAATAATCGGACACGCGCTGATTGGCCTCGAGGTCGAGAAAGTCGACGCGGCGCTGGGCGTATTGGCAGACTTCATCGAAGTTGCTTTCGGGGCGTTTTTCGGGTGCGTTGAGGGCGACGATGCGGGTGTAATCATCATCGGTCCGATCCACGGCGCGTGTGCCGAGTCCGAAGACGAGACGGATTACGCCGGCTTTGGGGTCGATGGCTGGATCCCAGGCGTAGGGGTTGAAGGAAAAGCCGACGCCGGCGGCTTGCGGGAAAAAGTGTTTTCCGTACATGGCCCCGGATACACGCATTACGAGCAGGGCCATTTGTTCGTCGCGGTCCAGCATGCCGCGTCGGGCTCGATAGGTCAGTGCTTTTTCGCTCATGGCGCTGGCGTAGATGGTGCGTACCGCGGCGAGAAAGTCCTGCATGCGGCGGTCGCGCGGGCCCTGATTGGCGCAGAATACACTGTCGTATTTTCCGGCGAAGGAGTGGCCGTAATTATCTTCGAGGAGGGAGCTGGAGCGTACGATGAAGGGGGATTGGCCGAAGTAGTCGAGCATTTCGTCGAATTGTTGGATGATGTAGTCGGGGAAGGCGCCGGTGATGATGCGGCGGCGTGCCTTTTCGGCGCCTTCGAGAAAATGGTCGGGATCGCGCTGCCTCTGATGGACCCACCAGATGCCGTTTTGCACCAGGAAGGTGTGGAAGACATCCGACCCGATGAAGAAGGAGTCGTGTTCCTCGATCAAGGTGTGAAACTGGGGCATGTTGCGCTGCAGGATGGCGCGGGCGAGGAGCATGCCCACGGTTTTTCCGCCGATCAGCCCCGTGCCGATCATGCGCTTGCGCACATCCAGAATGTGCTCGAGCGTGATGTAGCGGGCAATCAGCGGATAGATGTATTTATCGCGCGAGATGATCATGCGCACGAGGCGCTCGTGGAGGGCGCGCCCGCGTTCGGGGATATAGGGGCGGTATTCGCCGGAGCGGACGCGCTCGCGTGCGTGAATAAAGGCCGATTCCCAGAAGCCGCCGCTGCTGTCCATGCTGAGGCCGGACCATTTGGCGGAGGTCAGTATTTCGGAAATGACGCAGCTGGAGGTGACGGTTCGGAAGGAATCGTCCTGTTTTTTCCAGACGTGCAGCATGTTCATGGTGGGCGAGTAGCGGTGCTGCACCTTGATGGGGCGGACATAGGTGTTGCCTTTATGGTTGTAGGCATCGAGCAGAATTTGGGCGGTGTTGGCGATGGGATGGAGGGCGTGGGTGGTGTGGTAATTACGCAGGAGGGCGAAGTAGGCGATGGTTTCGAGGTTGAAGAGATAGGGGCAGGTGAGCATGAAGAAGTTGCCGAGCATCTGATCGGAATACCAGTCGAACGCGAGAGGCGAGAGGCAGTCAAACAGATAGAAGGCGCCGATGCCCGCCCGTTCGATGGCGTCATGGGTTTGGGCGATGAAGTTTTCGAAGCCGGCGTTGGGGTCCAACTCGAGGGTTTCGGTGGTTTTTTCGGGAGGAACGAGCAGGGCGTGCTGCGCAAAGCGGAAGTAGATGAGTTTGCGTCCGGCGGCGAGGGCTCCTTCGGCATAGGGCGTGACGAAAGACTGGTAGTCTTCGATGGAATCCACATGCCAGACAATGTTGTCGCCGGGCAAAACGCCTTTCAAGACTTGATCCAGGCCAGACAATCCGGTGCTCAATGGGGCTTCGTGCAGCTTCATGTTGTTTTTCCAATCATTGGAAAAGGTATACGCCCTTTTTCCACTCATTGGAAACTTTTTGAATGGTTTTGAAGCTGGAAAATATGTTTAAGGAAGGCGATTGAGTTTTCGGCGTGATCGGTTATCTTAACGCCCTGTTATGAGCGAACGACTGGCCACCAATCTGAATAAGACCGATCCGGAATTCGACCTGACGCTGCGTCCCGGGCAATTTGCCGATTTTGTGGGGCAGGCCAAGGTACGCGAGCGCCTCGAGTTGTATGTGGAGGCGGCGCGCGGGCGCGGGGATGTTCTCGATCACGTGCTGCTCTTTGGTCCGCCGGGGCTCGGTAAAACGACGCTGGCTTACATTCTGGCGGATGCGATGGGCGTGAATGTGAAGTGTACCTCCGGCCCGGTGATCGACAAACCCGGCGATTTGGCCGGACTGCTTACCAATCTCGAACGCGGCGACATTCTCTTTATTGATGAAATTCACCGAATGCAGAAGACCGTCGAGGAGTATCTCTATTCCGCGATGGAGGATTATGTGATCGACATTATGATCGATCAGGGGCCGCACGCACGGTCGGTCCGGCTGGATCTCAAGCGCTTCACGCTGGTGGGCGCAACCACCCGAAGCGGACTGCTCACCGCTGCCCTCCGCTCGCGCTTCGGTATGGTGAACCGGCTCGATTATTACAATGCCGATGACTTGGCCACCATCATCAAACGCTCGGCCCGCATTCTGAATGTGGATATTGAGGAGGACGGCGCGCGTGAAATCGGCGCGCGTGCACGCGGTACCCCGCGTATTGCCAACCATCTGCTTCGGTGGGTGCGTGATTTTGCGCAGGTACGGGCCGACAATGTGATTACCCGCGAAGTGGCTGATCGTGCGCTCACCATGCTGGATATCGATTCCGATGGGTTGGACGAGATGGACAAGCGCATCCTGAATGCCCTGCTGTTGAAATTCGGGGGCGGGCCGGTGGGGCTGAGTTCATTGGCGGTGGCGGTGGGCGAGGAGGCGGGTACGATCGAGGAAGTATATGAGCCGTATCTGATTCAGGAAGGCTATATCAAGCGCACGTCCCAGGGGCGCGTGGCCACGGAGGCCTGCTACCGGAAACTTAACGTCAAACCGAGCAAGCGGCAGGCGGAATCGTTCTGATTGGAGAGGTACGGCGGTATGTTTGCGGCACAACGGCTTCTCTCTCTTTCGCTATTTCCGACGCTCCGGGCGGCGGCCTGCCTCGCCCTGATCCTGGCGGCGGGATGCGGAAGAAATGAATCAGCGGATTCCTTTCCGGAAATCCCGGAACATATTCTGAGAGAGATCGAGGAAATGAACGCACCGAAAGTCACGGTCTGGACGGCGCTGGGCTATCCCACGGATGATCGCGATTTGCTGCTCACCAACAAACCCGGCGTCTATCAGCCGACGGCTTCGGGCAATCCCGAGTCGGCTCTGTATGGTTCCGTGCGCACGGGGCGCGTCGGCGGGCGTCTGCGTCCCACCTTTCACGAAGGGCTCGATCTGGCCAGTCATCAGCGCGATTCCCGTGGCCGCCCGACCGATCCGGTACGTGCAGTGGCCGCCGGAAAGGTCGCCTACGCCTGCCGTCATGCCGGCAATTCCTCCTACGGAAAATATGTGGTGATTGAGCACGACGACCCGCTTGGCCCCATCTATACGCTCTATGCGCACCTCGCGGAGGTCTCCGTGCGGGATAGACAGGTGGTGCATCCCGGCGATGTGTTGGGCATCATGGGCAACACGGCCACTTATTCCATTCCCCTGGTGCGGGCCCACCTCCATTTCGAGATCGGCGTACTGCTGAATGCCCGTTTCGATTCATGGTTTCGCAGCAAGAAGCTCAAGCCCTCGCATAAGGCCTGGCATGGCTGGAATCTGGTCGGACTCAATCCACTCGAGTTCTACCAACAGCAAAACGAAAATGCCTACCTCACCTTCGCTGACTTCATTCATGCCACGCCCGACGCCTTCGAATGCGCCATCAAAACCAGCCGCCTGCCTGATTATTTTAAACGCTACCCCGATCTCTGGCAGGGGCGGGACTTCAATGGGGGTTGGATGGTGGTCGCTTTTTCCGAAAGCGGCGTACCCCTTTCCGGGCGTAACCCCACCGAGGAGGAGCGAATGGGCTTTTCGGGTTCCAGCACCGTCCTGAATGCCAATTCCGAGGTGCTTGGACGCAATGGCCGGCGTCTCGTGGTCGAACAGAACGGACGCTGGATCCTGGGTAAAGAAGGAAAAAAACACCTCGAAATGCTGCTGTACTAGCCGGCTGCCGAAAGAGGGTTTCCAACGATTGGAAAAACGCGCGGAAAAACTTCCAATGATTGGAAAAACGCACGGAATAGTTTCCAATGATTGGAAAAATCGTCTAAAAAGTTTCCAATGGTTGGAAAAAATGATGAAAAAGTTTCCACTGATTGGAAAGCGCCCTTTGGGCGAGGATGCAGTGTTCCCTGTGGTTGAAATGATGTTGAGAGGTTGCGAGGGATTAAACAATGAGCATTCAGGAGAATTTGGAGCGGATTGAGGAACGGATAGCGCGTGCCTGCGCGAAGGCGGGGCGTG
>JAQVYB010000042.1 GCA_028708815.1 Kiritimatiellia bacterium | reverse complement strand
GGACTTATTGGCTCTGCGGATTGATTCCGCCCTTGGGGGTCATTCTGCTGAATGCCGGGCTCTCCCTCATTCCCGGTCGTTTTGCCCATGTTCCCGCGCCGCGATATCTTTTGCCGCTCTTCCCGATCTGGGCCTTTTGCGCAGGCATCTCCACCGATTGGCTTCAAAAGAAAAGCCGTTGGATGGTCGGAGCGCTTCCGGCTTTGTTTCTCTTGATTGCAGGAAGCCTTTTTCTTCTCCCTGAACGTGCAGATACGCCCCAAAACGAGTCGGCCGACTGGCGCATTTCCGTTACCAACATCCCGGAGTTGGTGGAATTTACCCGCCTGCACGGGGTGGATATCCTGTTGGGCAGTTATTTTTGTGACTGGCTGAATTTTGCAAGCGGAGAGGAATTGACGGTTTGCACCTATCCGGATTGGTGCCGTTATATCCCGTACCGAGCGAAGGCCAGTCTCGCCACGAATCCGGCCATCCTCTATAACTTCATGGAGTTTGATGCATTTCTGAACCGAACGCAAAGCGATGCTGAAACAGCGGTGGTGAAAAATACCCACCTGACCTATCAGATTCAACCCCCGCCCCGAGCGGGGGACTATCTGCCCTCCGAGAAGGTGTCCTCCGTGCGACTTAACGAGCGCACGATCAATGAACTGAACGATTGTAATCTGGACACGCCCGTTTCTTATGATCTGTTGCAGTGGGAAGAGCCGGAGGTCAGCACGGGGCGTCTCGTCATTGAATTCAAATCCCCGCAGTCTCTGTGCGGAGCGGTGTTTTTCGGTCCCTCGGGGACTTTGGCCGGCCCATTTCTTCACAGCCTGCATCTGATTGAAACGAACGGACTTCGCCGTAAGATTTTGTCACAGCCTGTGGAAGGGGAATGGTTCTGGTCCGGCGAGCGTTTATATGCGGGAGGAGTCCTGCGTTTCACCGAGTTTCGTTTTCCAGCGTGTGCGGTCGAACGCATTGAAATGGAGGTGAGCTGTGTGGGTGATTGGAAACCCTTGTGTTCCGAATTTCTCCTTCTCCAACCGCATGAAACCGGTTCAGCGCCTATCCCGGCGGCATTTGATTCCCTCGCTGCCTTTCTGGAGGAGCAGGGGGTTGACAAGGTGTACGCGCCGCGCACCGTCACGGAGCAGTTACATCACGATCAACCTTCCATTCCAACCATCCTGCCGGAAAATTTCTACGAACAACCGCTTGGTAACGTGCCTTCGCCCGCGCCGTATGATGCGGTTTCTCTGAAAGCAGGGGATGTCTTGCTGGTCTGGAACCGCGATGCGCAACGTACAAAACAGTTGCTGAACCGCCTCGAAATCAACCCGCAGATGAAAAAGGTCGGCGACCTGACGGCATATTACGGTTTTTCAGACGACGATGAGAAGAAAGCGCGTTCTGCTTTTCTTTTCTGGACGGAACAGGGTCTCTTTCTCGGTGATTCCCGTCGCGTTCGCCTATCGGACACGTGCCAGGAAAAGAATGACGCTATTTCGATGCACGCTCTTCCGGCGGATGCCATTTCCATACACGTCCGTTATCCGCGCCTCGGCACCCTGCTTGGCTATTCCGCGACACCGCAGACAGCCTGTCCCGGCGAAACGGTCAGTATCACCTATTACTGGCTGTGTTCCGAAACGATTCATCCGAACCGGTATGCCGTTTTTGTGCGTGTCTCGAACGGTGCCTATACCTTCAACGCGGATCATGTATACATGGCCGGCATTCCTCCCTACATGCTGACCAATCAACGCCCGAATGAAATCTTTGCTGTCCCGGTATTGCTTCGCATCCCGGATGACGCGCCTCCGGGGAACTACACCTTATCTGCCGGCCTCTACCACCGCCAATCAGGCGATCGAATGACCCCGTCCACCGAGCTTCCCGTCTCCAGTCGGTGCGTTTCCCTCGGGCCCGTTCTCACCGTGTCGCAATCATGCAATTAGAGCTTGATTGCCGAAATCAAGAGACTGTGTTATATACGTGCCATCGAAAGGATGGAAGAGCAGGGCAGTCCCTTCTCGGGCAACAAAATGCAACGAAATGATTTTAATCGGTTTAATGGTGGAATGACACCGGTCGTTAAAGCGCTCCTGATTGCGAACATCGCCGTTTTTTTTCTGGAGCTGCTGCTGCCGGATTGGTTTGTACTGCTTTTCGGGCTTACGTCGTCCGGCATCCGGCATGGATTCATCTGGCAGTTTTTCACCTATATGTTTCTACATTCCCCCTCTCATTTATTTCACATTGTTTTCAATTTGCTGGTGCTGTTTATGATTGGTCCGGAGACGGAGCGTGGAATCGGATCGCGGCACTTTCTCTTGGTATATCTGTTGAGTGGCATGGTGGGTGGTCTGATGTGGGTGCTTATGGGCTATACGAGTCCGTGTATTGGCGCATCAGGGGCGATCTATGGGATGCTGGGCGCCTTTGCGGCGCTCTGGCCACGCCGTGAGATTACACTGCTGATCTTTTTTGTGTTGCCGGTGACGCTGCGGGCCTGGGTGTTGGTTTGCGGGCTGGCTCTTATTGAGTTTGTTTCTTCCTTGATGAGTTCGGCTCAACCGTCGGGCACAGGCACGGTGGCCCATATGGTGCATCTGTTCGGTTTGGCGGCGGGTGTCGCCTACACGTATTTTCTGGTTCACCGCGGTACGTTTCCTCTATTTGGAAAACGTCGTCCGAGATTGCGGGTGCTGAATGGCGGTTTCCGAGAGCAAAGAGGGGGGGGAGGCGAGACGTTCTCTGAGATTGATCCCGTGCAGGTGGATCAGCTACTCGACAAAATCGCCCAGCATGGAATGCACAGCCTGACCGCCCGGGAACGGGCCATGCTTGAGGCCGCAAGCAGACGAAAATAACGTAAAGCGCTGGATGTTGACGCGGGAAGCTTCTCTGCTATACTGCGTCGCGTCTTCAGACACAAACAGCGGATACAAAACCACAGAAAAACAGGAATAGTTTTAATGAAAACCGGAATTTTGACAATCTTCGCCTGCCTTTTACTGCTGTCCTTTTCCACGGCGTGTTTCCGTAAGAATGTTCAAACGCTTGAAGTGCAGGTTCCTGCCATGCATACCGAAGCGTGTGCGGCTCTGATAAAGAACGCTTTCGCCATGCCGGAAGGCGCCATGGAGGGAATCCTGCAGGTGGAAACGGACGTGGCTTCCAAAAAGGTCTATGTGACGTATGACAGTCGTAAAATTGCCATTAAAAACATCGAGTATACCATTTGTCACCTTGGCTTTGAGGCCAACGGTCAACTGCCGCGACCCGAGGAAAAGAACAGCCTTCCGGAGGCGTGCCGCTGACGAGGTCTGTTCTCTTCGTCCCCCTTTTTTTCTAAAAAACCGTCATTGTTAGGAGGAAGAGCGTTATGAGTGAGTTTAGTAAGGCTGTGTTGGCATTTGAGATTCCCGAACTCAAGCTGTTTAAACGCGGGAAGGTGAGGGAGGTCTATGATCTGGGCGAGCGTTTGCTGCTGGCTGCTTCGGATCGAATATCCGCCTTTGATTGCGTGCTTCCCACGGGCATCCCGAATAAGGGGATGGTGCTGAATCAGCTTTCGGCCTGGTGGTTCGAGCACACGAAGGAGATCATTCCCAATCATGTGATTTCCACGGAATCCGAGGCCTTGCCCGATGGCGTGGCGGAGAAACATCCCGACCTGAAGGGTCGCTCCATGCTGGTGATGAAAACAGAGGCCCTCCCGGTAGAATGTGTGGTGCGGGGCTATCTGATTGGATCGGGGTGGACGGAGTATCAGCAAAAAGGCTCTGTATGCGGCATCTCCCTGCGTTCCGGCTACCAGATGGCCGATCAACTCGATGAACCGATTTTTACGCCCTCGAGTAAAGCGGAATCCGGACATGACGAGAATATCACCTTCGAAGAGACCGTGGAACGAGTCGGCGAATCCGTCGCCGTTCAATTGCGTGATGCGAGCCTCGCGCTTTATGCCTTCGCTGCCAAACATGCGCTGGGAAAAGGAATTATTATTGCCGATACCAAATTCGAATTCGGCTTGCACGACGGCAGGTTGACCCTGATCGATGAGGCCCTGACGCCGGACAGTTCCCGCTTCTGGCCGAAAGATTCCTATCGGCCCGGCGAATCGCCCTTCTCCTTTGACAAGCAGTATGTGCGCGACTATCTCCTGACGTTGGATTGGGACAAAACGCCACCTGCGCCTCCGCTCCCGCAGGAGGTGATTGCCAAAACGCGTGAAAAATATATTCAGGCCTATGAATGGATCACCGGGGAGAAACTGCGGTATGGCCCGGCGGATTAACATCCGGTCGGTTTGCGTTGCGGGACCGCAGGGAGTGCTATGCTTTCTTTAGTGAACCAGTTTCTGGATTACCTGACTCTCGAACGAGGGCTCAGTAAAAACACCCGCCAGGCTTATGCCTTTGATCTCAAACAATTCGCCGCCTTTCTGGACAAGCAGGGCATCAAATCGCTCAATGAGCTAACCCGAAAGGACATTCTGGCCTTTTTGATGGCGGAAAAGAAACGCGGTCTGACGGGAACTTCCATGGCGCGTGAATTGGTTGCTATTAAGGTCTTCTTTCGTTATTTGCTTCAGGAAAATATGCTGAATGTGGATGTGACGGAGACCATGGAGTCTCCGAAACTCTGGAAGTCTCTGCCGACCTCACTCACCATGAAGGAGGCGGAGCGCCTCCTGGAAACGCCGGACACCTCCAAACCGCTTGGTATTCGTGATCGCGCGCTCCTGGAAACACTCTATGGGACCGGACTACGCGTTTCAGAATTGGCGGAGCTGATGCTGGATGACCTTCATTTTGATTCGGGCTATATCCGTTGCATGGGAAAAGGACGCAAGGAACGTGTCATACCCATTGGCAAGACAGCGCAGCGGGCGCTCACGGAATATCTGGAGCGTATCCGTCCCATTCTACTGAAAGAAGGGACCAGCCGGCAGATATTTTTGACCCGAAGCGGAAAGCCGTTCAGCCGAAACGGACTGCTGAAGCTCGTTAAGACCTATTCCCATAAGGCGGGTCTGACAAAAAATGTGCATCCGCACACCCTGCGCCATTCCTTTGCCACGCATCTGTTGGCCAATGAGGCGCCCCTTCGGGTGATTCAGGAAATGCTCGGGCATGCTGATATCGGAACCACGCAGATTTATACCCACGTGGATTCCACTCGCCTCAAAAACATTGATCATAAATTTCACCCCAGATCATGAAAACAAATTGTCGTCAATTGGAAGAGACCCTTGGGTATGTTTTTCAGAATCAGGCGTTGCTGGCTACCGCTCTGATACATCGTTCCTACCGATATGAAAATGAAGGAACGCCTTGCGATAATCAGCGGTTGGAATTTTTGGGTGATGCGGTGCTGGGGCTCCTAGCCGCCGAATATCTCTATGATCGTTTTGATACCGTCCAGGAAGGCACCTTGACGCAGCTGCGCAGCGCCCTGATCAACACGTCCACCCTGGGTTCCGTTGCCGGAAAAATGGAGCTGGGTCGATTTCTGCTGTTTGGACGGGGCGAGCAAAAGAGTGGGGGGGCGGAGCGTATTTCCAACCTGGCGGATGGCTTGGAGGCGGTGATCGGGGCCATCTATCTGGATGGCGGGATGCCCCCGGTTCTACATCTTTTTGAACGATATTTTCTGGATGAACTTCAGCGGGTTTTAGAGGCGCCGGAAGCGGAAAATCCAAAGGGTGCCTTGCAGGAGTTTGCGCAGAAAAACTGGCAGGTTATGCCGGAATACGTACTGATTGGCGAAAGCGGACCACCTCACTGTCGGCAATTCGAATATGAACTCCATCTGGGGGATAAGGTGTTGGGGCATGGGGTGGCAAGCAGCAAGCAGCAGGCACAGACGATGGCCGCCATGGAAGCACTTGAGCGTCTCACGCGCGGTTAACCGATTAAAACCGTTAATCGAGATGCACTCAAAGTTTATGTGAAACAGGATCTTCGTTGCGGCTATTTTGCGGCCGTTGTTTCCGAATCCCTTATTTTCTGAAGGAGCATCTCCGTCATTTCCGGATCGTTTTTCAGGTTGTCGCGTGCGGCATCACGCCCCTGACCAAGCTGCTTGCCGTCCAGCGAAAGCCAGGAGCCTCTTTTTTCGATCAAATTACGGTCTACGGCGGCGTCAATGATGGAGCCGTACCAGGAAATACCTTCCGCATACATAATGTCGAACTCCGCCTCACGGAAGGGTGCCGCCACTTTGTTTTTTACGACTTTTACGCGGGTTCGGTTTCCGGTGGCGCGTCCGGAGGTGTCCTTCATCGTTGCGATTCGGCGAACATCCAACCGCACGGAGGCGTAGAATTTCAGGGCGCGTCCACCCGGAGTGGTTTCGGGGCTGCCAAACATCACGCCGATTTTTTCGCGAATCTGATTGGTGAAAATGCAGCAGGTTTTGGAGCGGTTAATACTGGAGGTCAGTTTACGCAGCGCCTGGGACATCAGCCGGGCCTGTAATCCGACATGCGAGTCGCCCATTTCGCCGTTCAGTTCCGCTTTCGGAGCCAGCGCGGCCACGGAGTCGATCACAACCACATCCAGAGAATTGCTTTTCACCAGTTGTTCGGCAATATTCAGTGCTTCCTCACCGGAGTCCGGCTGCGAAACCAGTAATTGATCCAGATTCACGCCTATTTGACGGGAATATTTTGGGTCCAGAGCGTGTTCTGTATCAATAAAGGCGCACATGCCTCCATTTTTTTGAGCATTGGCGATAATGTGGAGCACGAGCGTGGTTTTCCCGGATGATTCCGGTCCGAAAATCTCCACTACGCGGCCTCGCGGGACGCCTCCTATCCCCAGAGCCAAATCGAGGGTCAAGGCGCCCGTGGATATGCAGTCGACAAACTTATCGGCATCTTCCGCGCCCAGCCGCATGATAGCGCCATCACCATATTCTTTTTGTATCTGGGCCAGCACGGCGCTCAGTGCGGCAGGAAAGTCTTTTTCTCCCTCTTTAACCAGCGATTTCGAAGATGCTTTTGCGGCCATGACGTTGCTCCTTCCAAATGGAAATAGTGAAATTAAATGAAGGGCCTTTGTAGCCCAGCGGAAGCTGAATGTCAATTCGGGGTTTGTCTTACCTAATTGCTTTGTGTGAGAATCTCTTCGTCAGGTTCGCGAGGTCGGCGGGTTCCTGGGTGCGTGGTAGGAAGTCCGGCTTAAAAAAGGACACAGGGGGTTATACTCGATTTGTTTTTCCAAAAAACGCTGATGATTTCTCCAGCTTTACCCCCTCAACCGGAAGCCATTCGGCATGATGCCCTAGAGAGCATCATACGCACCCATATTGGGCACATGGTTGGGTATACGAGAGAAAGAGACTAGCAGGCTGTCGGGCTTTGGCCCGCCATCCTGCCAGCTAACAAAAGCGAATACGCTGTTGTGTTTGAATATTCAGGATAGGCCTCTATACTCAACGCAGAGCAGTAAACAAAAGGATATCGTATGGCTTTGCGTTTAAAGAATGTTGACCGGAACACCCCCATGCTTCTCCCGCCTGATTTGCGTGACTGGATACCGGATAATCAGAAGGAAGTTATGAAGAATCGTCTTGAATCAACGAGAGGACGGGAATTGTATAAGCTGCGAAAGCAAACGGTTGAGCCGGTCTTTGGCATAATAAAATCAGCTATGGGATTTACAGCGTTTTCATTGCGAGGGCTTCAGGCAGTACAGGGCGAATGGGATCTGGTCACCCTGAGCTATAACATCAAACACCTCTTCAATCTGAAAAAAGCTTTGGGATGAACAGAATCGGGCGCCAACTCGACACGCATCATTGAAAAACCCTTTCAAACCCCGGTTGCGGACGGTAGTTCGCAACAAACAATTTGTCGAAATCATGAACAAAGGTCGCACAACCCAATGACGACTATGATGGTCGGGTATAAAGCGTCCTGAAGTCCGACAAATTGCTAGAGTCCGACGGATTGATCGAGGGAGATGATGTTTTTTTGTTTAAGGTAGTCCACCAGATCGTCGAAACAGTCGATCAGCATGCTTAGAAAGTTCATGACTTCTCCCGGGTTTGGACGTCCGGCCTGGCAAAGCTCTTCGAGTTGCTTGGCGGTGAAAGCGAGGGGCATGGCCCGGAGATTTCCGGCGGCACCGGCAATTTTGTGCGCCTCCTTCATGATGTAAGAGGCGTTGAGATCCTGACAGGCCATTTTCATTTCGGGCAGTATCTGCCGCACATCATTGACGAAATGCTGCAGCGCCTCCACCACCAGGTCTTCGCGATTGGCAAATTCATGAATGGCGAGGGGGTAATCAATGGGAAGCGTGGCATCGACGGTTCGGCGTGGCGTGGCGGAATCGGATGATTTCGTGCGGATACTTGGGACGATCTCGTTGATGGTCAGCCAGTGATTGATTTGCTGCAGGAAAGAAGAGCGGTGAATGGGTTTGATGATGATGTCGTTCATCCCGGCTTCCAGGCATTGACGGCGAACATGGTCGCCTGCATGAGCGCTGAGCGCCAGAATGGGAACCTTGGCATTTTGGCTGGGGGTGGAGCGGATCAGGCGGGTGGCTTCGTAGCCGTCGAGGATCGGCATGGAAATGTCCATGAGGATCAGGTCGAAATTTTCCAGCTCGCAAATATTCACGGCTTCGCGCCCGGTATCGGCGATACGGCAGGTATAACCGGCATTTTGCAGGTGAATACGAACAACACTTTGGTTGGAGGGATAATCGTCTGCGATCAGGATGTGGGCAGGTTTATGTACGGGGTAGGCATTGATCGAGACATGAACGGGGGCGAGAACGGCCAGTTTTTCGGGTGTTACCTGTTCGGGGATGGGCAATCGGATATCGAACCAGAACGTGGAGCCCGTGCCTTCGGTGCTTTCCACCTGAAGGTGGCCGCCCATCAGGTCGACCAGACCGTAGGCAATCGTGGTGCCGAGTCCCGTTCCGCCGTATTTTCGGGCGGTGCTGCGGTCGGCCTGGCTGAACTGTTTGAAAACGGCTTGCAGGCGATCGGCCGGGATGCCCACGCCGGTATCGGTTATGGAGAAGCGAAAGGTGGGCGGATTGGTTTCATCCGGCAAATAGCGGACCTGAAGGGTGACGCTGCCCGTATCCGTGAATTTGATGGCGTTCGTGAGCAGGTTCAGGAGCACCTGGCGAAGGCGGAGCGGATCGCCGGTCACGAAATGCGGTACCTCTGCGTATTGAAAGTCGAGATCCAGATTTTTCTGAAGGGCATGATGCCGCAGTGATTTAAGCAGTGAGATGAGCATCTGATGGAGGTCGAATATCCGGAATTCGAGTTCGATTTTTCCGGATTCGATACGGGCGTGATCCAGGAGCTGATTGATGATGGCGAGGAGGTGCTCCGTCTCATTCAGAATGGTCTGGCTTTGTTGATGAATGAAATGAATGGATTTGGAGTAGAGGATGATTTCAGCGAATCCGATAATGGCATTGAGAGGGGTACGGACTTCATGGGAGATATGGGCGAGGAATTGGGATTTATATTCGCTGGCCCGTTTAAGATCGCTGGCTCGTTGTTCCAGTCGTGCGCGGGCGGATTCCAATTTTTGAGTTCGCTCGACGACCAGATGCTCCAGGTGTTGTCTGTGCCGGTCGAGTTCCCGTTCCGCTTTCCTTCTTTTTATCCCGTTGCGCAGAAGAAAGAAAACAAGAGAGAGGAGAAGTATGAATGTACAAATCACCGACCAGATGAAGGCGGGATGTTGATGATACAGGGAAGAGGGCGTGTTAAGCAATAGACTGCCTGGAGGAAGGTTGGCCGGGCTGAGATTGAAGGTGTCGAGTTCTGGGGCGTCGAAAATCAGGCGGTAGGCGCCGGGAGCTGCCGGAGGAAGCGTGTCGAGTGGCTCTCCCTGGAGAATCCGTATGGCCAATTGAGCCGCGCCTTCGCCCTGGGTTACCGGAGAATTCATCGCGCCGCCGATGCCCCCTCCCTTGAAGTGCGTTTCACTGGTGTTGAAAAGAGGAACCGGACAATGTTCCCGCACCATTTTTCCGATCTCCTCCGCATCATAAAAATGACCCTCGGTATCCACCAGAAAGACATCGAGAAGCACGGCGGTATCTTCATCCAGATGCGTTAATTGGTCGAGCAATTCGGACGCGGAAAGAGGTTCGGCATGGTGAAAAATAAGGCGATCCGCATAATCCGGCTCAATTGTTTTAAATGCCTGATCGCTGGCCCGCCCGGATTCCGTATAGTCATTAATGATGTAGACGTTTTTTATCCAGGGGCAAAGACTGAGCATGGCATCCAGCGTTTCGCGGACCCAGGTTGTTTCGATAATCCCGAAAACACGGGGATGACCCTCGATCATTTCGGGTTGGTACCCATTGATTCCGCAAAAGACAATCGGTGCACCTGGCGCGATGGTCTCGCGATGCTTCAGGGCGAATTCCAGCGCGGCATTGTCGCAGGCGATCAGGATTGAAATAGGGACGCGGGCGTACTTCAACTGAAGGAAATTACACAGGGCGTCAAGCAGGTGGGGATCCGGTTGACGTTTGGCGTCAAGGTATTCCACATACACCGGCAGCTTTTGGTCATAGACTTCTAAAGCATCTCGGATGGTTTCGCACTCAATGTCGGACCAGGAGTAGCCGCTGTGATAGGAGTTGAGAATCAGGATGGATGGGATATTTGTGGTTTGTGCGTCGGCCAGGCGGGGAGAAAAAAGATGGGTTATGAGGATTAAGAGGATCGGCAGAAGGGCAAAAGGGGTGTGTTTACCTGAAAAGGGCAGGGCGGTGTGTTGGGTTGCAGGCCATCGGGATCGGTTGTTTACAAGGGTCGGAGTCATGTGCAAATGCTAGCGGGATGACATGAAAACGGCAATAAAACAATGAAGGCAATGAGGAGCATGTTTAAATCGGGACAAAAAAATGGCGACCCCAACGGGACTCGAACCCGTGTTGCCAGGATGAAAACCTGGAGTCCTAGGCCGCTAGACGATGGGGTCGTCAAAAAAGTCGCGGCAAATTAACACAAGGGGAATCAATAGCAATAGAAAAGTTCAGAAAAATGATTATTGAGGAGCGCGGATCACGCCGAGTGGTCGATGGGGGTAGGGGACAAAAGTGTATATGGATAATCAGTATTCCGGTTTGTTGCTGTTTTGGATGAAGAATACGGTCGATCGTTTTTGCGGTCTGGAGGGATGAGGGCGATGGCGAGGGAAACGACTTAGGAAGAGAATAAGGCAAATGGCCAGGACCAAAAGAGCCAGAATCCAGAGCAGAATGTCAATCATGTTTAAATCCGTGGGTGAGGAGGTGGGGGAGATCGTCAGGGAGGTGATGATGGAAACCGTCAGGATGGTGGATATTGCCACGGCCATGTAATGAAGCAGGTCGTTGAGTATTTCCATCCGTTCGGTCGGTCGTGTCAGGGCCAGTTCCCGGATCATGCTCTTGATCGGAAACAAAACGAGCAGCAGAAAAAAGAGGATGTTTCTGAACCAGGAAAAGGGAACGCCCAAATGATACAACATGGCCCAGAGAAGAATGGAAAATAGAGTGAAGAAGGTTTTCTGCATGAGAAACAGAAAGAGAGGAAACCAATGGTTGGAGCGGGCGGTGAGCCATTGTCCCCAGCGGGAAGTCGGCGTGACGCGGTGCAGAAAATAGGCGCCGGCGAGCACCAGAATCATGCCCAGAGTTACACCGAATACGGTCCAGGGCAGAATTCGTTCCGCCGGCGGGGTGGAAAGCAGGATGAGCAGAGAAAAGCCGGAGGCGATGCCGCCCAGGCTGCAACTGTGCAGCACGTGAGGAACAATGGTTTTACTCGATGTCTGATAGCGCTCGAAAAGCATAATCGACTCTGTTGATAGGCGGTGGTGGTTTTGTTTTCTACGAAAAAACTCATCATCCGATGCGTGTCTTCATACACTTTTCAAACAAAGAAACAAGACTCGATGCCGATTACGGTGGATATATGTGAGCTATTTCATTGATTTGAATATTATTGCGACTACAATTCCGCTCTGAAATCACGAGTTTTGTGCAGGTACACCGGTCCCGTTTGCTGGTTTCAGCGTGGAATACCGGATGTGTGTTGCGGGCAACAGGGCAGGGCGAATCCCGGATGAAAATCGGGCAAGAGGTGCTGTACTTATGGAATCGGATCAGTCGAATCACAAAAACGACGTATTGTTGGAGTTGAATTTTGTGCCGACGTGGGCTCGCCGCCCGCCGGGGGTGAATCCGTATCTTCAGGGCGGGGCCGACCAGGTATCGGGCGGTCAGAGAGGACGTGATTTTTCGCCGCGCCATGCACCGCGTCGTTCGGATCGGCCCGGAGGGGGGCGAAGAGAGAGGGACCGTCGCGAGAGGCCTGGATCCCGGGCGATTCACGAAAAACGCGATTTTTCGGCATCGGCATCGAGCCGACCGCACCGCGAGCCACAGCCACGTCCGGAGGCGGATCTGCCTGTGGATATTCATTTTATTCCGGAGAAGAAGCGATTGGGAGCCGTGGTTCGGCTGATTCGAGATACCGGTCGGGCCTATCCGCTCATGGATCTGGCCGGTTTGTTTCTGGCCAATCCGGAGAATTATCTGATCAAGATGGAGTTTCGAAAAGAGAGCTCCGGTGAGCCCAAAAACCGATTTTATCAGTGTTCTTTGTGCAAGGCGGTCTATCTGGATACGGACCACCTGCAGAGCCATCTGCTTCAGGACCATGAGGACGAGCTGTTTGATACGGAGGAAGTGGAGCTTGAGGCGCCGAATGGTCATTTTGTTTGTGTTGGACGTTGTGGTTTGAGTGGCGTTCTGGTTGGCCCTCCCAATCATCATGCGTTTGAAGAAACGGTGCGTGCGTTGCATCGGGCACGGTTTTCGCATATGGCTTATGGAGATTATCGTGCCCGGATCGAAATGCTTCATGATGCCGAGTTGATTGAACAGTGGAAGGTGTCGGTACGCAAACAGAAACGCTATCGGCTCAAGGGAGAGGAAGGCGAAATCAATCTGACCCTCGCGCAAGCACATCAACAGTTTATTCAGACAAAGGCCGACCGCTATTTTTCAGGAACGATGCGGGTGATGATTCCGGCCGGTTCGGCGCGCACGTTTGGCGATCAGGCGGTAACGCAAACCATGCGTCGGGCCTGGAATCGCGAGAGCAAACACCCGTTTACTCTGGCGATCGCTTTACGCCCGGCTTTCAAACACATGGGGTTGCATCTGTTCAAAGTCGGCGAGGGAATGACATTTGTCACCTCGGTGAAGCCTCATCCGGTGAGTACGGCGCATATGATTGATTCGATTCGCGAAGTGATTGAATATCTCCAGGCGCATCCGGGTTGCACGCGGCAGCAATTGGTGGAGGGTCTCTGCGGTGAAGCCGGATCGAATCCGGAGCATGTGGCAAACGTGCTTAATCCGCTCCGTTGGTTGGTGGAGCGTGGGCATGTGATTGAATTTTTCAACGGAACGCTTTCCGTTCCTTCCTCGGGTTCCAAGGCCTAGTATTCCATCGGCGGATACGTCATAAAAAAATGATGAAGTAAAATGGCTGAATCCAAAAACAAACGGAAAGGTATTGCTCAGGCTGAAACGATCGTTGAACGTCACGAAGCGAAATACCTGATCCCGTATTCGCTGGTGAAAGAGATTCGATCGTTCATCAAACCGTTTTGCGATCCCGATTTCAACGGCAAGGGCGAACCGCCTGAGTATGTGATCAACACGTTACAGTTAGACGGTCCCTCGATGCCGCTGCATTATGCGAAAGAACGGGAAGCCTTGACGCGTTTCAAGTTGCGTGTGCGCACATACGGAATGGAAGTGGGAAAGGCCCCCGTTTTTCTGGAAATAAAACGGAAATACGGTGCGGTGGTGGTGAAATCGAGAACCTCGATTCCTTTTGAAGCGTGGACCAAGGAGTTGATGGAAAACAGAACGATTAAGATTAAATTCCGATCGGAGCGCGAGGCGCATGCCTTCATTGAATTTCGTCGGCTGGCTCAGGAGATCGGTGCACGTCCGGTGGTGATTATCCGCTACATCCGTGAATCCTATTTCGGCAGGAACGATCATTATGCCCGCATCACATTCGACCGCGCGTTGGAGTATCAACCGACAACGAACTGGAATTCATGGGGACGCGGCGGGCGCTGGTATTCCATGGATGCCACCTGGCAGCAGAATAAGAGCTATCCTTTTTCCGCGTGTGTTCTTGAAATCAAGACGCTGGCGGATGCGCCGCAGTGGATGATGGATCTCGTTCAGCGTTTTAACTTGACGCGTATGGGAAATTGCAAATACTCCACTGCCATATGGCAAGAGGCTTTGTTTCGCGGAACCCCGGAAATACCGGATTACGCCTGTGAACTTTTTTTAACGTAGCGAGTGTGTGTCTATGGAAGATTTTCTGACGGTATTTGGTCCTGCGCAGTCTCAATTGTTAGGATTTGAACAGATTATCATTTCATTTCTGTTCAGTTTCATTCTTTCCTCTGTACTGGCCACGGTTTACCGCTGGACGTTTCAGGGGTTTTCTTATTCACGGTCTTTCATTCATACGATGGTGCTCGGTTCGCTGGTGGTTTGTATGCTGATTCTGGCCATCGGAAACAATCTGGCACGCGGGCTTGGAATTCTTGGTACTCTGGCGATTATCCGCTTCCGCACACCCATCCGCGATCCGCGCGATATCATTTTTCTTTTTGCCTGCCTTGGGCTCGGTATTGCCTGTGGTGCGCAGACTTATACCGTGGCCATTACCGGTACGGTGTTTGTCAGTTTGACGGCAATTCTTCTGCACTGGTCGCCGTTTGCCTCCCGCCGCTCTTATGACGGGCTGCTTCGTTTTCTGGTGGAGCCGGAAACCGAATTTCAGGTGCCACTGGATGAGATGCTTCGGGCCTGCTGTACGGCCTACTATCTGATTGCCGTGCGCGAGGGGGTGCAGGGGGACAAGCTGGAATACTCTTATCAGGTCCGGCTGCGGGATCCCTCTTATCAGGATGATTTACTCGATGGCATACACAGCCTCGAAATGCTGTCCGATGTCAACCTGCTTATGCAGCGGACCACCGTGGAGCTCTAGCAGGAGAGTGGGCTTTGGCCCCCCCGCAATGCATTCTGCTAGACGTTGAAGCGGATTTCCAGAATGTCACCATCCTGGACAACATATTCCTTGCCGTTGAGCACGTAGAGCTTGGCCTCGGTGGCGGCTCGCTCCGAACCGGCTTCGAGGAGAGCCTCGTACCGGATGGTCGATGCGCGAATAAATCCACGCTCGAGATCGGAATGAATTTTCCCGGCGGCTTCCGGTGCGCGGGCACCGCGCCGAACGGACCAGGCACGCACTTCATCGGGTCCGACCGTGAAGAAGCTGATCAGTCCCATCGCCTCGTAAACGGCTCGTGAGAGGCGGTGTGCGGCAGGTTCGGTCAGGCCCAGGTCATCCATGAAGGCCTGGCGTTCCTCCGGCGGAAGGTCGCGTATTTCGGATTCGATGGCGGCGCTGAGGTAGACAACAGCCGTTCCGTTTCCTTGGTGCTTTTCGGCCAGTGGCGCGAGCCGTTGCTCCGCCTCCGCGAGACTTTCGCCTACATTAAACACGGTCACGAGCGGTTTCATCGAGAGGAATTGAAGGCTCGAAACAAGCTTTTGTTCCTCCGGCGTCAAGTCGAGCGTGCTGAGCGGTTTTTCATTTTCCAACTGTTCGCCAAAGCGCTTCAGCAGTTCCTTTTCCTTCGCCACTTCGGAGGCGGGCTTGTGGCGCGATTCTTTTTCCATGCGCGTGAGGCGTGTTTCCACCAAGGCCAGGTCCGCCAGCAGCAGCTCCACTTCCACGAGAGAAACATCGCGTGCGGCATCGACCTCGCCCAGAGCATGGAATACCTGCGGTGAAGGAAAGTCGCGTACCACGTGGATCAGTCCATCCATGTTACGCAGCGGGGCGATCCAGGCGGCATTTCGGGTGGCGTCGGGCTGGACATCCGGCGGCAGAGCGATTTCGATCTCGGCATATTTGGTTCGTTTTGGATTATACAGGGAGGAGAGGCGATCCACCCGTGGATCGCGGACGGAGGCCATTGCATAGGAAAGACCATCGCGCGAAGGCGCTTTTTGTGCAGGAATGCCCGTGAGCAGTTCAAAAATGGTTTTTTTCCCGGTTTGAGGTAATCCGATGATGCCTAAATTCATGACTGATTTCCGATTCCTGGTTTGTATTGGCGAAAGGTTCGGAATAAAATCCTGAATCATACCTATTGTACAGCAAAAAACAAAAAGCGGGGTATTTGGATGAGGCGAAGAGTGATTGGGGCCTGTGGTTGGTGGGTTCTTTGCGTGTTGGTTTGCTCGGTGGCGGTGAACGAAGCGGTCGGTGCTGCTTCGCAGGGGAAGGAGCCGGGTGAGTCGGATATGCTGGATCGGATCGAGGAGTATCATGATCGTACCGAAGCCATCATTTCCGAGAAGGCCGGCTGGCTGGATGAGCGGTTGAACGATACCATGGATTCCGTTGTTCCATCTCGCCAACCAAGCCCGGCGACGGTCTCGGATGACATGGACGACTTTTTCGGTTCGCCAAGCGTCTTCACCCGTATGAATACCACGCGTGTGCAGGTGAGCCCATCCATCCAGTGGAAACAGGGAGAAGGGGTTGAGCCGAATGTTTCTTTCGGGGCGAATCTTGAACTCCCTTTGGCGGAAGAACGGTTTCACATCTTTTTTGATAACATCGATGGTGATATGATGGGCCAGACCGGTCGCAGCACGTCGACGGACAAAAGAAACTCCGAGAACACCTTTGGTGTACTTTTGAAATTGTATAATTCGGATTGGTTGGAAACGCATCTGACGTTCGGCACCCGCAAGGTGGTATATCCCTACGCCCGCTATACCATCACCGCCCGCTGGGAAAACGGGCCTTGGATGCTTGAGCCTTCTCAGGAATTTATGATTCGTTCCGATGATGGCATGGAGGAGACCACCGGCTTCGTCGCAAACCGAAAGCTGAATGAAGGACGCCTGCTTCGATCGCAGTCAAGCGGTGTCTGGGGTAAGAATTCCAATGGCTATGAGATCAATCAATCGTTCTCCTATTATTCCATGAAAGACATTGGCCTGGATGAGGCCGGTTTTTCGGCTTCCTTCTCCGTGGATGCGCATATCAGCGGTTCCAGCACGATGGATAATTACACGCTGAATACCACGGTCCGAAAAAAAATACGTTGGGATTGGCTCTTTCTCGAAATTCAACCGCAGGTGGAGTTTCCTCGCGAAAGGGATTATGATGCCACCTTTTCCATCGAAATCCGAATGGACATTATCTTCCAGGAGCAAGGCCCGGTTATTGGCAAACCGTAATGATTAGGCATTTTCCGCAGGGAACGGAGAGAAAGAGCGGAACAAACGGAAGACGGGGCTCATTCTGTAGCTTCACCAGAGCGTACCCCATTGTGGCCGGCCGCCGGCAGGGCCGGTGCGGAAGCCCGGCAGGCCGGCTAAGGCGGGAGGATGCCTTCGGCGACGAGCTGGGCGTCCATTTCCTCGGTGAGAGGAATGGGCAGGGGCGGGAGCCCTTGTCGAATCACTTCCATCTGATATTCCTGAAGGTGTTTTTCGAGGGCGTCGCCGGTAAGGGCGGGTTCCTGGCGGGCCTGCTGTTCGATGGCTTCCTGGCGGCGCTTGCGGGCTTCTTCGCGGGCCTTGCGTCGTGCGGCATAGCCGGTGCGTCCGCGTTCGATGTGGCTTCGCGCCTCTTCCTGAGTGATGGGCTGAACCGTGCCGGTTTGGAAGCTGAGTACGGCGAGTTCATCGCCTTTTTTCAGTACGGCGCTTTCTTCATCGTAATTGGCGGAGACGAGTTCTACGCCTTCCTCGATGTCGCCGATTTTGAGATAGAAGCTGTTTTGCGTCTGCATGTTGATGATGCCGACCTGAATGGAGCCATCGTCGTCTTCGATGAGGGCGCAGAGCTTAAGTTGGCGTGCGAAGGATTCGCTGGGCGAGAGAATGCGTGGGGTAGGGGTGGGTTCGGGGGGTGGCGGCGGGGGATTGCCGAAGGGTTTTCGGTCGAGAATGACCTGATAGTGATCAAAGGTCAACTCGTCGGCCACGGAGAGGGTAATCAGCATGGCGCAGAAAAAAGAAGTTGCGATAGTTAACAGCCTGTTCATAAGATGGAAGAAATAAAACAAAGCAGAGACACTAAGGCAATAACAGAAATGGCGGATTATGGAAGAACCACCACAGGCGCAGATAACCAGCTTGCAGAATCCACGGGTGAAAGAGGTCGGGCGACTGCGTACGCGGCGTTACCGGGATGAAGCGAATGTGCTGTTGATCGAGGGCTACCGGGAAGTGTTGCGCGCGATTGAGAACCAATGGAATCCGCATACGCTTTTTTACTGTCGTGCGCTTTTTCTCGGGGAGAATGAGGAGTCGTTGATTCGGCGATGTGCCGCCGCGGGGTGCGAGGTGTTTTCGTGTAGCGAGGCGGTGTTTCGGAAGCTGGCGTATCGGGATCGTCCGGACGGATTGCTGGCGTTGGCGGCTCAGTTGCATCGGACGTTGGATGATCTGCCGCTGGGGGAAACGCCGTTTCTGTTGGTGGCGGAATCCATTGAGAAGCCGGGCAATCTGGGCACGATGCTGCGGTCGGCGGATGCGGCGGGAGTGGATGCGGTGATTGTGTGCGACCCCTGCACGGATCTCAACAATCCAAACGTGGTGCGAGCGAGCATCGGCACGCTTTTCTCGGTGCCGGTGGCGGCGGCGCCCACGCCGGAGGTTATCGCCTGGCTGAAGAAGAAAGGGATACAAACGCTGGCTGCCACGCCGCACACGGACCGCCATTACGACTCGGTGGACTTGGCGATACCCCTGGCGATTGTGGTGGGGTCCGAGCAATACGGACTGCACAGCCAATGGATGAATGAGGCCGACCTCCAGGTGCGCATTCCAATGATGGGGCAGGCCGATTCGCTCAACGTGGCGGCGGCGGCCACCATTCTGCTTTATGAAACCCTGAGACAACGGCGGAAGGCAAATAGTGCGTCGCCGACGTAACACACCCATTGCCCCAGTAGAAAAGATTCGACTTCTCAGAGAGATAATGCAGAGATTTCCTCCAGATCAAACGGGTTTGTTCTTGCAAGTAATTCGATGCGGCCCACGCCAGTCCTCACATCGTCTCAGAACAAGATTGTCTTAGGCGAAGATGAGTATTTCACCCTTGGTGACAACACGGCGAGTAGTCTTGACGGAAGATACTACGGACCAATTTCAGGCAATCAGATAGTTGAAAGAATCAGCCGGATATATTGGCCCGTCTCCAGAATCGAAAAATACAGGAAAATCTCCAATCAGGTGCCAGGAACTGATCGGTAAGCTTCAGCCCCAGGTCCCAAACAACACTGTACGACGTCGTTAAAAAACAGGGGTGACAAAAGCCGCACATATCGCTCGTAAAAGTGGGTGTTGGGTATTCTTCCAACCATTGGAACCTTTTTGCGTGAATTTTCCAATCATTGGAAGGATTATTATACGTGAAATCCACGCAAATAACTCTTCTAATTCAGTGCGCCGGACATTATAGATGAGCGTATTGAAAGCCGCCAACGGAAGTTCGTGAAAATCGGACGCGGTTGCGCCGCTGTAACCGGATGCGAAGGCTCATAAACCACTGTCCCCCTCAACACCGGATGGGAAGGGAGCCAACGGGAATGCCGGAAGCCAGAAGACGTGCGGTTTTTTCATGACGAAGCGAAGGTGTCGCTTCGCGTCTCACGCATAATGAGAAAATGAAAGGAATCTGTTCATGAAGAGTTCTTCCTCTGCGTCGTTCCGACGCGTCAGTATCATTGTTGTTCCCCTGTTGTTGATTTCATCGGTGTGCACGTATGCAGAAACGAACGGGGACTTGGCGGCGGGGGTGGCGCTGCCGGAGGTGATTGTGCATGCGTCGCGGTACGCGGCGGTGGAATATCCGCCGCCTGCGAATATCGAGGTGCTGGACCGCGAACGGCTGGATCAGTTGGCGGGTGATTGGTTGACGGTGCTGAATAGTTTTCGCGGGCTGTATATGAGTCCGTTGACCGGTTCTCCAATTCAGATGGAACCGTCGCTGCGTGGTTTTGGCGACTATGCGCAGGGGCGCATTCTGCTACTCTATAACGGTATCCGATTGAATCGACCGGACATGGCTTTGTTCGATTGGCTTTCGATTCCGCTGGACGAGGTGTCTGCCATCGAGCTGGACCGGGGCGGGGCCTCCGCTATGTATGGCAATTATGCGGTGGCCGGTGTGCTGCAAATTCGCACCGAACCGGCGGAAGTACCCTATGTCCGTATGGAGGCCGGGAGTGACGGCTTTTTCAGCGGCGCCGCAGGTGCCGGGCTGCACGAAAATGCGCATCGCGCTTCCGTACGTGTTCAGGAAGATGACGGCGATGGCTATCGCGACAGCAGTGATTACCATGCGTCCACGCTCTCCGGCGATTATTTGTATGAATCCAATGGGTTGCGTGTGGCGGCGAATGCCCTGGCACAGGATTTGTTTTATCAACTGCCGGGCTCTCTGACGAAGGCGGAGATGGATGCCAACCGGCGTGCCGCAGAGAATGAGAATGACTCAATTAATAACCGACAATACCGCGGCAGCATTTCGGGATCGGCCACCAGTGCGGTACAATCGATTCTGTTCGATGCGGGCTGGACCCGGCGGTTGATTGATTCGACCATGAACAGTTTCTCTTCGTACAACGCGGTCGTTCTTGATGGCGCCTCACTTTCGCCCCGCTGGCGGTGGCATGCCGATGAGCGCTGGGATGTTCTGCTTGGCGCCGATGTCTATTACGACAAGCTCGATCAGACGCGTTATCCCACGGCGGAGTTTGCGGGTCGGGAGGGCGATGCCAAGGTTACGCGGCTGACGTATGCAGGATATGCCTCCGGAGGCGTTCGGTTGCCGATCGACCTGCGGCTGGACCTGGCCGGACGGCTGGAACAGGCTGAAACAGAAGCGAAAAGCCGTGCAGGCGGGGAGACGACCACGGATGACCGTGAAACGCAAAACGGGCAGGCTTGGTCTGCGTCGTTAAGTCGCGCATGGCCGTTGGTCAGCGTGTATGCGGGTCTCCACCGAATTTACCGCTATCCGTTCATTGATGAGATGGCCAGCTACTATGGCTGGGGCGACACGCTTTATAAGGATATTGATCCGGAACACGGCATCAATCTGGATGCAGGCGCAAGCTTGATGCTGCCGATGCAGATGGAGCTCTCGTTGGAATGCTACCAACTGGATATGAAGGATGAAATTGCCTATAATCCCGTTACGTACCGCAATGAAAATATGGATGAAACGCGGCGGCGCGGAATGGGGCTGGGTCTCCAACGGCCTACAGGAGTGTTCCAGTGGCATACCTCCGCGGACTGGGTGGATGCCTCTTTCACCGGTGGACCATACGACGGCAATAAAGTGCCGCTGGTGTCGGAATATGTACTCAAGGCCGGATTTTCCTGGCAGGTGCTGGATCAGGTTTCCACCGGTTTGGAAGGCCGCTGGATTGGCGCCAGAAAAGTCGGCGGAGATTACGAGAACACGCAGGAAAACCTCGAAGCGTATACCACGGTGGACTGGATGATTCGTTGGGAGCCGTTGGAAACCGTGGCGATCTTTGGTGCCGTGTGCAACCTCTTCAACGAGCAGTATGCCTCATCGGCGTATCTGGGTTATCCCGAGGTTGGTTATTACCCTGCCGCCGGAACCACCTGGAAGGTGGGTGCAAAAGTTACCTTCTGAACCGGCCTTTTCCAATCCTTGGAAAAAGGGATGGAAAAAGTTCCAACCATTGGAAACTTTTTTGATGATTTTTCCAATCATTGGAAACTTTTTGCACGATTTTTCCAATCATTGGAAAAATATAAAATGGACGGGCGGGGCGGGGGTGTTGTATACGGGAGGCTCACCTGCAGGAGCCAATTATGGATTTGCCGTTCTCATTGTTTATTGCGCTGAAATATCTGCGTCCGAAGCGGACGTTTATTTCGGTGGTGACGGTTATTTCCATTCTGGGCGTGCTGTTGGGCGTGGCGGTTCTGGTGATTGTACTCTCGGTGATGAGTGGGTTTGACCAGATGTGGCGCGATAAGATTCTCGGCTTTAATGCGCACCTTACGGTGGCTGGTTGGAAGGTGATTGAGGACGACCGGGAAATCATCGACATCATCGAGCAGGCCCCCGGTGTGGTCGGCGCGGCGCCCTATGTGCAGGGGCTCGTTTTCATTCAGCGGGATGACCGTATTTTCACGCCTTTTGTGCGCGGCATTCAACCGGATGAAGAGAGACGCATCAGCCGCATTCCCGAACACATGACGGCGGGAGAATTTGCGATCGAGGATGATGAAGTGCTGGTGGGCGCAGACCTGGCACGCCGACTGAACGCCTGGACGGGCGACAAACTGCTGCTCTATTCGCCGCGCAACTTTACGTCCGCCTCGGATGAACTCTATCTGCCGACGGAGCTGACGATTCGCGGTATTTTTGATCTGGGGATGTGGGATTTCGACATGGGGTATATCCTGACCACGCTGGATACCGCGCGCAATCTCTTCGGGTTGGAGAGCGGAGTGCACGGGATTCAGGTGATGACAACCGATCCGTATCAGGCGCCCGAAACCGCCCGGGCGGTCCGACGTTCCCTGGGCGGCGGCTACAATATCCAGACGTGGATGGAAATGAACCGTCAGTTGTTTTCGGCTCTGCGCGTGGAGAAGAATATGATGTTTTTTCTGCTGATCTTCATCACGGTGGTGGCGGCCTTTGGAATTACCAATACGCTGATCACGCTGACGGTGCAGAAGACTCGTGAGATCGGGTTGCTGAAGGCGCTGGGCTACTCGTCTGGTCACATCATGCGCATCTTCGTCTGGCAGGGGTTGATTTCGGGGGTGATCGGAACGATTGCAGGGATTGGTACAGGCCTGCTGATTCTGCATTACCGCAACGACTTGATGCACGCCATGACTACGCGGTTCGGTTGGGAACTCTTTCCGAAAGAGCTGTATCATCTGACGGAGATTCCGGCTAAAACCTCGGGGATGGATATCGCGATCATCGCCGTTTCGGTGATGGTGATCTGTACGGTGGCGGGCGTGATTCCCGCCTGGCGCGCGGCACGCCTCGATCCCGCGAAATCGTTGAGGTATGAGTGATATGACGGAATCAGCCAACAACCCGAATCCACTGCTGCAATGCGACCAGGTGTTCAAACAATATCTGTTGTTTTCCAAGCGTATTGAAGTGCTGCACGGGCTTTCGCTCAAGGTGCAGGCGGGCGAGTCGCTCACGATTATGGGCGCGAGCGGGGCGGGGAAAAGTACGCTGCTGCATGTGTTGGGCGGGCTGGATAAACCGGACAGTGGACAAGTGATTTTCAATGGAGGCGACATCTATCGTCTCTCGTCGAGGCGGCGTTCGCAGTGGTTGGCGGAGGAGGTGGGGTTTGTCTTTCAGTCCTATCATCTGCTTCCCGAGCTGAGCATTATGGAAAATGTGATGCTTCCGGCGATGAGTCGAAAGGGCGCGGTGCACAACAGTGCACGCAACAGGGCTCATGCGCTCGAGTTGCTGGAGCGCGTGGGGCTCGCGGAGCGCGCGCAGCACCGCAGCACGGAGCTTTCGGGCGGCGAACAGCAACGCGCCTCGCTGGCGCGGGCGCTGATGAACCGTCCCTCGCTGCTGCTGGCGGACGAGCCCACCGGCAATCTCGATTCAACCACCGGCGCTTTGGTGCTGGACTATCTGTTCGAGTTGAAAGAGGAATATGAACAGACGCTGATTGTTGTAACGCACAACGAGTCGGTGGCGGAACGTACTGACCGCAAAGTGTTTTTGCGGGACGGGGTGATTTGCAGTTGAAGGGAAAAGGAGGATGGTTCATGCGTAGAAGAATGAAATTCGGATGGATTTGGATGCTGGCGGCGCTGGCGGTGTTTCCCTTCACGGCGCAGGCGGAGGATGCGGCGTCGTCGCCGTGCGGCGTGTATGATGTGCAGGGTTGGGAGCCGGAGGGCGACACCTCTTCCACGCCGGATTACACCGGGACCACCATTATTTCCCGTCGAGGTGAGGCGTATGTTTTTCAGGGCATGCTGGATGATAGCAGCTATGAAGGCATCGGCTGGGTCGAGGGCGGTCGGTTGACTTTCGGCTATCGCGGAAGCGATGGTGATGGTGGAATGATCAAGGGAGATAACCGAAACGGCGTTTGGGTTTGTCAGTGGGTGGCGATGAGCCAGGCCGATGGAAAACCCGGCAGGGAACTCTGGCTCCGGCGAAAGCCGGTGACTGCGCTGCCCGATTCCGCCTCCGTCGATGCGCCTGAAGTCACGGAATAAAAGGGCCTGAAAAAGCGGGAAGGCTATGCTTGTCATTTGGTCGGTTGCTGCTATCTTTGTGGGCCGTTGAGGGACGGATTTTAGTCGGGAATGGGGTTGGGCCCTATGCAACGCAAACGGGTGAACCATGTCAGGACCGGAAGGTAGCAGCATTAAGCCATGCTTTTCGGGTGCCGTAGGTCAACCTGGCCCTGTTCCCGGCCTTTTTCCCTTGTTTTTCAGTCGGATCAAAGCGCAGGAGAGGGGCAAGGCATATGGCATATGAAGTGTTAGCGCGCAAGTGGCGTCCGCAACAGTTTGACGAGGTGGTGGGACAGGAGCATGTCGCACGTACGCTGAAAAATGCCATCGAGAGCGGGCGGATTGCCCACGCCTATCTGTTTGTCGGTCCGCGCGGTATCGGCAAGACCTCGAGTGCCCGCATTTTTGCCAAGGCGCTCAATTGCGCGAAAGGCCCTACGGCCACGCCGTGCGATCAGTGCGATGCCTGCCGGGAAATCATGGACGGGCGCAGTCTGGATGTGATCGAGATCGACGGGGCTTCGAATACCGGCGTGGATCACATCCGCGATCTGCGCGAAAGCGTTCTTTATGCGCCTGCACGAGGCCCTTACAAAATTTACATTATCGACGAAGTACACATGCTCAGCACCGGCGCCTTCAACGCCCTGCTGAAAACACTCGAAGAACCCCCCAAACATGTAAAATTTATCTTTGCGACGACCGAACCGCAAAAGTTACCCGCCACCATCATTTCCC